>JAHJAR010000287.1 GCA_018814045.1 Planctomycetota bacterium | reverse complement strand
TGATGTCGCGTCAAGATCGCCCACGCACACGTAGTCGTGGCCCATCAGCTCGACGACGCATGCGTCACCACCGTGTTGATCCGCGGTAGCAAGCTCACCGACCAGCGCGGGAGCGGAAGGTGTTCCAATGTCGATGATTCGCAGACCATTCGCACCATCAGCTACGTAAGCATACTGGCCAGAGACGGCAACATCGCGTGTGTGCCCGCTGGTGTCCAGACATCCTGACATGCATCGGTTTGGACCTTTGTTCTCAGGCCTTTCTTGCGGATTCAGCCCTGCGACACCGTCATAGAAAGTGACGATTTTTCTCCGGCCAACGCCGCGGCCATTCGTCTGCAAGGCCGCATTCTTCGGTGTTTCTCCAGCGTTGCGAGCTATCACCTCGGCTTTCGAGTGGTCAGAAACGGTCACGGGCAGGTCAGGATGTCTGGAGCCAGCGGATCCAGCCGCGCAGCTTCTGCTCCTGACGGTGGTCGGCCTCCAGGATTTCCCCGAGACGTGCGGCCAGGCGGTTCAGTTCCTCCGCGAAGCCCGCCCGCTCGCCCGCACGCTGTTGCCACGCACCAAGCCCGCCACGCGGGTCGTGCGGTATCCGGGAACGTCTGGCGTCGTGACAATCAGCAGTTCGTTCACGGCAGCGCCCTCATGGTTGGGCTCCGCCAGGCCTCATTCCGCGTCGGCCGGCTCCAGCCATACCGCCGTGCCGAACAGCAGGATCTCGGCCATTCCGCTGGCGATCATTGAGGTTGTCATGCGTACGGCGACGATGGCGTTGGCGCCCAGTTCGCGGGCCTCATCGGTCATCTGTTCGAGTGATTGCTCGCGGCTTTCGGCCATGAGCTTGCGGTATTCCGGGACCTCGCCACCGACTATGTTGCGGAACAGAGCCAGGATGTCCCGGCCGATGCTGCGGGCCCGCACGGTGTTGCCGCGCACCAGACCGAATACCCGGGTGATGCGATAGCCGGGCACACTCGGCGTCGTAACGATCAGGAAGTCACTCATTCTTGGACGTCCTTGAACTTGTCGTGCTGGTAAGCGACGGCCCGCTCGACCAGCACGGTCAGAAACACCAAGACGGCCCCGAGAATCAGCCCGAGCACCGCGACGCGCTCGAGCGCGGCGATCGTCGAGTCGGTTGCGAATTCGTAGATCCCGTATCCGACCAGCACGATGGCGCCCCCGAGCCAAAGCAGCCACCCGACTCCGCGCGTGGCCGTGAACGTGAAACGAGCCATGGTCTTCCTCCATTCGGCCTCGGACGGTGCCGGGTACTTCAGTCGCTTGACGCCCTGGCGCAGACGCGCGAAGTCCTCGCACACGCCGCGACAGCGGGGGCATTCGCGCAGGTGCACGGCGATGCGCTGGCTCTCTTGCTGAGTGAGCTCCTGGTCAAGGTAGGCCGACAGGCGCTCCTGGATTTCTGTGCAGTCGCTCATCGGGTCATCCGTCCGCCAACATCCGCTCGCGCAAGGTCGCGCGCGCCCGGTGCAGCCGCGACATCACCGTGCCGCTCGGTATCTCCAGCACGCGGGCGATTTCCGCATACGACAGATCGTGGTAGTCACGCAGGAGAATGATCTCCCGCATCTGCTCCGGTAGGCACTCCAGTTCCAGGCGCAGACGCGCCTGGTCCTCACTGCGCGTGGCGCGCTGCGCTGGATCGTCGGCCGCGTCCGCGGCAGGCTCGACCGCGGCTGCCCCGGGACCACGCGCGCGACGCGTTCGGAGCTGGTCGATGCAGCGGTTTCGCAGCACACAGAAGAACCAGGCCCGCACGTCGCGCTCCGGGTTCAGCCGGCGCCGGCTGCGCCAGACGGCAACCATCGCCGCCTGGACAGCGTCGAGGGCGTCTTCGTGGTTGTGCAGCATCTGCCAGGCATAGGCAAAGGCCCGCCGGCCGACTGACTCGATAAGTGCCAGCGCCTGGGCATCGGGCTGTCCACGCGTCATCGCCTGTTGTGACTCCTGACGGCCGCCGTGGGCAGCGGTCCACCCCGAGATACGGGCGAACACGACGGCTATTCCGATCCAAGTTACGAATTCGCGCCAATGTGGGCAGTGTAAGTGGTTTGGCGGCCGCTGGCACGACCCGGCGCGCGAGGGTGTTCAGCAGGAGATCGCGGATGGGCGGGCCGAGCGTGGAATACCCGCACTGCTGGCTCGTATAGACTGAATGATCCGGTTGCGTAAGACTACCCGCTAACAAGCAGGGAGAGTGTACATGTCGATGTGGAGACAACTGGGATGCGGCTGCGTGCTGGCCGCCGTGCTATCTGCCGCCGTCGTCGCACGCGCTGACGAGCAGGAACCGACCGAGCGAGCGCGGGCGATTCTCAAGCTGCTGACCGAGAGGAAGTACGGAGAATTCGTCGCAACCGGCGACGCCACGGTCCGTGCCGGCTTCAGTGCCGAACAGGCCGCCCAGGTTTGGGCCGGTTTGCAGTTGAAGCTCGGCCCCTACCAGGCTGAGCAGTCCATCAAGACCAGCAAACTGGAGGGGCATGACCTCGTGGATATCGTCTGCCGCTTCGAACGTGGCACGTGCACGCTGCGCGTCACGCTCGATGCGCAGCGCCGCATGGCCGGCTTCTTCTGCATGGCCGTGAACCCCACGCTGTCTTACGAGCCCCCGGACTACGTCGACCAGGACAGCTTCAGCGAGGAGCGCGTGACCGTCTCGGCGGGTGAGTTTCCGCTGGCCGGAACATTGACGTTGCCCGCCAAGAAGGGGCCGCACCCGGCGCTGGTGCTCGTGCACGGCTCCGGGCCTCATGACGAAGACGAGACCGTCGGGGCGAACAAGCCGTTTCGGGATCTGGCCTGGGGTTTGGCTTCGCGCGGCGTCGCCGTCCTGCGCTACGTCAAACGCACCAAGGCCCATCCGCTGGCGAAGAAGGCGGCGGAGTGGACGCTGGCCGCTGAGACCATCGACGACGCCGTGGCCGCCGCGCAATTGCTGCGGGAGCACGCGGCGATCGATGCCCGGCGTGTGTTCGTAGCGGGACACAGCCTGGGTGGGATGGCGGCGCCGTTTATCGCCCAACGCGACGAGCAGCTTGCCGGCATCATCATCATGGCCGGCAACGCGCGTTCGATCCTCGATCTGCTTGAGGAGCAGACCGAGTACATCGCCCGCCTGGACGGCCAGTACAACGCCGAGGAACGGGCCGCGGTGGAGAAGCTCAAGGACGCGGTTGCGCTCATTCGCGCGGGCCGGGTCGGCGAGATCACGGAGCCAGTGCTGGGTGTGCCGGCGGCGTATTGGTCTCACCTGCACAGCCTTGACCAGGTTGGTGCCGCCGCCAAGCTCAAGCTACCGATTCTGATCTTGCAGGGTGGCCGCGATTATCAGGTCACGCCGGCGGACTTCGAGTTGTGGAAAAAACGCATCGGCCAGCGCCAGAACGTCGAGATGAAGCTCTACAACAAGCTCAACCACCTCTTCATCGCCGGTGAGGGCAAACCAACGCCGGAGGATTACCAGCAGAGCGGCCACGTGAGCGCGCAGGTGATCACCGACATCGCGGAGTGGATCAAAGCACACTAGTGCTCAGTCAGGGCCTCTTTCTCGCGTTACGTCATCTGGGTGGCCCATCGCTTAAGCGGTGGGCCACGCGAACTTTGCAGTAGAATTCGCGTCCCCCAAGGCTGAAGCCATGGGCCACCCATCTAATCCGAAGTTCCGCTAGTAGGCGAAGCGTAAGTTTCTGCGACTGCGACAGTTGTGGTGCTGGGGTGTTTCCGCGAACTGACTACAGGCCCAGGAGTTCGAAGACGCGGGCCTGCAGTTTGGTGGGTTGGGTATCTTGTGTGAT
>JAHJAR010000286.1 GCA_018814045.1 Planctomycetota bacterium | reverse complement strand
GGCGGCCTGTTGGTCGGGGCCGCAATTGTCCAACGCCCCGATCTGTTCCGGGCGGCCGCCTGTGCCGTCCCGCTGCTGGACATGATCCGCTATCACCGCTTCGAGATCGCCCGCTTGTGGATCCCCGAGTACGGCAGCGCTGAGAACGCGGCCGAATTCGAGTGGCTGTACGCGTATTCCCCCTACCACCATGTGCGCCGCGGCGTGGACTACCCCGCCGTGCTCTTCACCACCGCCGAGTCCGACTCCCGTGTCGTGCCCATGCACGCCCGCAAGATGGCGGCGGCGTTACAGGCCGCCTCGGCGTCCGATAACCCGATCCTGCTCTGGGTCGCCACCAAGGCCGGCCATGGGGCCGGCAAACCTGTCAGCAAGCGCATCGACGAGCAAGCCGACTTCCTCACCTTCTTCATGTGGCAACTGGGCCTATTCGACTCGCCGGACAATACGGCGGACGCGCTGCCGGCCGCACGCACCTTCCCGTAGCTCCGCGAACGGGGAGGTACGCCGGCCGACAGTGTGCTGACTGTCACCACGCGGTCGGCGCGTGCTGCGGCATTCTACAAGGGGCCACGCTTTGTCCGTTCCTCCGGAGCAAAGTAGTGCGTCACAGCCCGCGTATGCCAGGTGCGGCCATCGAACGTCGTGTGGCTGGCCGCCGACTTGTAGAAATCGATCTTGCGTACGACCGGAGCCAGCTTGGCCAGGATGCCCGCGATCTTGGTGATCACGGGCCGCGCTTTGGGCTCCGGAATCATGGCGCCCATCATCCCGGTCACCATCGAAGCCACGCCGACGCCGGCCGCCAACTCATCACCCAGGTTACGCCGATCAGTCAGCGTAACGCTCGCGAAGGGGCCCTGCGGAACGATCGTCTCGCTCATCACCCGCGCGTTCTCGCGGATGTTCGGGTGGTCACCGCGGGCGGTCGCCAGACACAAGGCGGCGGCGTCCGCCGAAGTAGCGAATACGAGGTAGCCGTCGCTGACACCCCAGACCGCCGGCTGCGGCGACATGGCAAAGTGCAGGCTCTGGAACCCGGGGAGTTGCTCGTGTTCGGCGGGTGACGAGTGCACGGTCATCATCGCCAGGCCCGCCAGCATCGGATTCTCCGCCACTACTTCGGTCAGCTTCGTGGAGAGGAACTCGATCGCGGCCCCGACCTTCTCGCGGGCAACCTGCTCGTCCGCGACCTGCATCAGAAACACGGAGCCGCGGTTGTCGTCCAGGGTAATGTTGATGAACTCGCTGCCAATCCAGCCGATGACGTCCTTCTGCACATCGATGCCGATTTGCTCCTGAATTCCGGCCCATTTGTCCAGCAGCTCTTCACCCTGCGGACCAGCCTGGCGGAACGTGTCCTCGAAGAACTTGTACAGTTCATTCAGGTCGAGACCGCCCGAGATCGAGAAGGACACCGTCTCTTGCGGCAGATAGCGGTCAAACTCGGTCAGTTGCGACGACTTGCCGAAGACCTGGTAGAACGGCCGCTCCTTGGCATCCGGCACCAACACGCTGACCGTTTCCGTATACGTGGCATAGCCATCGGTAGTCTCAATCGCGGCGGCGTAATCGAGGATCCCAACCGCACTGGCGATGCGCTCGACCAGTTGCTGGATCACCCCCAACTGCTTGTCCGCGCGACCGGCCGTCACTTCCGCGGCCTTCTGGCGGGCCAGCTTCACGGCCGCCTGGTAGCGCTCGTTGTCGCGGATGCTCTCAAGATCCGGGTCGCGCGCAATGTGTCGCGGGCAGTAGAAGCCGCCCTCGACCGCCTGTGCAAGGAAATCGAGCGCCTTGGCGTCGTGCCCGAGCAGGGCGTGGAAGCACGCCAACCCGTAGAGCACGCGCGAGTCGTGCGGCGCCACCGCATAGGCCTGTTCGGTCAGCTCGAGGGCGCGCTCGTACTCCTTTTCGTTGTAGGCTTGCATGGCCTGCATGCCCAGCCGCGCCGCCTCTCCGGTCTTGGATGAGTTGATGACCACATCTTCCGCGTGCTGTTCGGCCGCCAATTCGGCCGCCCGGGCCAACGTGGCCGTGTACTCCGGCTCCGCGTGGAGACTTTCCAGATCAGGATCGCCGGAGATCTTCTTGGGCGCGTAGAAGCCGCCTTCAACGGCCTTTTGCAGCCAGCTCAGCGCCTCCTCGCGATTGCCACACAAGGAGTTGAAGCAGGCCAGGTTGTACAGCACGATCGCGTTGTCCGGGCTGGTGGCGTACGCCTGCTTAGTCAGCGCCAGGGCTTGCCTCGCGTCGCCGTCCTGATAGGCCGACAGAGCCTGCCCGTTGAGCTTCCTGACTTCGGCGCTCATGGCGGTATTCCGGTAGGAATCACGCGGACCGCCGACCATGCCAATCACGCCGGTGAAGAAACCGCGCAAAGGTACCAGCAGGTCCTGCATATCAAAAAACGTGAGGCTGTCTTCGGCCGCCGGTAGCTTGGCAAACGCGTCCTTGAAACGCGGTTCGTCTGCCTGGGCCCTCTTCGAGCTACTGCCATCCATCAGGGCCAGCACGTCGCCAAACAGGTGCTCGCGGAAACCGATCACCAGCACGTTCGCGCGCCGCGCTACAGAGAGCGGCAACTTCGGTGCCCCCGGCACCATCGCCAGCAGGTTGAGGCTGGCCACCTCGGCGCCGTTCTGCTCCTGCTTATCCACCACCATCGCGTCGGTGCCGGTCGCCTTGTTGATCTCCTCCGCCAGAGCGTCGAGAATCGCCACGAGCCCCGCATGGTTGTGCTCGGCACCTTCCCGACTGCCCCGCATAATCCAGACCATGTCCGCCACAAAAATGGGCGGCCGCTGGTTGGACAGGTCCGTCGGTGGAACGAACTTCTGGGCAAACGCCGATTCGGTGCCTTCCAGCTTTTTCCAGTCAACCCCCTCGATCAACTCCAGCGCCCGGTCCTTGAGTCGCTGCACTTCGGCGGCCTGCTCACTGCCGAGCAGCGAGCCGACCAGGGACATGACGTCGCCACCGACACCGCTGTTGTCCAGCGCCTCGAAGACCTCGCCCCAGTACCCGTCAATGAAATCACGTTCGGTATTGGGCCGCTGCGCCGTGTACATAAAAACATCGTCCGGCACGACCTGGGCGAGTTCGAACCCCTCGCCTGCGATACCTGCGGGCGAGGCGGTCAGGGTGACCACGAAGACTGCTGCCAGTAGCGTACCACCCAGCAAGAATACTCCCGTTTTCACGATTCCAACTCCTTGTGTTTGACCAACGCCGCGCCGCTGGCGCGCGAGGCTCAACCGGCATTCCAGTCCACCTCTTGACCTCGTCCTTGGTCGGCCGGGCTCATCAGTGGTTTCCAGGTGACAGGCCCCTGTCCTGCGCGAGACACCCATACCGCTATGCGACAACCGCAGACGCCGCGCCTCACGACAGCTTCAGATTCGTCGTTTCGGCGGCCCGGCGGAATCCTCGTTTGCCTGGCCGATGCCGGATACTCTCAGGGGGAGAAGTGCTATTCGCTGGCGTCCGCTGTCTCGGGCAGCCGCTGTTGCCATTCCTCGGCGCGGTCGGGCTGGCTCCACGACCGATAAAGACGAACGATCCGCTGGATCGCCGCGCGGCGCTCTTCGAGTGGCGCCCGCCGGTTTTCTTCCAGTCGCGCGCACGCGTCAAGCAGCAGCGGCTCGGCCTCCTCAAACGCGCCCTGCTCCGCGATGACCCCGCCCAACTGGCTGATGGTGTCAGCGATCAACCAATGCCCCTCTGGCAGCGTCTTCTGTCTCATCGCCAGACACACACGCAAGAGATCTGCCGCTTCGTCGAAACGCCCTGCCGCGCTGAGCGACTTACTCTGGTGAATGAGTGACGCCCCGGGCGCAGTATCAGGCAGCAGCGATTCCCCGAGTCGCGCGGCCAGCCCCTCCCACGAAACGCCCGCCGCCTTCACGAGGTCGCCCCTTTGCAGCAGGTAGTTGACCAGCTTCGCCTCCAGCTCGGACCGATCGTACGGCCCTCCGGCCCGCACCCGGGCGATGGCCTGCCGCTGGGTCGCAATGGCTTGTTCGAGATTCCCCACCATGTGCTGCGCAGTGGCGAGCGTGTCCAGAATGGCAGCGTCTCTGCCGCCGTCCAACTCGCTGGCGCGCCGGGCAATGGGCAGCGCCGCCGCCGCATCACGCAGATCAACCGGTTCGCAATTCAGCAGTTCCCAGGCATACGCATGGAGCGTGAGCGCATCCGCACCGGGGTGCTCGGCGGCCCGCCTCATCCGCGCCAAACGCTCAACCACGAGGGGCCTAATCTCCGCCGTCTTGCCCTGCACTTGCAGAACTCGCAGGAGATTGTTGACTGGAATCTGAGTTTGCGGGTGGTCAGCGCCCAAGACATGGCGGTCCACTTCGTACGTCTGGCGATAGAGCCGCTCCGCCTGTTCATAGTCGCCCCGATCCTCGCGCAACTCGCCCAGGTTGTTCATTGCCACGGCGGTGCGCGGGTGCCACTCGCCCAGCACGCGCTGGCTCAGCTCGAGCGCCCGTCTCAGCAACGGCTCTGCTTCGGCGTGCCGGCCCAGCGCCCGACAGACCGCGCCCAAGTGCCCGAGCGACTCCAGGGTATCGACGTGCTCTTCACCCAGAACGCGGCGCTGGATCGCCAGCGTCTGCCGATGTATGGCCTCCGCCTCTGCAAACCTACCCGGTCCCCACAGTGCGAGCGCTAGCTCATTCCTGGTGCTCAGCGTGTCACGATGCTCATCGCCCAGGACGCGGCGTTGGATCTCGACCGTGTGCCGCAGGAGTGCCTCGGCCTCCGCAAAACCACCCTTGACGCGGAGCAGCCGCGCCAGGGCACGGTTGGAACACAGAGTGTCCGGGTGCTCGTCACCAAGCTGTTCATGCCTCATCGTTCGCGCCGTCCGCAGATGCACTTCCGCGGCGTCGTAGAGTCCGAGTGTGGCGTACGTCTCACCCAGCGTCTGGCGCACGGCCGCCTCGACCTCCGGCTGCTCGACCAGGGCGCCTTCGTCGATCTTCCGGGCGGCCTCATCCAGAACATAGCGCACGGTGACTTCACGCCCCAAGGCCTGGCCCGGATCGACCGAGCGCAGCATCTCCTGGAGGAAGTGGTTCACCGTCAGCGACCTGGCCGCCTGCTTGCGAGCCTCGTCGGCGGAGGCTACCGCGCGGGCACGTTGCCGCTGCGCGTTGGCCCGGGCCTGTTCGGCCGCGTCGCGCTGGACAACCAGAGCGGCTCGGCTGCGGTTGGCATGCACCAGTCCGACCGTTGCCAGCGAGAAGCCGACCACCAAGGCCGTAGCGACTATGGAGCCCGCCAATACTCCCAGCCGATGCCGCCGGACAAACTTGCGGAACTTGTATATTGCGCTCGGCGGACCGGCCACAACCGGTTCGTGGGACAGGTGCCGTTCCACATCGGCCGCCAGATCACTCGCCGTCTGATAGCGGCGCGTGCGGTCCTTCTCCAGGGCCTTCATCACGATCCAGTCCAGGTCGCCGCGGATCAACCGTGGAAGCAGCGCCGGCTCGGTTTGGCGCACGTGTGCGACGCTCAGCGCTTCCTGTGTTGTGCTCAGCGTGTGCAGCCGCGCTGACGGCTTCGGCGGCTCGTCTTCCCGAATGATGCGTTTGATCTCGTCGAATGCGGCCCGCCGCAGGGTTATCGCGTCGAACGGCGTTGTGCCCGTCAACAACTCGTACAGCAGCACGCCAAGCGAATAAACGTCCGTCCGCGTATCAACATCGAGGCCGCTGATCTCCGCCTGGTCGGGGCTCATGTACTCCGGCGTACCGATGAACTGGCAAAACTCGGTGAAGAGGGTCTTTTCCGTCAGGCGCTGGCCGGTCGCCTTGGCAATCCCGAAGTCGATTACCTTCGGCATGGGCCTGGTGTCGTGCAGCGTTACCAGGACATTGTTCGGCTTCAAATCGCGGTGGATGATCCCCTTCTGGTGGGCATGCTGCACCGCGTGGCAGACCGGGATAAACAACTCCAAGCGCTGCTGAGTCGAGAGCTTGTGCTTGTCGCAGTACTCCGTGATAGCAATGCCTTTGACCAGCTCCATCACGAAGTACGGCCGCCCCATCTCAGTCGCGCCCGCGTCCAACACCCTGGCGATGTTGGGATGGTCCATCAGCGCCAAGGCCTGACGCTCGGCCTCGAAGCGCGCGATCACCTGCTTCGTGTCCATCCCGGGCTTGATGATCTTGAGCGCCACCTTGCGGCGGACCGGCTGCTCCTGTTCGGCCATGTAAACCTTGCCGAAGCCGCCCTCGCCAATCTCTTGGAGAATCTTGTAGCGCCCGACCAACGTCCCGGCTATCTCGCTCGACGGCTGGCTCTCGAGGGTGGCCTGGGGGTCGACCGGAGGCGCATCCAGGAAGGAACCGACCTGCTCGCGCACGCGCAGCAGACCCTCGACATGTGAGCGGAGTTCGCTGTCACCACCACAGGCTTCGTCGAGAAAGGCCTCCCGCTCCGCTTCCGAGTCCTGCTCGAGCGCGGTCTGATAAAGCTCTTCCAATCTCTCATGTGCCGGTGTGGCCACTACGCCAGCCCTGGATACATGTCGCCCAGCCGACGTCGACACGCAACGCTGGGCCGCTCCCGAACCACCGCGTCTGTTTCCTGAACCCTATCCGTACCTGTGCCCCCTCACAAGTGTAAGCGCCATCCAGGACCGCGGCGCCTCTCCCGATCCTGCTACTCGGACTCGGCGCTGCGGGTCATCTCGTAGTAGAGCCAGCTCCGCGCAAAGCCCCAGTAGCGATCGGCCGTGGCCCGCGAGATGCCCAGCACCCGTCCAGCCTGCTCCACGGTCAACCCGGCAAAGTAGCGCAGCTTCACCAGGTCAGCCTTCACCCGATCCTCCTTGACGAGCTTCTCGAGCGCCTCATCCAGGGCGATCAGGTCGGTCGAGTCGGGCATGACGATCGCGTCGGCTTCGTCCACCTCGCACCGCCGGCGCCCGCCGCCGTGCTTCAGCCGAGCTCTGCGCCGCGCCGATTCGACCAGGATCCGGCGCATTGCTTCGGCCGCAGCCGCGAAGAAATGGGCACTGCTGTCCCAATGCGCGGCCTGTGCGCCGAGCAATCGCAAGTAGGCCTCGTGCACGAGTTCTGTTGCCTGGAGCGTGTGTCCGGGCCGTTCGCGGGCCAGCTTCCCGGCCGCCAACCGCCGCAATTCCGCGTAGACGGCCGACAGAAGCCGATCGAGGGCCGTGTGATCGCCCTTCCTGACGTCCCCAAGGATGCGTGTGACTTCGCTCATCACTGGCCCACGGGCGCCTTCTCTGAGCACCGGTGGATTCGTCCGGTGATCTCGTGGATGAAGTCTGCCACAGGTACGCGGAGGCCACAAGCTGCGCGCACGCCCCGGTCCAATATGCTGGGCCGGCACCGGCAGCCTATGCGGACAGAAAACGCGACATCAGCTCGTGCCCCGGGTCGATTATCGGGCCTTGGGCGCCAACGGCTTCCGAAAAGGCGGCTGCCCCGCACGGCCGGATCGCTGTGCCCGCAAAGCAAAACGCCGGCGGGACCGCCGAGTGCGCCGTCGTCGCGACCGGGGTCGGGTGATCGGGCGCCACCAGGATCCGCCAGCCCGCGTGTCGCCGCAGGGCATCGAGCACCGGCCCGACTACCAGTTCGTCCACCCGCTCGAGCGTCTCCACCTTCAGCTCGGCATCGCCGAGATGCCCCGCTTCGTCCGGCGCCTCGACATGAATCACGACCAGATCATATTCACCCAGGGCGCGGACGGCCGCGGCCCCTTTGCCGGCGTAGTCCGTGTCGACGTAGCCGGTGGCGCCCGGCACCTCGATCAGCTTCATCCCCATCGAAACCGCCAGTCCGCGGATGATGTCCACGCCCGTGATCACCGCGCCGCTCAGACCGAAGCGCTCGACGAAGGGCTCCAGTTTCGTCGGCCGCCCCTGCCCCCAGAGCCAGATATTCGTCGCCGGATTCTGCCCGCGCTGGGCCCGCGCCTGGTTCACCGGATGGTCCCGGAGCAACTCGGCGGCACGGTCCATGACCTGCTGGACCCGCTCCGCGCCCCGTCCGCGGGGCCAATGTTCGGAGACGGGCTCGTTGGGAATGTCGTGCGGCGGGCTGCACTGTACGTCGATCTCAGCCGCCCCCGGAATCAGCATCAGATTGCGATACGACACGCCACTGTGAAACACGGCGGGACTGTCGGCGAAATGTCGGTTGAGGTCGGCAATAAGCTGTTCGGCCTCGGGTTGCGTGATGTGTCCGGCAGTGAAGTCGCGCATATACCCGTCACCGATCGTGACCAGATTGCAGCGGAAGATCAGCTCGTCGGGCCCGGCTTTCAGCCCCCGCGCCGCCGCCTCAAGCGGGGCGCGGCCCGAGTAGCACTTGAGTGGGTCGTAGCCGAAAATGGTCAGCGTGGCGACATCGGTGCCGGCCACAAATCCCATCGGAATGGTCACCACGCGACCGACTTGACCATGGCTGGCGATCCAGTCCATCCGGGGGATGTTGGCGACCTCGAGCGGCGTGCGCCCGCCGAGTTGAGCAACCGGTTCGTCCGCCGCCCCATCGGGCAGAACGATGGCGTATTTCATGGAAGGTGCCTCTTTCGTACCACCGGGCTCAGCCCACGCCGACCTGCGTATCACAAATGGCCGCCGCGGTTGCGGCCGCCAGAGCCTGGTCGAGATCGGCGATGATTTCGTTCGGGTTCTCGATACCGACAGAGATGCGCACCAACCCGTCGCTGATGTGGGCTCGGGCGCGCGCTTCGCGCCCCATCGAGGCGTGCGTCATGCTGGCCGGATGCTGGATGAGGCTGTCGACACCACCCAGGCTAACTGCCAGGGCGCACAGCTTGACCGAATTCATCATGGCGCGGCCGGCTTCCAGGCCGCCCTTGAGCCCAAAGCTGATGATCGCGCCGGCACCGTTTGTCTGTTTGCGACCGATCTCATAGTTGGGGTGACTCGGCAGACCCGGATAGCGAATCCACTCCACTTGCGGGTGCTGCTCGAGAAACTCGGCGACCTGCTGGCCACCGGCACAATGCTGCTTCATGCGCAGCGCGAGTGTCTTGATGCCGCGGTGAACGAGGAATGATTCCAGGGGCGAGAGCACGCCGCCCAAGTGGTTCAGCGTCTTGCGAAAGATGGCGTACTGCTCCTCGGTCTTGGCGACGATGATGCCCCCCACGACGTCGGCATGCCCGTTCAGGAACTTGGTCAGGCTGTGCACTACGACATCTGCACCCCAGCGCAGCGGCTGCTGCAAGATCGGGCTCATGAATGTGTTGTCGACCACAACCTGCGCACCATGATCGTGAGCCAGTTGGCAGATGGCTTCCAGGTCCGTGATGACCAGCGTCGGGTTCCCCGGGGTTTCTACGTAGACTACCTTCGTGTTCGGCCGCAAGGCCTGGGCGACGGCGTCGAGATTCGACGTATCAACCACGCTCGCCTCGATACCATAGCGCGAGAGGTAAGACTCCACCAGCGAGCACGTGGGGCCATAGACGGCATCACTGCAAACCATGTGGTCGCCACTTTGCAGCAACGCGGCCAGCGTCGTGTGAATCGCGGCCATGCCGCTGCCGCAGGCGAGCCCCTTGTGTCCGCCTTCCAAGGCGGCGATCGCATTCTCGAGCGCAACCACGGTGGGATTGCCCATCCGCGTGTAGATGTAACCTTCGCCTTGACCGGCAAAGAGCGCCGCCCCCTGCGCAGCGTCCGCAAACGCGAAAGTCGAGACCTGATAGATCGGTGGAACCACCGGGCGATACTCGTACTCGGCGACCCCGGCGTGAACCGCCAGGGTCTCCGGCGACAGATTCTGGTGCTGTTTCATGGTACCTTCCATTCTATGGGTGCAATCAGGCTACGCGCGGCAAGGTGTGTAGATGGGCCTGCGGCAACCTGCGTACCGACAGCGGCTGCCGCCACCTGGGTCGCGCCTGCCTAAGAGGGACAGGTTCCGGCCTGGCAGCCGGTTGTCTATTCTGGCAGGCTAACTTTCTCAGACCCGCTTTGCAAGCGAGGCCGGCGGCGGGAAGCCGCGGGCGCGCCCCGTGGCTGCCGCACAGACTGCGCGGACGCCCGGCAATATGAGTCTGAGCCGCAGCGCGCATGGGTTTTGTAAGTGGGGCAAGCACGCGTTGACACTGTGCTGGTGGTGCGTAACATAGTTCGCCGATAGGTCAGGGCGAGTTCTTTCGACGGGTTGGGTTGCTGGGCGAGCGTCAGCCGGAGGGCGCAAGAGAATGAGCATCCACATCGGTATCGATGTGGGCGCCGTCGGTGTGAAGGCGGCGCTCGTGCTACCGAAGGACCAGGCCGGTACAGTCCGCGCGCGCGAAGGGGCCGCGAAAGTGCTCTGGGCGCCCAGTTCGCCGGACGGAACCTCTGTAGCCGTCCTGGTGGCCCGTGGCCGACGCACACGCGGACGACCCCTCCGAGTCGCCCGCGAGCTGCTGACCGAGATCCTGAAGTTCGTGGACACCACACAGGTCGACGGCCTGGTAGTGACGGGCTCCGGCGGCAAGCTCGTGGCCGAAATGCTCGACGCGCCGAGGTGCAACGAGTTCCAGGCCTGTGCCCGCGCAATCAACCTGCTGCATCCGCACGTGCGAACGGTCTTCGAGATCGGCGGCGAGACGAGTCGCTACATCCAGCTCGCTCCCGACCCGGCTAGCGGAACCCTGGGCATTCGCGACTACAGCACCAACGGCGACTGCGCCGCCGGAACGGGCGCCTTTCTGGACCAACAGGCCTCGCGGTTGAAGTTCGCGGTCGAAGATATCGGACGCATCGTCGCTGAGACCGAGCGCGCGGCACAGATTGCGGGCCGGTGCAGCGTCTTCGCCAAGAGCGACATGATCCACGCTCAGCAGAGGGGTTTTGGTCCACCCGAGGTCTTGGCCGGCCTGTGCAACGCGGTGGCCACCAATTTCAAGTCCGCCGTCGTCAAGGGGCGCACGCCCGAGTCCCCCATCGCGCTCGTGGGGGGCGTGGCCGCGAATTCTGCGGTGGTGGAGGCGCTGCGCCAGGTGTTCGGCGTGGACAAGGAGCGCCTCTTCGTTCCCGAAGCGGCTGAATCGCTGGGCGCGATCGGGGCGGCACTGGCCGCAGCAGAGGTGGACGGCAACGATCGCGCGGCTCTGCGCGACAAGCTGGCCCGCATCGGCTCCGAGGACCGCCAGAGGGAGCGCGCCTTCCCCACCCTGCCACCCTTGACACTGGAGCGCGTCACGTTGCTGCGCGACCGCGTCAGACCCTACGAGTTCCCGGCGGACAACCCGATCGTCGTGGCCTACCTGGGAATCGACGTCGGCTCGGTGGGCACCAAGCTGGTGGCCATCGACGCCAACGGCGATGTCATCCACGACATCTTCACGCGCACCGACGGCCGTCCGATCGAGGTCGTCACGCGCTGCTTGCGCGAGCTGGAGGAGGCCGTCGGCTGGGGTATCCGCGTCCGGGCCGTGGGAACCACCGGCAGCGGCCGCGAGCTGATCGGCGAATTGGTCGGTGCCGACAGCATCAACGACGAAATCACCGCCCACAAGACCGGGGCCACTTTCGTCGGCGACCGGCTGCTCGGAAAACGCCCGGATACGATCTTCGAGATCGGCGGACAGGACAGCAAGTACATCAGCCTGCAACCCGAAGGCGGCACGTCGACCGACACCGTCGTCGTAGATTTCACCATGAACGACGCCTGCGCCGCCGGCACCGGCAGCTTCCTCGAAGAGCGCGCCGAGGAGCTCGGCGTGTCGATCAAGGACGAGTTCTCCCAACTTGCACTGAGCTCCCAGACACCGATCAAACTGGGCGAACGTTGCACGGTGTTCATGGAGCGCGACGTGAACACCTGCATGCAGCAGGGCGCCCAGCGGGAAGACATCGTCGCCGGTCTGGCCTATTCGATCGGTTACAACTACATCAACCGCGTGGTTCGCGGACGACACGTCGGAGAGTGTATCTTCTTCCAGGGGGGAACGGCCTACAACGACGCCGTGGCCGCCGCCTTCAGCGCCATCTGCGGCAAGGAAATCATCGTCCCGCCACACAACGCGGTCCTGGGGGCCATCGGTGCCGCCCTGCTGGCCAAGGAGAAGGTCGCGGCCACCGAGGCCGGCACGCGCTTCCGCGGGTACGACCTGGGCAAGGTGGACTACACGCTGCGCGAGTTCACCTGCCAAGGCTGCGGAAACCACTGCACGGTGCAGGAGTTCAAGGTCGCCGACGAGCGCACATTCTGGGGCGATAAGTGCTCGGACCGCTATCGCAAGCGGGCCAAGACCGACCGCAAAGCTGTCATCCCCGACCTGGTCGCGCTGCGCGGCGAACTGCTCCAGGCCGATGACCAGGGCAACCCACCCAACGCTGCGGCTACTATCGGCCTACCGGCCGCGATGTACACGCTCGACTGGCTACCGCTGTGGCGCCGCTTCTTCCGTGACTGCGGGTTCCGCGTGGTGGTCTCGGAAGCCACAAACCGGCGCACGGTGCAACGCGGGTTGGATTGTGTTGTGGCCGAGCCCTGCTTCCCGATCGTCGTGGCCCACGGACACGTAGCCGAGTTGGTGGAGCGCGGCGTCGATTACATCTGGCTGCCCAACATCCTGTCCACGCAAACGCCCGTGCAGGACATGGACGTGCACGTCTGCCCGTGGGGCCAAACGCTGCCGTACGTCGTGCGGCAGGCCCCGTCCTTCCGCGCCTGGCCGGACCGAATCCTGTGCCCAACGCTGCGCATCCAGAAGGGGCCGCAGCATGTGCAACGCGCTATGGTGGACACCGTGCGGGAGCTGGGTGTTCGCCGAGCCGTGGCCCAACGAGCCTTCCAGGCCGGACAGGCGGCGCAGCAGCGCTTCCGATCCGAGTACGAGCAGGCCGGACAGGCCGCCCTGGCAACCCTGATCAAGACCGGCCAGGCCGGCATGGTGCTCGTGGGACGGCCCTACAACATCCATGATGCCGGCGTGAGCCTCTCCGCGGCCAGAAAGCTGCGCGATCATTACGGCGTGAATGTCCTGCCGCTCGACGCCCTGCCGTTGTCCGACATCGACGTGACCGACATCAATGACAACATGTACTGGGAGTACGGGCGCAAGATCCTCGCGGCCGCGAAGCTCGTCGGCGAACACGCCAACCTCCACATTATCTTCATTACCAACTTCAAGTGCGGGCCGGACTCGTTCGTGAAAGCGTACGTACGCCCGGCGTCCGAGAAGCCGTTCCTGACACTCCAGTTCGACGGCCATTCCAACGACGCCGGCATGATGACCCGCTGCGAAGCCTATCTCGATAGCAAAGGGATCCTGCGATGGTGGCGAAGCCCCAAGAGCAAACCGATCGCCCAGGTCTCGCCGAGCGAACCCTCTACATCCCCCAAATGTCCAACGCCGGTGCCCGACTGACGGCGGCGGCGTTTCGTTCCATCGGCATCAACGCGACCGTGGCCCCCGATTCAACCGAGCGAACGCTCGAGCTGGGGAGCTTGAACGCCAGTGGCGAGGAGTGCCTGCCGCACAAGGTCACGCTCGGCGATTTTCTGCGCGTCTGTGAAGCGCCGGGTTTTGATCCGCGCAAAACGGCTTTCTTCATGCCCACCGCCCCCGGGCCCTGCCGCTTCGGGCAATATGCCCCTTACCTGAAGCAGGCCCTCAAGGAGCTGGGGCACGGAGAGGTCATGGTCTTCTCGCCGACCAGCCGCGACGGCTACGAAGGCGTGGGCGAGCAGGCCGGAGAGTTGATGCGCAACGTCTGGATGGCCATCGTGGTGGGTGACGTAGCGCAGAAACTCCTGCTCAAGACGCGCCCCTACGAAACCACCGCCGGCGACGCGGACGAGGCGTTTCTGCGCAGCCTGGCCGACGCCGAGCACACCCTGGCAACGCCCAACCTGGCGCTCAAACAGCGCGTGGCCGAGTTGGCCGACGCCGTCACACGCTTGCGTGACCGTTTTCGCAGCGTTCCCGCCAACTACGTCCAAGGCCGCCCACTGATCGGCCTGGTCGGCGAAATCTTCTGCCGACTCAATACTTTCAGCAACGACGACGTCGCCCGGCGCATCGAGCAGCTCGGGGGCGAATGCTGGATCTCAGATATCGCCGAATGGGTCTGGTACACCAACTGGCGCCAGGAAATGGACATCGTCCGCGAACAGGGGCGCCTTAACACCGCCTTTCTCAAGGTCAAACTCAAGACCCACGCCCAGCACAAGTACGAACAGACTTTGCTGGCACCGGTGAGCGAAGACTTGCGCGGCTATGAAGAGCCGCACGACGTGCGTGAGGTGTTACGGGCCGCGGAGCCGTACCTGCCGCCGCACGGCGCGCTGGGTGAGATGGTGCTGAGCGTGGGCAAGGCCATCTACCTGCACGGCAAGGGCGCTGATGGGATCGTGGACATCAGCCCGTTCACCTGCATGAACGGCATCGTCTGCGAAGCGGTTTACCCCGCGGTCAGCGCTGCGCACGACGACATTCCGATCCGCACCTGCTACTTCGACAAACTGAGTACGAATCTAGATCGCGATCTCGAGATATTCCTCGATCTGGCACAGGCGTATCAGCGCCGCAAGCGCCGCCCACGCACGTATCCGGCTTGCTTCAAATAGCCGCGCCGCCGAACGCGCGGCAGCGACTATTTATCCTCGGCTAGTGCTGCCAAGAACCGCGCCAGCTCCTGACGCGTGAGCCGCTTTCCGGTCGGGCCCACGCGATGATCGAGCAGGAACCGGCAACGCCAGGCTTCCTCGGTCTCACCCAACGCGGCCACGTAGTCGCGTCGCACGGCTTCCGAGCCGTACCGCATCAGGTTGGTCGTCATGACGATCTCCCGCACACGCACCTCATCGGACCGCATGAACCGGCGAATGTCCTCGTCATCGAGACGCGGCGGGATGTCCCGGTTGGCCAACACGTACAGCGCCGCGGCTCGCTGTGCCTCTGTCCCGGACTCCAGCCGGCGGCGCAACTCGGCCTCGGAGACGTGCCCGGCCAGGGCTGCCAGGCATTCACAGACCAGCGCGGCGAGCAGGGCGCCGTGCAGGGCGTACCGCCGGAGCCAGCGCGAATGGCGTGACTGTGTGCCAGCCTCGTTCATGGACACATCACCAGGCGCGTTCCAGGAACAACGCCACTTCGGGGTAGTTGATCCACCACAATGACCCGACGATCAGCCCGCCGATGGCCAACAACACGACGGGCCTCTTACGCCTCAGCCAGGGCCGCCCGCTCCCGCTCAGGAAACCCGCCGCCAGGACGATCAGCAACGGTGCCACCGCGCCGCGATGTCGCGACATGCCCACAAGCAGGGCCGTGGCCATGAAGTACAGCAACGTCCAGCCCAGTACCGTTCGGGCCGCCGGCTTGCGCAGCGCCAGGGTGGCCCCCGCCAGCGCCAAAACGATAACCGCCGCACTCTCCACGATGGACACGACCAACAGCGTGCGCCGTACCGACGGCACATTCAACGTCCCGTCGTAACGACGCAACGCGTAGTGCCGCACAAAGAACGACGTCGGCGCAAGCCAGTTCGCCAGGCGCTTCAACCGGCCGCGCGCGAACCACTTCGGGTGCTCAACCATGACCCGCTGCGCCTGACGAACGTCGGCTGCGGACCGATCCACCACATTGGGAGCCCCGGCGCGCTGCGCGGTAATTCCCGGCGGTCGCTCGACGAACCAGCGATAGCGCGCGTGCTCGCGCCCGTAGAGCTGGGCATAGTCAACCTGGGGATAGTCGAAGGCGGCGTACGGCCGCAGGATGCCCTGGTAGCAGTTCTCACCCAGTGAAGCTCCTACCGGGGCCAGTCGCCCATACACCTCGTAGTTGCGCAATGTCCAAGGCACGACGACCGCAGCAGTGGACAGCAGCAGCAACGACGCGTGCCCGACGCCACGGGCCCACGAACCGCGCCGGTGCCGCCAGACAACCAGCAATACCAGCGCGACCACCAAATACAGAATCACCTCCTTGATCAGCAGGGCCACCCCCAACAGCAGCCCCGCCGCCAACAGGCGCCCCGCCCCGGAATCACCCTCGGCCAACGTCCACCAAGTCAAGAGTAGATACAAACCGGGCAGGAAGAACACCAGAAAAAGCGTTTCTGGCCAGGTGTAGTGGGTAAACGCGATCAGCGGCAGGTACGCACACCACAATCCTCCGGCCACCTTGGCCGCCCGGCGATCAAAAACACGCTCCGCCAGCAGCATCGTCACAAACCCGATTATGCCCGACAGCACCACCTGACAGGCCTTGGCGATGAAGATCGCGTCGGCCTGAAAGAACCGCAGCAGAACGGCCAGGAAGAAAGGGTAACCCGGTGGCCAGAGATAGCGCACGCAGTCGGGGTAGATCGAGAAACGGTTCCAACTCAGTGCGAGATAGATGTAGTTGACTTCGTCGGCGAAAGCATCCAAGTCGCCCGCCAGCATCAGAAAGACGGCGCGCACCAGCACGCCCAGCAGGGCCACGCCGGCGTAGAGCAGGTAGGGCGGTCTCGACTGGCGCACACGCAGCATTGCGGCTCCCGACAACTCGCTGGGCGAGTGTATCGAGGCGGTCGAATGACGGCAAACACGGAGGTTAGCGCCGCTCCTGTGGCCCGCCCGCTGGCGATTGAGCAGAATCTTCTGCGCGCAGACTGTCGTAGAACAGCCGGATCTTCTCCGGCGTCAGATGCCCGCCGAGCCCCAGGCGCGAGTCGAGCAGGATGCGGCAGCGCGTCTTCTCCCCACCCTCCGGCAAGGAAGCCACGAAGGCCGCCTGATCGTAGGCTGGCCGCAGGCGCGAGAAGTTCGTGGTCATGGCCAACTCGTGCATGAGCACGTCCGGCAAACGCAGCATGCTTCGCATGTAGTCCCGTGTCAGGATCTGCGGCTCGTCACGGTTGGCGAGGATATGGATGGCATACACCTTTTCGGTCGGCGTCCCCGTTTCTGACACCTGCTTCAACTCATCAACTGACCGATGGCCGACCAGTGCCACAGCACACTCGCCGACTATCACGAGCAGCAACGCCGCGTGCAGCCAACCCGCGCGTGATTTCGAGGGCCGTGCCGCGCTCATCTCACCAGATCATCCTCACAAATGCGGAGAGCTCTGGGTAGTTCAGGTACCACAGGAACGCCAGAATCACGCCGCCTCCTGCGGTAGCCGCCAGAGCCAGAGGCCGCGTCAGCCAAGGGCGACCGCCACCCGCCAGGAAGCCGGCCGCGAGCACGATCAGCAGCGGTTCGACCGTGACCCGGTGCCGGGACATGCCGACTAACACGGCGGTGGCCATGAAGTAGATCAGCATGCCGGCCAACATGGTGCGGGCCACCGGCTCCCGCAGTGCCAGGAAGAAGCCCGGGATCGCCAAGCTGACGACCAGGGCACACTGCACCAGGCACAACACAATCAACGCGTTTCGCACGTGCTTCGCGTTCAGCACGCCGTGGTAACGCTCCAGGCTATAGTGCCGGATGAAGTAGGACATCGGGGCGGCCCAGTTGGCTACGCGCTTGATGCGGCTGCGCGCGAACCAGCCGGGATGCTCCCAGGCCAGACGCCGCGCTTCCGCGACATGGGTGGCAGAACGGTCGATGACGTTGACCACGTTCAGCCGGTCGACCTCGGAACCTTCGGGCCGCGCAATGAACCAGCGGTACAGCCATCCCTGCTGGTCGTAAAGCTGTTCATAATCGAGGCGCGGATAATCGAAGCACTTGTACGAGCGCAGGATACCCTGATAGCAATTCTCGCCCAGCGTGGACCCAACCGGCACCACCCGCCCATAGACCTCGTAGTTCCGCAGCGACCAGGGCAACACGACCACGATCACCGCCAGCAGAAAGAGCGTAGCCCGCGACCCGGCCAGTGGCCAGGAAACGCGCCGCAAGCGCCAGACCAGCAACAAAGCCAGTAACAGGACAAAATACAGCAACGCCTCTTTGGTCAGCAGGGCGACGCCGAGCAGCAGCCCGGCCAGCAACAGACGCCCCGGCCCGCCGCGGGACTGCTCCGCCGCCCGCCACCAGGTGTAGAGCAGGTACAGCCCCGGCAGAAACACGCTCAGGAAAACGGGCTCCGGCCAGATGTAGTGCGTGAAGGCGATGAACTGAAGGTGGACCACCCAGATCACACCGGCCAGGAGCGCTGCCCGCCGATTGAACAGGCGCGCTGCAAACAGCATCGTGAAACCGCCGATCACACCCGAGAGCAGCACCTGGCACAGCTTGGCGGCGAATACGCCATCGGCCTGGAAAAGCCGCAGGAAGATCGACAGAAAGAAGATGTAGCCGGGCGGCCACAGGAAGACGCCGCCGCCCGAGTAGAACGAGAAACGCTCCCAGCACAGGGCAAAGTACAGGTAATTCGATTCGTCGGCGTAGGGGTCCAACTCGCCCGCGGCCAGCAGGAACGCCAGCCGGGTCAAAACCCCCAGCAGAATCAGGGCCATGAAAGGCAGGAGTGAACGTTTTGCCTTGGGCAACTCTGACATCCGCGACCGTCTGCACGCGTCCCACTACCGCCAAACCTGTGAACCGCCAACACCACCGCGAGTGTAGCTCGCTCCGGCCACCCGGGCAAACCCGCCGCTACGTGCTGCGCAGCCAGGTCACAAACCGGCGCAGACCATCCTCCAGCCGCGTCTGGGGCTCGTAACCAAGTTCGGCCCGGGCCAGCGAGACGTCGGCGTAGGTCCGCTCGACGTCGCCCGCTTGCGGCGGCAACCGTTCGAGCAGCGCGCGTTTGCCGAGGGCCCGTTCGAGTGCGGCGATCAGGTCGTTGAGCGAAATCGGCCGGCTTTCGCCGAGATTGTAGATGTGATAGCCCGCGCAACGCTCCAGCGCCCGCAGCACGCCGCTGATGATGTCAGCGATGAACGTGTGATCGCGCAGCATGCTGCCGTCACCAAAGACCGGAATCGGCTGGCCCGCTTCGATCAGGCGCGCGAACTTGTGGATCGCCAGGTCGGGCCGCTGGCGCGGGCCATAGACGGTGAAAAACCGCAGACACGTGATGTCGATCCCGAACAGATGGTGGTATGCGTGACAGAGCAGCTCACCGGCTCTCTTCGTCGCGGCGTACGGCGATATCGGAAAATCCACCCTGTCGGTCTCGGCAAAGGGGACCTTCGCGTTGTTGCCGTAAACGCTGGAGCTGCTGGCCGACACGAACTTCCGCACGCCGTGCTGGCGCGCGGCTTCGAGCAACACGGCGGTGCCGCGCACGTTTACGTCCTGGTACGAGAGCGGATCCGCGATCGACGGCCGCACACCGGCCTTCGCGGCCAGGTGGATTATGGCGTGCACGCCCTCGTCCTGAAGCAGCGCCGCGACGGCCACCTCGTCGCGTATGTCGCCGGAGACGAGCTTGAAGCGCGGCGACTCCAGGCAGGCTGCCAGGTTGGCGCGCTTGAGGGCCGGGTCGTAAAAGTCGTCGAAGTTGTCGAGCGTGACGACTTCCTGCCCCGCGTCCAGCAGGGCCTCACACAGGTGCGACCCAATGAATCCCGCTCCACCGGTGACCAGCACGCTCATGGCAGCGATCCACCAAGTCCCAGGGCCTTGCGACAGCGCGGCCGCTGCTAACGCGCCAGCGGTGTTGGCAGAATCGGCGGCTTGTCGAAGTCGCGATCGACTTTTGCCAGGTCCAACTCTTCAAACAGTAACGCCGGCACGACTACCGTGCTCCCGCCGGAGCGGCCAGCACTATTGAGCACATGCGGCACGTCACCCGCCGCCAGGATGTTCTTGAAGGCCTTGAGGTCGATGTCGGCGATCTCGGCGCCGCGCACCAGTTCCTCCCGTCCGTCGGGATAGACTCTGTACACCACCAGCGGGTTGGAGCCGCCCCCCGCGCCGAGCGCTGCGACGCGAATGCCGAATTCCAGATCCTCGTCTTCGCAGGCGTCGAACAACTCCTGTTTCAGCTCGGCGGCGGCGACGGCGGGATCGGCGGTGACAATCAGACAGCCCACGTCCGCGTTGGGGCGGAACAGGCCACGCCCGTGACCATTGGATTCCTGGAATTCCCGCGACGGGTTGCGCGACATGAGCAGGGCCTTGAGACGCCCCTGCTCGACGAGGCTGACCGGCTGAGCCTTGACACCCTGATCGTCGTACTGGTAGTGCCCAACCGCAAACACACTCGCGATCTCTTCCTCGGTGGGGTCATCGCCCACGTTCATGAAGCGCGGCAGAATCCGCCGGTTCAACTTGTTGGCAAAATCATCCGGGCTGGTGCCGCTGCCCACCGGACGCTGCCCACCCGCGAAACGCCCGGCCAGGTGCGAGGCAAAGATGCTCGCGGCCGACTCGGACTCGAACAGCACGGGCCCGATATAGGTTTCTTCCAGAAGAGGGGCGCCGCGGACGGCGATAAGCCGTTCGGCCATCGCCCGGCAGCGCTGCTGCAGTTCTTCCAGCGACGGCAACTCGGACAGCGTGCGGGCATGCACAGTGAACTCGTCGGACAGCTCCATGCCGTCTTCGGCCTGCACCTCGGCGCCGACCCCGACAATGTAGCGCCGGCCCGCGCTGCGCAAACGCGTGCCCTCCGTGTTCACCAGGTACGTGTGGCTGCTCGCCGCCGAGACGTGCGCGCCGGAGTCCTGAATGTCCGGGTACTCGCGAAAGACCGCCGAAAGCGCGACGGCCAGCTTTTCCAACTGGTCGTACTCGATCTCCATCTCGAGGCGGTCCTCGAAATGCACGGCTGGCGCCGCGCGTGAAAAGTCGTCCGGCTTGTCTTCGATCAGCTTCGTTTCCATGAAGGCCTTCTTCTGCGCGAACGCCTCGATCGCGTCCTTATAGTCGCGGTCGGTCGCCCACCAGATGACCTGGCGGATGGCGTTGTAGTCGTCTTCGATCGGGATCTGCGCCGCCCCACGGCTTCCGCTTCCAAAGAAGAACCTGCCGCGCCGGCCGCCGAAATTCGTGTTGTCCAGTTCGTACGAACCCACGCGCACGTCGCTCCGCAGGAGGCGCCCACGGCTTTCCGGCTGGGCCATGGTCACGGCCCCCAACTCGGCCGCGACGCCGGCCCCAACCACATCGAGCAGGGCGTACTCGATGAAATAGGGGCGTTCGAGGTCTTCCAGCGTGAGTCGCTCACTGTTGCGCGCCAACTCGTCCACGAGCGCTCGCAGCACGACGTCCGCCTTCATCTCACGCTCAACGTCCGCGTCTGCCAATACAGACATCGGCAGCAGCAGTGCCAGGATTGGCAGCAGCACGATTCGTTGCATTTGACAATCTCCTTACCGGAGGCAGTTCTTGCAGTCGCCGGACACCTCACCGAGGGGCCCGCACACCAGCTACTCGGTCTCGGACGCAATCGGGGCCGGGAGAATCGGCGGGCGATCCTGGGCCTTCTGCTTCTTCTCCACTTCGATCTGGCCCACCAGGATACTCGGCGAAATCGCCGACACCGGCACCGAACCCGACTCAGCCCCGCACACACCGTTGAAAATCGCCGGATCGTCAGCAGTGCAGAGAATCTGCGAGAAGCATGTTAGCGGTGTACCCACGATATCGACGCCGCGCACCAAGTCATCCGGGCGACCATCGGCGTAAACACGGTAGACCAGAATGGGCAGTACCTTGAACGACTGCGGCAGCCAGCGCTGCGTCATCGTGAAACCACCAGAAATGTCAGTGAACAGCAGACCATATTCCTTGCCCTGCTGCTTGCATTCGGCAATCAGCCTGGCCCGCAACTCGGCGAGCGACACCTGCCGGGCCGACTCGATGATCAGGTTGCCCTGGCGAGCCACGACCGATCGGCCCGGTTCGCGGCGGCCGTGTCCGTTCGACTTGTCGATCCCGCGCGTGGGGGAGCGCGACATGATGAACGTCTTCAAGATGCCGTCCTCGACCAGGCGCACGGCCTGCGCCGGAACGCACTCTTCGTCATACTCGTAGTGGCCATTGAGATCCACGTCGCCGTACTTCTGCCGCGTGGGGTCGTCAAGTACACTCAGAAACGCCGGGAGTACTTCCTTGCCCAGTTTCTTGGCGAACGTCTGCCCTTCCTCAACGTCCTTCTGACGGTGGCCCTCGATGCGGTGCCCGAAGATCTCGTGGAAGAACACTCCGCTGGCGCGATTCATCAGGATCGCCGGCCCGGTATACGGATCGACGATCGGGGCCTCGCGCAGCGCCAGTATGTCGGCGATAACCTGGTCGATGGCTTTTTCGACCTCTTCGTCGCTCGGCAGCCCCTCCGGTGTGTGCGCGTCGAACGCGAAATGCTGCCATAGCTCCATCCCATCCTCGGCGATCGTCGAGGCCTGGATGCTGATCCGCCACCAGCCCCGCCCGAATTGCAGCTTGCTGCCTTCCGAGCTGAGCACCAGCCGGTTCGTGACGTTGCCCGTCAGGCTAACGCTGGAGTTGTAGATCTCCGCTTGCTGGCGAAAACGCCGCGATAAGCGGCGAACGCGCTCGGTCAGTTGCTCGCGCTCGTACTCCTGCGTAAGCCAGGGACCGATGTGCACGCTGGGCTCTTCGCGGGAGAAGTCGTCGGAAAGGTCTTCCTCCTCCACTTTGACCTTGATGTTGGCCTTGACCTGGGCCAGGCGCTTGACGGCTTCCTTGAACTCACCATCCGTAGTGAGCCAAATGGCGTGACGTGTGGCCAGCGGGTCACCGTTGAGCGGCAGGGCGGCCCAGCCACTGCCGCCACCAGACCCGCCGAACGGCCCCCCGCCGCGAATCTGGTGGGTGTTGTCCAGCTCGTAGTCACCGCAACGGACGTCCACATCCAGGTAACGCGTGTGCCCCGCCTCCTCGCCGGTCAGTGCACCAAGCGTCGCAGAGGCGTTGACGTCCAGCTCATCGGTCACCGCGTACTGGAGGAAGTACGGCTTGCTGCCATCCGGCCCAACGAGCTTCTCCATCGACAGCTCCAGCTCGCTTTGCATCAGCGCCAGCAACGGGTGTTCGTCGGCCGCCGGTGCGGCGGCGGCAAGCATGCCGACCAGGCCCGCGGCCAGCGCCCGCAATAGCAATGTCTTGGGAAAGGGTCTGCTCATAGCGCTATCCTCTTGTGCTGTACGAGGTGTCAAATCCCTGGCTAACGCGCCACGCATTCTAATGGCCAGGCCACAGCTTGACGACCACCGCCGCCGTGGCTGACCGAGTTCTTTCAACCTCCAGCCCCGCTCTCACTCAGGGCTCAACATAACCCAGCGCCTCGAGTTGCTGTTTCAGCTCGGCGCTCATCTCGACCCGCTCCGGGGCGGTAAAACCGCCCGCCGCGGCGCCGGGGTCATGCTCCGCCAGGGCCGCCAGCAAACGCGGCAGCAACTCCGGCGGTTGCGCAGCAACCGGCGTGAGACCGCTGGCATCAGCCTGTAAGTCGAACAGCTCGACCAGCGGAGTCGCGGCATCGTGAATCAGCAGCCAGTGCCCCGGCACTAGCACCGCCCGCTTGGCGGCGTTGGTGATCGCCTGGCGCCCCTCGTTATACGTGATCTGCGCCACCAGGTTGCGGCGCGGCCACGGCTCGCCCCGCAGCAGCGGCAGCAGCGAACGACCATCGAGGTCGGCCGGTACTTCGATGCCGCCGGCCGCACACAGCGTGGGCATTACGTCCAGTAGCGCCACCGGGGCCGCGACCCGCTGCGGCGGCACGTTCCACGAGTGCGGGAACTTCACAATCAGCGGCACCAGTAGTTGCTCGACATACAACCCGCCGTGCCCAATCTGCTCATGCGTGCCCAGACTTTCGCCGTGATCCGACGTCACTACCAGCAGCGCCTCGTCGTACAGATCCAGCTCGCGCAGCCGGGCAATCAGCCGGCCTACGTAGTCGTCGGCGCTGGCGATGCCGCCATCGTAATGGTCCGAAATGGCGCGCAGGTCTTCCGGGCGCAGGCTCATACTCATCAGGTCCGGCTTGCCACACTTCCCGGCCAGCGGAATGTGCCGCGTGTGATCCGGGCAGAACTTGCTGTTGAACGGCTCGCGGCAGACGTAGGGGCAGTGCGTGTCGTAGGCGTGCACGAACAGGAAGAATTTCGCGCGGCGGTGTGGGATGAGCCAATCATGCACCCGCGGCAGAATGCCGGACAGGTGCCCGCCGGCATCGTTGAAATCGTCGAACCCCTCGTCGAATCCCATGGCCCGGCTCATCCAGCGCCCATCGGTGAACGCGGCGGTCGCGTAGCCGGCCGACTGAAAACCGGCTAGCAGCGGCTTGCTCTTGAGATGGGCGAAGGTGTCCACCACTAAACGGTTGGCCTGTGGCAGCGTGCCGAGCGTCTGCAAATCGGCGCCAGTCGTTTCGTGCACCAGGCGCAGCGGGTATTTGGCCGTCAGCAGCGACTTATGCGAAATCAGCGTCTGCGTGGCCTGGGCTCCGACGGTCGCAAAAACCACCGCTTCCTCCGCCAACTTGTCCAGGTTGGGCGACGTGTCGCGCTCGTAGCCGTAGCAGCCCAGCCGATCCGCCCGCAGCGTATCCAGCGAAATAAGGATCACATGACCCGGCGGCTTCCAGACCGCTGCCGCGCTGCCGCTGTCCCGCTCGCCACACCCGGCTACCAGCAACGCGGCGCCCAGCAGCACGCCGCCACCCCACGCCGCGGCGGGTCGGCCGCGGCATCCGCGCTGCTTGTGCCCCCGCCGCGCGCCCATGCTTCGCACTCCGCTCTCCACCTGCGCACTCACAGCCGCTCGTCCGACCCATCCGGCGCGTTCCGGTGCTCGTCAAAGCGGCGGTAGGTCACGCGCCCGCGCATCTGCCAGGCCACTCCGAGCATCGCAACTCCGCCCAGAACGAACAGGCCGGCCACGAAGTACGCCAGCAGGTTCGGGTTCAGGTAGATCAGCACGCCGGCCGCGATCAGCGCAGCACCGAATATTGCCGGTGTGAGCCAGAATCCCTGTGCGTTACCCAG
Organism: Planctomycetota bacterium; assembly: GCA_018814045.1. Lineage (GTDB taxonomy): Bacteria > Planctomycetota > Phycisphaerae > UBA1845 > Fen-1342 > JAHJAR01. Next base: position 11,115 of record JAHJAR010000286.1, on the reverse strand, counting down.
AGGCCCGCGTATGATCATGCTCGTTTCTCCGCATCGATCGCGGTACCGCCCCGAACGTGACGCTTGAACCGCCCGGGGCGGTGCGCCATGATAGCAGTCTCCGACCAATCGGGCGAACAGAGGCAGACGCACGGTCCGATGAGCGAACCACTGCTGAGCATCCAGAACCTGCGCGTGCAGTACGGCCAGTTGCTGGCGGTGAACGACGTCTCGTTCGTACTGCGCGCTGGGGAATTGCTGGGACTGATCGGCCCCAACGGAGCCGGGAAAACTACCACGCTACGGGCCGCGGTCGGTCTGCAACCGGTCAGCACCGGCACGATTCACATTCTGCAGCACGATGTGTTCCAGGAAGCCACGCAAGTAGGCCACCACCTGGGCTTCACCCCCGATACGCCAGCGCTCTACGACACCCTGAGCGTCGAGCAGTTCCTTGCCTTCATCGCCGACTGCTACCGCCTGCCCGCCGCCGTCGCGCGCGAGCGCAGCGATCATTGGCTCGAACACCTCTGGCTGGCGGACAAACGCACCGCTAAGGTCGGCACGCTCTCGCGCGGAATGCGGCAACGGCTGGCCGTCGCACGCACGCTCATGCCGGACCCGCACGTCGTCCTGATGGACGAGCCGGCCGCGGGGCTCGACCCCGCCGGCCGGGTGCAGTTCCGACAACTGTTGGCCAACTTGCGCGATCAGGGCAAGGCGATCATCGTCTCGTCACACATCCTGGCGGATCTGGCAGAGTATTGCACGCATATCGGGATGATGGAGCGCGGCCGGATGCTCGAATTCGGCACCGTCGCTCAAGTAGCCGGCGCCGCCAGCCATGAACGCTGCAACTACCGAGTCGCTCTGACCGAACGGATGGGCGACCTCGCGGCGCGCTGCGCGGCCTTCGACGGGCTGCGCGCACTACAGTTCGACGGCCGCGTCATGACCTTCGAATACGACAGCGACCGGCACGCCGCCGCCCGACTGCTGGCAGAGTTCATCCAGGCCGGTCTGCCAGTGGCCGAGTTCCACGCTCTGGCCCCGGACCTCGAACAAGCGTACTTGCGCCGCGGCATCGCACAGGTGGACTGACGACATTGCCATGAACCCCCTCTTCCGGCTCCATCTCAAACTCAGCGGCAGCTTCCGCAACAACGCCGTGCTCACGCTGGCCTATGTCACACTGGTAGTTGTCGCAGCTTCGATTACCTATCACCTCACCAAGCCGGCCGATCACGGCGCCGCCAGCTCAGCGTGGCTGGGTATCATGACCGCCGCCCAGGCGGCATTCGTGCTGCTGGTGGCCCCCGGCGCCGTGCGGCGGGCCGTGCTCCGCGATCACGAAACCGGGATGATCGAGTCGCATCGCCTGTCACCGATGAGCAACCTGTCCATCGTGGCCGGCTACCTCTCCGGCCCGCCCGCGCAGGCCGCCCTGCTCTACGGCGTCAGCCTGCTCCTGGGCAGCTATTTCGCCGGCCGCTATGCCCAGTCGTTTCAGACGGGCGGCGTGGCGTGGGTGGCCTTCGGCGGCTGGTACTTCCTCCAGGTTTGCCTGCTGATGCTGGCCTTCATGATCGCCGCGCTCGTGCTGCTCGTCGCGCTCTCCACGGCTGGAAAGACCAACGTGATCGGCATAGTCGTGCTCGTGTGCGTGTTCGGCGGTTGGGTGAGTGTGGCGTTCGTACCCGGACTGGCCCTGCTGAGCGGCGTAATGAGCGGGCAGACGCTGCTGGGCGTGCTCAGCAGCTCCGCCGTCGCCGGTGATGCCCGCGCCGTCCTCCTCGGGGCCGTCCTGCAATTCCTCATGGCCACCATCTTTGTCGCCGCCGCGTGCCGCAAAGTCCGCGCCCCCGAGCGCTCGATGTTCAGCATCTCGCTCGGATTCGCGCTGCTTGCACTGTGGGGGGCGATCCTCGTCCTCGGAGTGGCCCTGGTCCCCAAGCACCGCTGGCTCATTGGGGATTTTGACGAGATCGGCCGGGCACAACTGATCGCCTCGACCATCGCGTTCATGATCGTGGCGTTCCTCCCGCTCGTGGCCGCCGCCGCGCTCCGCTTTCACATCGACCGCAGCGCCGCGTTCGGACAGCCCCTCGCCACGTGGCAACGCCACCGAACAACGCTCGTACCACTCCTGCTCAGCGTCATGACCATGCTTACGTTGGTCTTGCTCTACCGCCATCTCGATCCGGAACAGGTGCAGCGCGAACTCATCGCGGCGCTGTCCAGCCCCGGGCGGCGTCTGGCCTTGCTCGCCACAATCGCACTATCGTTCTGGATCGATTTCAACTGGATCTACTTCGCCATCGTCCGCGGCCGCAAGTTGCTCTGGAGCCTGCTGCTGGTGACCGCGGCGCTCAAGCTCCTGCCCATCGCGGCCGACCTGGCAATCAGCATCGCCTACGAGCTGCTCGACCGTCCCTGGGCACTGGTAGACGGCTACTTCAGCGGCATCTCGCCAATCGGCACCTTCATCCTGGCCACGACTCCCAGCGGCAACCCCTGGCCCGGGCTGGCGGTGCAGATTGGCCTGGCCGCCGCGGCCACGTACCTGGGCCGGCGCACCCGGCAGAACATCATCGCTCACACAGCCTCGTCTGCCGCACCAGTCCTGCCAGCCAGCCAGGTCTAAGAGCGCCCAACAAGTCCGAGCCGCGACCGTAAGGGGCGGTTGCGAAGAAACGGCTTGCCTGCGCGTGCGGCGCGGTTCTACTGTCCAACTCTGGAGAACCTATCCCAAAACTCCCTCCGAGCCGCGACCGTCAGGAAGCGGTTGCGTAGAACAGCTTGGATATGCGCGTGACGCGGCTGGGCGGTACGCCTTTGGATGGCTTTGGGATAGCTTCGAGGCTTCCGGGACTTGTTCTCGTCAACCGCTCCCTTACGGTCACGGCTCAGAGTGAGTCATGATGGGATCGGCTCTGGTCAGGACAAACCGGCTCACGCGTGCTCTTTGCCGAGGTACTCACGGGTTTCCGTATTAATGCGGATTCTGTCGCCGGTCTTGATGAACAGGGGCACGTACACCGTCAGAGCGCCGGTGAGTTGGGCTTCCTTAAGAACGCTGCTGCCGCCGCCGGCGTGCGCGGGCGGGGCAGTGTCCACAACCGTGAGCACGGCGTGCGCGGGAAGTTGAGCGCTAACTGGCTGGCCGTCGATGGTCAGGAAGCGGTAGGTCTGCTCCTCAACCATGAAGTCGCTACTGTTGCCGAGCACCTCCTCGCCCAGCTCATACTGCTCATAGGACTCCACGTCCATGAAGACCTGCTGTCGCCCGGAGGAGTAGAGATACTGCATCTCGCGCACCTCGGACGGTACTTCGTCGAGCGTGCCAAGCTGGTCGAGCGTACGTTCGCCGGTGTTCCCGGTACTCAACGAGCGCAGTTTCACATGCACGGTCGGCTTCTGCTTGCCGGTCTGCGCAACCGAATAATAGAGCACGGTGAAAAGCTGGCCTTCGTGTCGGATCACCATCCCCTTGTGCAATTCGTCGGTCAGCGACATCGCACACCTCCAGCATGGCGGAACCCGGACTGTACCTTCAGTGTCCTCAACCAGCGCGGCCTTGTCAATCATATCGTCGCTTAAGCAGAACGGCCTACGCCGGCAACGTACATGGGCCCCTCCTGTTTGCGGTCCGCCACGTGACGGATTTCCGCGGAAAGTGGCCCGCTTCTGGCGAACTGGCCGCCACACGACGAGAATCCGACACAAATACTTGCCTTTGAGTTTGACAACACCCGAAACATGAGTAAGGCTCCAAGTAGAGTGGGACAGCGGTGGCCCACCGACATCCGGAACAAAGGAGTTCCCAACACAAGAGCAGCCTGCCACCAGCCTTCCGCTGCCCTACAGCGGCTGCCACGCTTGGCCTGCCTCATCAATAGCATTCCTTACCCAAGCTGTCGTGGCGGACACGCGACAGCGGCCGCGAGCAATCAGTACCGCGGCCAACCCTCAGTGATGTGACAACCTGTGCACGTGCCGCACTGACTTGTGTCAGTTCGTCACACGCGGTGCGCGCCTACCGCAGGCGCTTTGCGCCATCACTGCGCGTGGGGCGCAAATGGAGGTGCATCATGCGACCATTCCGGAGACACTTGCAGTCGCTCGGCTACGCAATCCTCGCGCTCAGCAGCCTGGTGCTCGCCCTGTCGGGCATGATATCCACATCCGTGCAACAGGAAATGCAGCGCCGCGCGGCGGTGCAGAACTGGATCGCGGAGCTGTCAATCGATCCACAGAACGCCGGGACCATCGCCGCGGAATTGGCCCGCATCGGACAATTCGAAGCCGAGTGCGCCGCAACCTGGTCTTGCGCGGGGCGCATCGGAAGGCGCGAGCCGCTGCTGGCCGACGTCTTTCCCGCACCACACCGGCTGACGGCGGGCTTCGAGTTCAGCGAAGCTTACGAACACGCCCTGGCCCGCCTGCTCAGCCAACTTGCGGCCGGGGAGCCGCCGAACGAGGTTGAGGTCGCGGCCGCCCAGGTCGAGCTCGCCGCGCAACGCGCCGCTCGGGGCGAGCCGCCAGACGCAGCGCCGCGGGCCAGCCCGGCGTCGATTGCCCCAGCGAGCGCGCCGCAATATGACCCGTGGTTGTGGGCGTGTGTCCAGAAGGCACGCCGCATCCGCTGCTACGTGAGCAAGGACTCACTCCACATTAGCCCGATCGTCGACGGAAACCAGGCACCAGGCCCCGCGGAGATGTGGTGCGCCCAGGTCGGTCTGTGGATTCAACAAGACGTCGTCGCGGCGATTGCCGGACTCAATCACGAAACGGTCGCCTCAGACGACCGCAGTCACACCGGCGTAGAACACTCGGCCGTCAAGCGCCTCGTAGCGCTGCGCATTGTTGGGTACGAAACCGCGCGCGGACTGTGGCCCATCCCAATCCGCACCAGCCCGGGGCCACCCGCGTGCGCAGGGCGGATCGTGCCGCGCTCGTTCACGACCCGCGTCTGCAACGCGCAGCGCGACGTCGTCCGCTTCGCGCTCGTCGTCGTGGTCGACCAGCGCGATCTGCTGGCGTTGCTCGACCGCATCTGCCAGCAAGGCTTCTATCAATGTGTAGGCGCCAGCTATGCGAGCACGCCACCCGAAGATGCCGCGGCGGGGTATCTATATGGTCCCGAGCCCGTTGTGCGCGCCACGCTTGATTTTGAAGCCTATCTGCTGCGCGCCCACTTCCGCGAACTGATGCCCACCTACGTGGCCGGACGGCTGGGACATGAGAGCGGAGATTAGGAGCACCCCTCAAGCCCAAGCCGCGTCCGAACTTGACCCGGCCCGCTACCGTGCAGGGGGCGGTCATCTGAGCGGCGCCCCTAAGCGCGCGATCACCAAAACCAATCGCCCCCCTCGCTCACACTCGCCGTGCGAGCTGAAATCCCGTAAAGCGCTCTACGGCTTCTTATCCCCTGCCTCTTCCTGCGCCTCGTCCTTCTTCGCCGAGTCCGAGTCGGGCTTCTGCTGCTTGGCTTTCGCCTCAAGCTGCTGTTCGAGCACTTTCTTCAGGTTCTTGCCGCGCAGGTCACCCCCCATCGCCAGGACCTTCCCGGTATCTCCGTCCATCAAGAACGGGGCCGGGATGCCGCGCACGCCATATTTCGTCGCAATCTTCTGCGCATCTTCGTAGACCTGCGCCCAGCGCATCTTATTCTCTTTCGCGAACTCCTGGACCTTCTCGGCGGATATGCGCCGCGGCTTGTCCAGCGACAGGCCGATCAACTCCAGACCCTTCTCGTGCAGCTCGTCGTAGGCTTCGACCAAATGCGGGATCTCGCCGCGGCAGGGCGGGCACCACGTGGCCCAGAAATCCAACAGCACGAGCTTACCCGCGTAGCCGGCCGGGAACTTGATCTCCTTGCCCGCCAACGTCTTGGCCTCGAAAGCCGGGGCCTCCTTACCAACCGCGGGCATATCTGCGGGCTTTCTTCCCCTGCGCTCCTGAGCCAACACTGCCACGGCCGCAGCCGAACAGAGCGCGACCAGCGTAATCACCCTGCGCTTCGTGATAAACATGCGACTCTCCTGTCGTGCGATCTCGATCCGAGCCCGCGAGTGCCGGCCGCTCGGGCCAGCCTCCCCTTTCCAAACCAGCGAATGGGCGATTCTGTTCCCACCAGCTATAATCCCGCGGGGCGCCCGCTGGCCTGTGGCGGTTGGTCGGCGGCGCGGCTGCGACCGGGCCTCGCCCCGGGATCCCGCGGCGCTCATCCGCCATCGTGGCAGACAGTCTCCGACAATCAGGGAGATGCAACTGATGGCCGCCAGTGCCGTCCAGGCTAGCGACCCAGCAATAAAGCCCATCTGCGCTAAGGTCCTCGCCAGCGAGCGATTGAGCCGCGCGGACGCACGCGCACTGTACCATACTCGCGACATTTTCACACTCGGAGAACTCGCCAACCAGGCCCGCACCAGCCGGCATGGCCGCAAGGCCTTCTACAACATCAACAGACACATCAACTACACCAACTTCTGCGTGCTGCGCTGCAAGTTCTGTTCGTTTTATCGGCCGTATCCCCGACGCGCCGAACGCGCGGCGGACGGCTACGAACTCGCCTTGGACGAGATCGTCCAGACCGCCGCCGACGCCTGCAAGCAAGGCGCTACCGAAGTGCACATCGTCGGCGGGCTACACCCCAAGCTGCCCTTCAGCTACTACACCGACATGTGCCGCGCTATCAAGCAAAGCTGCCCAAAGCTGCATATCAAAGCCTTCACCGCCATCGAGATCGTCCACTTCACCCGCATCAGCAAGCCCCGCCTGAGTATCGCCGAGGTGTTGCTCGCGCTGTGTGAAGCCGGCCTGGACAGCCTCCCCGGCGGGGGGGCTGAGATCTTCGATGACCGCGTGCACGACGAGACCTTCCAGAGCAAAGTCGGCGAGCAGCACTGGTTCGATGTGCACCGCGTGGCCCACGAGCTGGGCATTCCCAGCAACGCCACCATGTTGTACGGCCACATCGAAACCGCCGACGAACGCATAACCCACCTGATCAAGCTGCGCGAACACCAGGACGATTCGCTCGCACAGCGCAAGGCGGCGTTTCAGTGCTGCGTCCCGCTGGCCTTCATCCCCGAAGGCAGCGCGCTGGCGCACCTGCCCGGCCCCACGGGAATCGATGACCTCCGCACACTCGCCGTGACACGCCTGATGCTCGACAACTTCCCGCACATCAAGGCCTTCTGGCCGATGTTGTCACCCAAACTGTCACAGGTGGCGCTGAACTGGGGTATCGACGACTTCGACGGAACTGTCGTCTACTACGACATAACCAAACGCGAGGGCCGCGGCACGAATCGCCAGGAGCTGTCTGTCGACCAGATCCGTAACCTGATCCGCGAAGCCGGCTGCATCCCGGTCGAACGCGACACGCTCTACCGCGAAGTCCGGCGCGACCGTGGCGCTGAGCCCTGCGCAGCGTCGCCGGCCTGCTGATCAGCGGCGGCGGCGTGTGGTTAGAACCTATCCCAGAATCGTCCAGAGGTGGGCTGCGGAACCCGGCTGCGCGCGTAAGCAAGCGGCTTTTTCGGCGACCACTCCCGTACAGTCGCGGCGCGGCAGGAGTTCTGGGATAGGTTCTACTATTGTGCGTCTGACGCGGCGCTGCGGGCCGCCTCCCAGGCAATCATCGTGCGCTTGCGGTTGCGACCCCAGCGATACTCGCCCACGATCCCCATGCTGCGAATCACGCGGTGGCACGGTATCAGATACGAAATGCGATTCGCGCCCACCGCGTTGCCAACCGCGCGGGCCGCGGTCGGTCGGCCGATCGCCCGGGCAACGTCCGCGTACGTGACCAGGCTGCCAGGCGGAATGCGGATCAGCGCCTCCCACACCTTCAGTTGGAAATTCGTCCCGCCAACCAGGAGCTTCAACGGCGGCCGCGCACGCGGGCGGCGATCCCTGAACAAGACCGCGGCTAGCGGAGCCGTCGCCGACGACTTGTGACGCACTGTCGCGGCCGGCCAGGAGTCATGGAGTTGCTCCCGCCCATCCAGGCCGCCGCACTCGCCCGCGAACGAGAGCCAGCAGATGCCGCGTCCGGTCACGCCTATCAGACAGCGGCCGAATGGGCTGTCGTGCTCGCCGACATCGATCGTCAGGCCCCGGCCGCCGGTCTTGAATTCGCCCGGCGTGACGGCGTCGATACTGACGAACAGGTCGTGCAGCCGGCCCGGGCTTGACAGGCCGACCGCGTAGGTCGTGTCGAGGACCGACCGGGCATCACGGAGGAGCGCCCGAGCATCGTCGAGCTGAAGGTAACGGGAGAGCCGCGTCGGGCTGATCCCGGTCCAGCGCGAGAACAGCCGCTGGAAGTGAAACGCACTGAAACCCACTGCAGCGGCCAACTCACCCAACGGCACCGTTCGGCGGCGATTGCGGTCGAGGTAGCGTAGCGCCTCCCCGATGCGGTCGTAGTCGCTCACCAGCATCGGTGTTGTTCGTCTGGTTGCCATACTCACGAGTGTAGAACGACCGCCACGGCCGAACCACCCGGAAGTTGCGGTTCTTAATCCGGCCACTCAAAACATGTATCTGTCCCGCTTCACGCGGCAAATGACCATCTGGCCGTCCTCACGCGTCGAAACGCGGCCGGCGATGTTCAGGACGCCGAGGTACCCCAGAGCCGTTCACCTGCTCAAGGTCGGCCACCACCACGCTTCGGCCCGGGCTTGGCCGCCGGCTTCTTCGTTGCCGGTTTCGCCGACCTGGCTCCAGCCTTGGCCGCCGGCGCGGCCGTCTTGACAGGCGCTTTGGGTCGCTGGTGCGCGTCGGCCGGCTTCACCGCCGCTGGCGATCGGTGTACCGGCGCCGGCAGCGTTTTGAAGTGCCGGCGCACCGCGGGCCGCACGGGGTAGTGGCGTCCCCACGTACGTACGGCCGGATAGAGGCGCGGGTAGTGTTTGGCGTACTTCGTGATGTACGTTACAACCGCGTCATCGTCGTCGAGATCTTCGATGGCTTCGCGCAACTCCGCGACCTCCTCGACATAGCGCTCATCCTCAGACAGCCGTTCCAGCAGCAGACTGAGTGGGACGGCCCGCGCCAGGTCCTCGCTGGCCTGGTCATCAACCGCACTGTCAGACTCGGCCAAACCCTGCGCGGCCTGTCCGGCCGCGGACTGAAACTCGCTCAGACTGACGCTGCCGTCGCCATCCTGGTCACAATCGCTCCAGGATAGCGTCAGCATGATCGAGGCCAGTTGCTGCCCCGACGCAAACTCGCCGGGGTCGATCCGGCGATCGTCACTGGCATCCAGGAAACGCATGACGCGGAAATACTCCGGCCGCGCCTGCGACACGCCCGGTTCATCTACGGGGTCTTGCGGCGGGCAGAGTCCCAGCACCACCCACGTGAAACAGCCGGCCAACCATGGTCCGATCATGTGCGCTTCTCCTTCGTGCAAGGCCCGTTCGATCGCAACTGCGGCTGTCCCCGTTCAGATCGCCGCCTCGCTGCTCCTCAATACGTCGGGCTTTACGAGGCTGGCTATTAGGCCAGAACGCCTCCGGCACCCCGCTATTCGATGATAAGAAACGTCCCAGTTTGGAACGTGTCCGCCACGCTGACAGACCCCGTGGTTCGCGCCGGTACCGCCGCACTATTCAGGTCCGCTCGGTGGAGTTGCGCTGCGACATTCCCGGACGCTCACGCCGCGGCCGCCGTAGCATGCGATCCGATCTTGTACGCCGAACTCACCGCCAGTACGACGAAAACGATGTCGATCAGGCCGAATGTGGCAGAAAAAACAAGCTCAGAAACTCGCCGGGATCCGGGCACTCAGCCCATCACCAGGACCCCGGTCCCATTGATGCGGTCGGCTTTCAAATCCTGTAGCGCGCGGTTGGCGTCAGCGAGGTCATATGTGGTCGTGTGCGGGCGAATCGGGATGGCCGCCCCCGCTGCCAGCAGGTCGCGGCCGTCGGCACGCGTGTTACAGGTCACCGAGTGAATATCGCGCTCGTAGAAGACATAGCGCTCGTAGTCCATCTCCGGAATCGGAGTCATGTAGATACCCGCCAGCGCGAGCGTACCACCCTTCTTCAGCGCGGCCAGCGCCGGCGGGACAAGTGTGCCCGCCGGGGCGAAGATGATCGCGCTGTCAACCTTCTCCGGCAAGTCCTCCGCCCGTTCACCCACCCACGCCGCGCCCATCCGCCGGGCCAGTTCGCGATGTCCGGCTCCGCGCGTCACCACATACGTCTCGCATCCGCGATGCTGTGCGATCTGGATGACAACGTGCGCCGAGGATCCAAACCCGTACAGGGCCAACTTGCCTCCAGCGGGCAGGTTGCTGCGCCGCAAGGCGGCGTACCCAATAATGCCCGCACACAACAGCGGTGCCGCCTCGACATCAGCAAACGTCTCCGGCAACGCGTAGGCGAAACTCTCCGGCACAACCGCGTACTCGGCGTAACCACCGTCCGCGTGGTAGCCCGTGAAACGGGCCTCCTCGCACAAGTTCTCGCGCCCGGCCCGGCAGTACGCACAGCAGCCGCACGTACGCCGCAACCACGCCACCCCTACGCGTTGACCAACCGCGAGCCGCGTACAACCGGCCCCGAGCGCATCAACATCGCCCACCACCTGGTGCCCGGGAATGATGGGCAGCTTCGCGCGCGTCAGGTCACCTTCGATCACGTGCAGGTCGGTTCGGCAGATGGCGCAACAACGAACCCTGAGCCGGACTTCACCCGCAGCCGGCTGGGGATCGGGAAGCTCGCGCAATTGCAGCGGCGCGGTCTCGATCGCCGCCTTTTCCTCGAGCACCATGGCTTTCATCGGTAACACTCCTCTCAATTCGGGCCATTCTATCAGCCGGCGCAAGACGCGGGGTGCGCCGGCGGCGCACCCTGCATACATTGGAGAAGGACAAAATGGCGTATCTGGGCATGCTAGATCCCTTCGCAAGTGGCGCGCCAGGTGTGTCCGCGGGGGCGGCCGGCTGGCTTGTCGTGAGGTCTGATAATCGCGTTCCTGATTCTCTACGTCACTCCGGTTGTTAACTCCTTGTATGTGACGGCCTTGCGGTCGAGTGCCGCGACGACCAGGCGGTCGAAGAGGTTGGCTTCGAGCCAGCGGCGGTTGGCTCGGTAGGTGAACTCGGCGAGGTAG
>JAHJAR010000285.1 GCA_018814045.1 Planctomycetota bacterium | reverse complement strand
CTTGAACCTGCTCAAGACCGGACCGCCCCAAGCACGCAGCATCCGAGCCCGCCGCCTGCTGGCCGGCTGGAATCAGGACTACCTCCTCAGCCTGCTGATCCACGAGCCCAACCCCATAAACCTGAGAATGCGATGGCCCTGCCCGGCGCGCCGGCCGGGGGGCAGGGGCAGCATTCCTGGCCGGCCCGGTCCGGGAATTGCGGGGCGTCCGCGCGTCCAGGTTGTCGCGGGGCACCGAGGTCTCGCCCGGTTGAATCAGGCGGCCGGGCGCCCTCACCGATAAGACCGGATACAATGCCGGGGCGAACGCCTGAGAGCTGTACCGAAGGTCTTGGAAGAGAGGACATGGCGAAACGACTGGGAATCATCGTAGGTGGTGGTCCGGCACCAGGCATCAACGGCGTCATTGGCGCGGCGACGATCGAAGCCATCAACCGCGGCATCGAGGTCGTGGGGTTTTACGACGGGTTTCGGCGGCTGTGCTCGGACACGTTCGACGCCTGGCGCGACGTAGTGCGGCTGGACATCCCCATGGTGGCGCGCATCCACTTCGATGGCGGCTCTATTCTGCGCACCGCGCGGACCAGCCTGCTCGACGAAGAGAGTCTCACCACCAGCACCGTGGTCCGCCCCGATCCGGTCAAGATGCAGCGGGTCATGTCGGCCCTGCGCGGCCTGAATATCAGCTATCTGTTGACGATCGGTGGGGATGATACGGCCTTGAGCGCGCGCTTCATCTGTGAGGAGGCCGCCAGAGCCATCCGGGTTGTGCACGTCCCGAAGACGATCGACAACGACCTGCCGTTGCCGCACGACGTGGCCACTTTCGGGTTCTCAACGGCCCGTTACTACGGCACGCTGCAGGTCAAGAATCTCATGCGCGATTCGCAGACCACCGGGCGCTGGTACCTGATTGCCGCGATGGGGCGCAGTGCCGGCTGGCTGGCCATGTCGATCGGGCTGGCTGCGGGAGCGACGCTGACGCTCATCCCCGAGGAGTTCGCGGAACAGACCAAGGTCCACCACATTGTGGACGTGGTCGAAGCGGCCATGCTGAAGCGCCGGGTCATGGGGCGCCCCGATGGTGTGGCAATAATAGCGGAAGGGCTGGCATACCGCCTGGGCGACCGCCGCGAGTTGGAGCGCCTGTTGGGACGTGAGGTCCCTGTAGACGCCGCCGGTCATCCGCGTCTGGCCGAGGTGCTGCTGGTAAAGATGGTCAAAAGTGAGTTGCAGGAGCGGTTTCAAGCCCGCGGCGAGGCGATCTCACTGGTCAGTCTCGAGATGGGCTACGAGCTGCGCTCGGCCGACCCCGCGCCGGCGGACATGGCCTATTGCCGCAGTCTGGGCTATGGCAGTATCCAACTTCTGCTGCACGGTAGCGCTGACGAGCCGGCCGGCAAGATGGTCACGTTCGTCAATGGGAATCTCGTGCCCATGGACTTCCAGGACATGATCGACCCGGAGACGAATCGCACCAGGGTACGCCTGGTCGATGTGCGCTCCGATGTCTATCGCGTGGCCCGGGCCTACCAGATTCGGCTTGAACGCAGCGATCTCGAAGATCCGACGATGCTCGCCAAGCTGGCTGCGGAAGCCAAGATGGCGCCGGCGGACTTCCGTCAGCGCTACGAGCGGGCCGCGTCGCAACTCGCGGATCGGTCCGCAGCCGAGGCGCCGCAGCCAGCCGACCGCGCCGCAGCGCCGATCGAACCGTAGCGGGGCGGGCGCCCGGAACAACGCAACGAAGCCCGTGACCTGCACGCGCCACGGCTTACGGAGCCTGGCGCGTGGCCGGCCGTGACGCAGCGGTCGCCGGCTCGGTGCCCAAAGGCGCTTCACCTATGTAGCCCATCGCCTGTAGCTTTCGCAACACGTCCGGGGGAATGTCGGAAGCGGATTTGTCGAGCGACAGTCTCTCCTTGAACGCCAACACACGTTGTCGGGCCCAGGTGACATCCTTCTGCATGGCCTGCGCCATGGGCGACGCCTGCGGCAACGGCTCTTTCTCGCCTGGATCGGCGCCCAGATCAAAGACCATCGCCTGGCGGTGCTCCTCATCGAGGATCATCTTGCGCTGAGCGCGGCGGAACGAGCGCAATTGCCGGCCGACCGAGAACAGCTCGCTGACCGCCAGATTGTCCTGCCGCAGCCGGCCGCCGGCGAACAGCGGTACCAGGCTCTGCCCCATGACGGCCTGGGGAGCCGGCATGCCGACCAGTTCCAGGAGTGTGGGCAACACGTCGGTGATCCGCACCTGGGCCTTGAAGCGCTGTCCGGGCGGAATGCGGCCGGGGTAGCGGATGATCATCGGAATGCGGATCACTTCGTCATACAACGTCGTGCGGTGCGCTTTGCTGCCGTGCTCGAAGAACTCGGTGCCATGGTCGGAGACCAGGGCCACGATCGTCGACTGGGTGAGCCCCAGGGTGTCGAGGTCGTCCAGGATCTTGCCGATGTGCATGTCGGTCCAGGCGATTTCGCCGTCGTACAGGGCGATCAGGTGCGCGAGGTCCCGCGGTGGCATCGTGGCGCAGATCGACCGGTCGAAGAAGAAGTTGTCGCCCGTCACGGTCCCGCTGTAGTCGGGGTCAAACATCTCGTCATAGGGCGGCGGCGGGACGAAATCGAAATGCACGTCCCACAAGTGGATGAACATGCAGAACGGTCGCTGCTGATTGCCGTCCAGCCAGCGTTTGACGCCTTCGTAGACCTTTGGGTTGGTTATGTCGCGGTGTGAGGCACGCATCACGTTCACTTCAGGCTGCTTGCCCCACGCGTTGGCGCTGATCGTCTGCTCGGTCAGTTGGGGGTACGACGTGCAGTCCACGTATTCCTGGAAGCCCTGACCGAGCCCGAAGGTTGGGTGTAGATACGGGCCGGCAAAGAACCCCACCGTGGCGTACCCCACCTCGCGGAAACGCTCAGCCAGTGTGTGCCGGCTCTCAGCCAGCCGCTGGTCCGTGTCCGTGCAGCCGTGAACCGTGTCGGCGAGCCCGGTGAACAGGGCGGCGTGCGCGGGCAGCGTCCACGAAGTGCTGCTGATGGCATTCTCGAAGAGCACGCCCTCGCGGGCCAGACGGTCGATGTTGGGGCTGGTTGCCCGCTCGTAGCCGTAGCAGCCCACGTGGTCGGGCCGGAGCGTGTCCACCGAGATCAGCACGATGTTGGGCCAGGACTCGTCGGCCCGAATGAGCAACTGGTCGCCCGCGGGCTCCGTGTCACGCTTGCAGCCGGCGCAAAGCACTGCCCCCAGCGCCGCCAGCACGGTCAAACCCCGGTATCTTGTCACCAATCGCTCCTTCACAGCAGCCGCGTCGTCGGGAAACACAGAACATAAAGAATATCGGCGTTGCAGCCACGTGGTCAAGTTACGCTGCCGGCGCGGCTTGGATGCGTGGTCGCTGCCGGAACAACGCTCCGCGCGGTGTTCTTTTCGGTCGTTCATGCGACCGCACGCGGGCGTCCGGTTCGCGCGTGGGGGGCTGCGAGTGGCCGGCGGCGCGTAGCCGCGCGCGGCACGTGTCCGTAGGCGAAGTCAGATCGTTGTGCTAGAATGGAGACGTGAGCCGGGGAAGCCATGGGCGTCACCTCGGTTGTGCGTTTCTTGGCCCGGTTAGCGGGGGAGGGTCGTGCGGGGGTGCTTGTGCAAAGGGAGAAGCAGTCATGCGCGCACTTCAGAACGGCGGTAAACGGTCTGCCACGCGGCAGGTTCGTTGGTTGCTGGGGGCTGTGGTCGTGGGCATTGTTGTCGCGGGAGTGCCGGTTCAGGCGGCGGGGCAGGCGACGCAGCGCGCCGTTTTCGTGGTCAACAACGTATCGGACGCGATTACGTCTTTCACGGTCAACGCCGACGGGACGCTGAACCGGGTAGGCGCCTACGTGACCAGCGATTGGCCGACACCCATCGCCGTGGCTCCGTCCGGTGAGCACCTGGCCGTGGCTCATGCGACCAGTGCCTTGACCGAGATCCTGTCCGTCTTCGCCGTCAACGCCGACGCCTCGTTGGCCGCGGCGGCCTCGACGATGATCGGCGACGCGCCGCTCAGCCTGGTCTGGCTGAACGACGATGCCCTGGCGGTCACGGAGAGTGCGTACGGCGGATCGAGTGTGCACGTGTATGCCTACGATGCCCAACTCGGCACTTTGACGCACATCGACCAGGAGACCACCGGCGTGTTCAACACCTCGCTCGCGCTGGGCAAGAACGGGGCGTATCTGTACGCCCAGGATTCGAGCGGCTACACGATTCGCTGGTTCGCGGTCCAGCCCGATGGAACGCTCGATTACGCGGGCGCCGTCGGTACCGGCGGCATATATGCCCTCGACCTGGTCATCACACCCGACGGCTCGAAGCTGTACGCCGGCGGCGGGATCAGCGGTGACGGACACCGCATTCTCGGGTACGCGATCGACAAGACGGTCGGCACGCTGACCGTTCTGCCGGGCAGCCCCTATCAATCGGCGGGACAGTCGCCCGCGTACACCGCGGTTTCGACGGACGGGGCCTGGCTGTTCGTTGGGCACGGGACCGACGCAACGGTCCGCACTTTCGCGATCGGGCCGGACGGCGGCCTGACGCCCACGGGTTTCTTTTTCGACGTGGGGATGCAGGGCACGTGTGGTGACCTGGCGACGCTGGCCGGGTTGCTGCTGGTGACCGACGAGTCGACGGCGCTCGATGACATCACCGGGCTGTACTCGTTCGACATCGGAATAGATGGCTCGTTCGTGGCGGTGGACGACATCTACGACACGCTGGGCACGCGGCCTGAGTCGATCGCGACCTGGGTTCCGGCCCCGCTTCTGGGTGACATGAACTGCGACGGCCGCCTGGACGGCTTCGACATCGATCCCTTCGTAGTGGCGATGACGGATGTCGCGGACTACGAGGAGCTGTACCCGGGCTGCGATGTCAGTCACGCCGACATAAACGGCGACGGGTTGGTGAACGGTTTCGACATCGATCCGTTCGTAGACCTGCTGGAGGGGTAGCGCCGCTCCCGGACGGAGCGTAGCGCGGAGCGCTTGCGGGGCCGCGCGTCGCTGGTCACACTTATGGCATGAGCAAGACGGAACACTTGCGCCGAGTGTTGGCGGGTGGCACGCGGGCGCGTCCGCCGGCCAGTTGCTGGTACCACTTTCCGCCCGAGTTTCACCCCGCGGCTCCAGCGGCCGAGGCCCATCTGCGCCATCTCGAGAAGTACGACCTCGACTTCCTCAAGGTGATGAACGAGGTGGACTATCCGCGCGATGCGCTGGGGGCGGCGGGGGTAATCCAGTCGGTCGGCGATCTGAAGAAGCTGCGTGAGTTGCCGGGCGACGCACCGCCGCTCGACGGGCAGCTCGATCTCGTCAGGCGCTTGGCGCAGCGCGTTGGGGGGGAGGTTCCGTTGACCACAACGATCTTCCACACCTGGATGGTGCTGCGAAACCTGACGGCCGCCCCTAAGCAGCGCCACCAACCGCCGGTGATGGAAGTGCTGAGCGATCCGCGGAATGCGCTGTTGACGCAGTGGCTGCGCGCGGATCGGGCGGCGGTCGAAGCCGCTCTACAGACGATCGAGCAGACGGCGATCAAGTTCGCCCGCTTGTGCATCGAGGCCGGCGCCGACGGAATCTACCTCGCGACGCGCGACGACTGGATCGACACGCCCGCCCATCGCGAGGCGCTCGCGACCTCGGCTGGCGAAAGCGGCAGCCCGTACGATGAGCTGGTGCTCGACAGCGATCGGGCGATCTTCGCCGGAGCGTCCGCGGGCTGGTTCAATGTGCTGCATCTCTGCGGACGTCCGGTGCGGTTTGACCGCCACCTGCCAGATCCGAATATCCACGTCGTCCACTGGGCGGATCGCGAGAGCGGGCCAGACATCGCCACGGCCCGCCGCCTGGTGATGGACGCCGTGCCCGACGTGCACGGTACGCGGCCGGCACTGGCCGGCGGCGTCAGCAACCTCAAGACTCTGCCCTACGGCAAGCCGGTCGAAGTCGTGGCCGAGGTGTGCGACGCGATTGCGGCGGCTGCGGGCTATCCGTTGTTGATCACGCCCGGTTGCACTTACGACCCTGACGCGATCAGCGACGAAAACGTCTTGACGATGGTCGCGTCGGTGCGCGGCGCCTGATGATCTCGGCTGAATCGGCCGGCGGGTTGATTCCGCTCCCGGTGTCGCCCGCGCACTTCCGATAACTCGGCCACAGCTCTCCGCGTTTGCCTTTGTGCTTCTCCGCGCTATCGTTTAGATGTCGAGGGTGAAAGATGGCTGCTGAGGACTGCTTTGCGATTCTCGGACTGACGCCGGGTCGCTACGATTCGCGCGAGATTGCCAGACGCTATCGCGTGCAGCGCGAGCGTTGGCTGCGGGTGATGGACGATCCTGCCCGCTACAGCGAATCGCGCCAGCAGCTCAACCGGCTGCACGTGGCCTACAACACGCTTCGCGACCCGCAGGCACAGCAGGAGTACCTGCTGCGGCGCGATCGCGACGACGATGTAGTGAACATGCGCCGTCTGATCTCCGCCTCGTTGGAAGGGGGTCTGCTACGCTATTCACGCCGCCAGGAAATCCTCGACGTGGCCAGGCGGCTGGGCTTCTCTGATTTCCAGACGCAACTGCTCATCGCGCAGGTGCAGTTTGGCGAGGACCAGATCACACCCATGGGGCGGGCGCGGCGTTCGTCGGGTGCCGGTTCCTCGCGCGCCTGGGCCCGGCTGGCGGCCGCGGGCCTGATGGCTCTGGCGCTGTTTATATTCATGGTGCGCTGGCTGGATGGCTGAAGTGCGGTTGCCGCGCTCTGCATGTGGTAGAATCATCGACGCCATGGCCCGTTTCAAACCACTGTTGGCGATCCTGCTGCCCGTTATTGGGCTGGCGCTGCCCGGTTGCCGCTCTGGCGACGCGGCGCAGCGCGCGGTGACTACGCGTCCTGTGACCGGGGCTGCCAGCGGCGATCCGTTGAATTCCGAACAGGCCGACGGCATGGCGGCCGAGGATGTCGACGCACTGCGCCTGCGGCCCAAGCCGCGTCAGCCACAGCGGCCGCCGCCGGCGGAGCAGCGCCGCCCGGTCGATCAGCCGCGCATCCGCGGGGGCTGAGCGCCGCGCGCGTCACGCCGACGAATCGTCCCGATTTGCTTTCACACCTAACGTGACCGGCTGGCGTTTGTCCACGTCAACAAACGTCGGGGACGGTCGATTCCCGCCAGAGGAGCGAACATGAAACACATCCTCATCCTCGCCGTGGCGGTGCTGCTGGCCTTTCACCTGTGCGGGTGCATCGCGGTCTCGTCCCGGGAGATCAACCAGGCGACCCGCTATGAGGCAGCCGTAACGCCGGACGGCACGATCTACGTGGTGGACAAGTACAAGCGCGTGGCCTCGCCGGTTCGCGAGTTCCGCGAGCACCCGGCCGAATCGGAGGATTAGGGCAATTCACATTCGGATGTCGTGGTCGAGCGCTGTCTTGGCCGAGGGAAGCCACGTGGCCTTCCACGTTCGGGGCTGAGCCCGGATGCCACATCAATGCGGGCGGCGCTCCAGGTCGCAGAGTAGAGCAAGAGACGCAGCCCCGTGCCCGGCTACTCCCGTGCGAGCAGCACGTTGACGGCCTTGACCAGGACCTGGACCTTGTCGCCGGGCTGTATGCCGAGTTCAGCGAGCGATTCCAGGGTCATGACCGCCGACATGCCGGACTGGGCGGGGACCTTCAGCTTGACCTGACACATGACCTGGCCTTTCTTGATCTCGGTGATTTCGCCGACGAGTTGATTGCGGGCGCCGTATTTCATGCTGTTTCTCCACGTTTGGGTTGGCAGTGCGGCCGGTGTCGGCCGGCCGCTTCGGTCTGCGGGGCGCCGCGCGGGCTTCAGGCCCGCGGCTCGATTCCGAGCCAATGCGCCCCGTATGACCAACGACACTAGGGTACTTCGACGTGGTCGAGCACGTGGCGGACGATATCGTCGCTGGTCTTTTCCTCCGCCTCGGCCTCGTAGCTGACGATGACGCGGTGGCGGAGGATGTCGGGTGCGATGTCTTTGACGTCCTGCGGGGTAGCATAGCCGCGGCCGGCGAGAAAGGCCATCGCCCGCGCCCCGAGCGTTAGGTAAATCGTAGCGCGCGGGGAGGCCCCGTACTCGATCCAGTCGCCGATGTCGAGATTGAACTCGCTGGGGTGCCGGGTGGCGTGCACGAGCGAGACGATGTAGTCCTTGATCTTGTCGTCGACGTAGATCTCGTCGAGTACGGCGCGGGCCTCGAGCACCTGCCGGGGCTCCATGACCGGCTGCACCTCCGGTACGCCGCGGTGTGTGGCCATGCGGTCCAGGATCTGCCGTTCCTCCTGGCGGGAGGGATAGTCCACGATGAGCTTCAGCATGAAGCGGTCGACCTGGGCCTCGGGGAGCGGGTAGGTACCCTCTTGCTCGATCGGATTCTGCGTCGCCAGAACCAGGAAGGGCTCGTCAAGCGGGTAGGTCTGGTCGCCGAGTGTGACCTGCCGCTCCTGCATGGCTTCGAGCAGGGCGCTCTGGACCTTGGCGGGGGCGCGATTGACTTCGTCCGCCAGTACCAGGTTGGCGAAGATCGGGCCCTTCTTGACGGCGAAGCTGCCATCCTGCGGCTGAAAGACCATGGTCCCGAGGATGTCGGCGGGGAGCAGGTCGGGCGTGAACTGGAGGCGCTGAAAACGCGTGCGGATGCCGCGGGCCAGGCTGGAGACGGCCAGCGTCTTGGCCAGCCCGGGTACGCCCTCCAACAGGATGTGCCCGTTGCCGAGCAGACCCACGACCATCTTGCGCAAGAGATCTTCCTGCCCGACGATGACTCGTCGGATCTCGGTCAGCAGGCGTTCGAAGTGTTCGTAGTGCTGCCGGACGAGCTCACCGACCTGCTGGACTTCGCTATGCGTCGTTGCCATGCGCTGTTTCCTTGCGGTCTTTTTGATATAAGACCGTCAAAGTAGCGGATGCCGGTCGAAAAGCAACGCTCGCCGCGCCACGGTGCATCGAGCGGGTGTACGGCTGGGTCTTTGCGGATGGCAGGCACGGAGGCCTGCCCCATTTGCTGGGTGGGGCGGGCGTCCCCGCCCGCCAGAGTCTGGCGGGGCACCTCATCGGGCGCGTTACCACAGCCCGTCCACGTCTTGCGTCAGGTAGTCGATTGCTGTCAGCGGCGCATGCGATGCGTGACGCACAGGCTGCCGAGTGCCAACAGCCAGATCGTCGCCGGCTCGGGGATGTGCACGATCCAGGCGGCTGAGCCCGTGTTTCCGACGAACGTTCGCCCGTCGGCGGACATGCTGCTGATGCCCTCGAGGTTCCAGCCGCCGAGGTCGAGGCCATATTCCAGTTCGAGCACCTCCTGGAAGACACGCATCCCGTGCTGCTCGTCCCAGATGAAAGCCATCGCCGGGCCGGTGATATCTTGCGTCCAGCCGGCGACGAGCGAGCCATCCGCCGAGACCGCGCTGGCACCGCTCCAGACTGTGCGGCCGGGGATGTAACCGAGGTTGACCATGCCGGTTGCTTCCGTCCAGCGAAATGCGCCGCCGCTGTTGTAATCCGGGTCGCCGCGGCCGACGATCACGGAGCCGTCGGCGGAGACGTCATAGGCGATGCTGTAGAAGTCCCCGCCGGGCAGGTCGCCCAGCCCGACCATCACGCCGTCTTCCCAGCGGAAGGCTTCGGCGGTGCCGCCACCAGCGCTGCTAATACCGACGACGACGTCACCGGCCTCCGAGACGGCCTCCGCGCGGCTAGCGCCGTGCCCGGGTAGAACGCCTATGTCGACCATCCCGCCATCCTGCGTCCAGCGGAAGGCGTGATTGCCGCTCGCGCTACGCCCCCTCCCGACGATGACCGAGCCGTCCGCGGAGACGTCGTACGCGATGCTCGAATGCGAGCCTCCCGGCAGGTCGCCCAGCCCGACCATGACGCCATCTTCCCAACGGAAGGCCTCCAGGTGTCTCTCGACGTTGTTGCTGGTGCCGACCACGACCGAGCCGTCGCCAGATACGCCGTACGCCTCGCTGCGGTGGAAGACGCTTCCCAAGCCGCCCAGGCCGACGATGCCGCCGTCGCGCGTCCAGCGGAAAGCCTCCTGCTCCCAGATCCCGGACCAGGCCGAGTTCGCCATGCCGACCGCGGTGCTCCCGTCGTCAGAAACCCGGTAAGCCTGGGTGAACGGCAAACCCCCGGGCAGGTAGCCCAGCGGTTCGAAGAACGGCTCGTCGGCCAGCGCGCCGACGGCCAACGTCAGGGCGACAGCCGGGCACAGATATACGCCGAGTTTCATCATCGGGCTCCGTTGGTGGTTTACCAGAAGATCCGGTTGACGAAGATGGCCTCGTCGCGCTGCGTCGGACCGCGCTGCCCGCCGCCCGGGATACTCTGCAAATGCTGCGTGCCCATGTAGAGCGGCAGAACTCTGTTGCCGGTCGTCAGCAAGGAGTTGTAATCGCCGATGAAGTCTTCATCGCTCAGGTTCTCGGTCTTGATTGCGACGTCGAGCGAATCCTCGGTGAAATCGAGCGGGTCCTCACCGTCGTCGAAGGCCCAGGCGTAGTACATCTCGATACGAAAATCGGCGGTATCGTTCGCGGCCAAATGGTCAAGCCGCGTGTCGTACCAGATCACATGTACGCGATCGGACGCATCGACTGCGATCTGCGGCATGAACTGGTCGTAGAGGACGTGGTCGTCCCAATCGGGGTCGCCCGGATCGTAGAGCCGGTCCTGGTTGACGCGCACGCGCGGCGACCAGGTCTGGCCGCCGTCGGTCGAGCGCATGACGTAGATATCCATATCGCCGTCCTCGCTCCCGGGTTGCCCGATTTCGTCGGCGTACCGATCGCAGAAGACCAGGTACAGGCGGTCCTGCTCGGTTGGATGAGCCGCCAGCTCAGCGATGCACGGGATGCGGAACTCACCGGGGACGTAGCTGTTGAAATAGAATTGGTCATTCGCCGGTGGGTGGAACTGCTCATCCAGCCAGGTCGGGTCCTGGCCGGGGCGCACGAAGTCGTACT
>JAHJAR010000284.1 GCA_018814045.1 Planctomycetota bacterium | reverse complement strand
CGCCGCAGCCCCAGCCGCAGCCCCAGCCGCCACCAGCGGCGCCGCGGCTGGCCCAGCGGTGCCCGATTCGTTCACCAGCGCGACGCAGGCGTCCCAAGCTGTGGTCAAGGTCGCCAAGTACCTCCTCACCCAAGACAGCAAGGACGCCCGCGGGTATCGCCTGATGCGCGCGGTGCATTTCGGCGCCTTGAGCGACCTCCCGAAAGACCGTTTGTTGCCCCCGCCTCCGCCGCCCCGCCGGCAGTTCTTCGAAAACGCGGCCACCGGCGGAGACTGGCCGAACCTGCTGACCGAGGCCGAAGGCCAATTCGCCGTCACACCTTTGTGGCTCGACGTGCAACGCTACGTCGCCATGGCGCTGAAGGGGCTCGGTGGCGCATACGCGGCCGCCCATGCCGCCGTTGTCTTCGATACGATAGCCGTCGCGCGCCGCTTGCCCGGCCTGTTCGATCTGTCGTTCAAGGATGGCTCATCGTTCGCCGACGGCGCCACCAAGGCCTGGCTCGAGGACATCCAGGGGGAATTCGGCGGCGGTGGTGGCGGTGGTGGTGGTTCGGGCGATGCGCTGGCGACCGCTGTCGGCGAGGCGCGCAAGTTGCTCAGCGCAGCCAAGGCACCCGAGGCCATCGCGCGGCTCTCGGCCGAGATAGACGGCTCGGCCAGTCGGCGGCAGCAGTTCCGGGCCCAGCTCGCCTTGGCCGGCTTCTGTCTGGACATGAACAAGGTGTCTTTGGCCGTCTCTCTGCTCGAAGGACTCGAAGGACTCGCCGAGCGGTACCAGCTCCAGGATTGGGAGCCGGATCTGGCCGCCGAGACTTATCGGCAGCTCTACGAGGCTCTGCGCAAGTCCAAGCCGAAACCCACGCCGGAGGATCTGGGGCGCCTGGCCAACGTCTTTGCCTGCTTGTGCCGGCTGAACCCCGCGGCCGCGCTGAAGCTGGACGCCGCGAACAAGTGAGCGACTCATGTTGCGCTACCCGATCAGCATCATGGCGCTGGCGTTGATGCTCGGTGGCTGCGCGCGGGCGCCCACCGGCACTTCGTCGGCGGCCGTCGCCGGTGGCGGCGCGCTGTCGCCGCGCGAGACTCTGGTTCGTCTGATCGCCGCCCGCCAAGCCGGCGACTCGCACACGATGGAGGCGCTCATCTGTCCGACACATGCACCGGACGTGATCGCCACTCTGCTCGCAGTCGATGGGTTCCTGACCGCCAATCGCCAACTCTGCGACTACATCCGCGACCACGTCGCGCTAGGGTTGTCCCAGAGCATCGACCAGTCGTATCTCGGTGAAAACCTCGACATCTTCAGCGGCCCCGTGGAACTCCTCGACGAGACGATCGACGGCGACCAGGCCCGTGTCGCGTTCGTCGTGGATGAACGCCTGCCCGCCAAGCACGCCCGGCTGCAATGCCTCGACGGGGTCTGGCGCTACGACGCCGGACCGGGTTATGACCCGGCCCTGCCGCAGGCCTTCGAGCACATGGCGCGCGGCCTGCGCCAGGTGCTGACAGACCTTCAGAGCGGGCGTTTGTCGCCGCAACAGGTGCGCGACGACCCACAAAGCCTCGTCGATCAGGTGCGGCTGCGGCTGCTGCCGGGCGTAAGGATGCTCCCCCGTCCGCCCCAGACTCAGCCGGCCGACGATCAGTAGGGTAATACCTCACAATCACGGCATCTTCCCGCGCCGCGACCGTAAGGGAGCGGTTGCGTGTGGTGCCGAGTGGCTCTCGACGCAACCGCTCCCTTACGGCCGCGGCTCGGAATTGAATACGACGCTGTATTGACGAGACAGTACAGTATGCTGGCTGGCGCCGCGTGCTCATAGGAGGCGCTCCAACAGGAACAGATGGCCGCGTCAGCTACTCGATGTAGCCCAGAGCACGCAGCTCCCGCAGTTGCTCGCCGTCGAGCAGGAGTTGCCCCGCCGCGCGACCGGGCAGAAACCGGGCCTGGCTACGCCGCCATTTCAGCAACTGCGCTACCAGGCGCCTGGCCACATCCTGGTGCGTGTCGATGAGGTTGTTCTTCTCATGGTAGTCCTGCTGGACGTCGTAGAGCTCAAATCGCGCCGTGGGGGGCTGCGACGGCTCGGCGGCGGGCACGTGGCGATGTAGTAGCTTCCAACGTCCGCCCTCGATGATGGCAAACTCGATCACGCCCGTGCGACTATACGTGAAGTTGGACGCGATGATCGGCCGCGTTTGCAGCACCGCGCCTGCTCCAGCGCGCGCCGGATCATCCGCGCGCGTGTCCTCAACCAGCAGCGGCAACAGGCTGTGTCCGGCGAGGGCGTACGGGACGGGCAGTTCGTACATATCGAGGATGGTCGGCATGATGTCCAGCAACTGCGCCGGCGTTTCCTGCCGCCCACGCGCCTGGAACATCGGCCCGACCGCCACTAATGGAATCCGCATCAACTCGTTGTACAGATCGCGCTCGTGCTCCCAGAAGCCATGCTCGGAGAATTCCTCGCCATGGTCGGCGATCACGAACATGTGCACGCGCTCACGCAAGCGCGCATCGCTCAAGGCATCGAGAAATGCGCCCAGGCGCATGTCGGCGTAGTTTATCTCCTCGTCGTACAAGGCCACAACGTGCGCGATGTCCTGGCTGGTCCGGGCCTGCCGAAAGCCGCGCTGCTGATCGTAAGTGCCGTCGATGCGCCCCTCGTAGCCGGTTCCGTAGCGACCGGCGTAGCCTTCTGGGGGTGTGTACGGCGCGTGCGGCTCGGCTGTGTGGATGTAGAGAAACGTGGGCCGATCTCTGTGCACAGTCAGCCAATTCATCACGTCCTCGATCGGCACCGTGCGATCTGCCTCACCCGACCACCAGAACGCGATCCGGTCAACGAAGTGGTCAAAGCCCTGATCCATGTTCTGCCGTGGCCCGGCGTTGACGTTCGTGCAGTACGAGACGGTCGCAAAACCCGCCGCCCGTAGCACTTCCGGCAGCGTCACCAGTTCGAGCGGCGCGGCAACCGAGGCGTGATAGACGCGGTGCCGTTCGGTCGGCAGTGAGAGCATCAGGTCGGGAATCGACTCGATCGTGCGCGGCGAGTTGGCGAACATGTTGAAGAACCATGTTCCCTGGCCGGCCAGGTTGGTCAGGCGCGGCGTGGTCGGCCGCTCGTAGCCGTACAGGTTCACATGTTTGGCCCCCAGAGCATCGATCAGGTAGACGATCACGCACGGAGCGTCCTCGATCGGCTCATACACCACCGGGTTGCCCCAGCACGCGACCGACGCCCCGCTGCCGGTCGTCTTCAGGATCAGTGAGACCGTCTGCCCGGCCCAGGCGTTCAACGCCGCGTCCGCCTCGATCCACTGGTCGCCGCGCGTCACGTGCTGCATCAGAACCGAAACACGTTCGCCGGCATGTTCGACCAGGACCTCGAAATCCGTGGCGGCTTGCGCCGGCGGACCGGACCGGCCCGCTTCCGCGCCAGGCGCGTCACTTATCTGCGCCAAGCCCATCTGTAACTTGGCCCGCGGGGGCAACGTGATGTTGTCAAAGCGCACTTCCGCGGGCGAGTGCGCGTAGAGGGCGTGACGCGCTTCGCGCTCGAGGCTCACACGCCGCACGCCAACGGCCTCCGGGAACGACGCCGCCCGACGCAGAAACCGAATCGAGCGAATCTCGATCGGCTGGGCGGAGATCCCCGGCACAAACAGGCCGATCTTTCGCAGCACGCCGTTCCACTCGGCGAAGCCATCGGTGGCGATGTTGAGCGTCCACGCCCGGTCGTTACCAGGAATCGGTACACGCAGCTTGCCGGCGCGGGCCCAGATCAGGTCGAAATAGGTCCCGGTGGGCTGGCTGATCTCGATCTCGACAACGCCGATTTCCTCCATCGGAACCGCGAACTGGCTGATGCTCAGCCAAGTACCCGGCTCGGCCGCGTCGCGCAACTGCCTCACACGCAGGTTGGGCGCTGGTTGATCGCTGCGCAGCGGTCCCAGCGTGACCAGGGCCGCCGCGTCAACCGGCGAGGCCTGCCAATCGCACTGGATGCGCGCACTGCGCAGCCGCTCCTCCAAACGGACTACCGACCACTTGGCCTCCGGCAGGCACGGGTCGGCGGGCAACGGCACGGCAGCGGGCTCCGCCGCCACCTCGCGCGTGGCCCAGTCCAGGAACTCCGGCCACTCCGCGGGCGCTTCGACCAGCAGGTCCGTCACTACCGCAGCCCCCTGGGTGGTGGTCGGTTTGCTGCCTGACTGCTCGGACTTCGCACAGCCGCCAACCGGCAGAGACGCCGCCAACAACGTCAAACTGGTTGTCGCCGCCCAAACAAACCGTCGTTTCATGCACATTCTCGTCGACCTCATAAGTCGTACTATAGGGGCTGCGGGCTCGCGACTGCCACCCCGGCGCGGAAAAGCCCGCCGCGGCGGTCCATTCGCGACCATGCGAGCCGTTGAACGTGTATCATGCGCCGCGCGGAGCAGTCTGGCTCCCGTTGCACAACGGCCGCGGGCCGGTCAGACCAAGCGGGAGCACTGCGTGCCAACACCTGGTCATACAAAAGACGCTGACCGCAACCTCCTGCTGGGCGTCGTTCTCGTAGCAGCCACGCTGGCGGCGTACGTGCCGGCCATGCGCGGCGGGTTCATCTGGGACGACGACTACTACGTCTCCGACAACCAGACTCTCCGAACCACCGACGGATTGCGGCGGATCTGGCTCGAGCCGGGGGCCGTACCGCAGTACTACCCGCTCGTGCACACGACCTACTGGGTGGAGTACCGGCTTTGGCAGGATTGGGCTCCCGGCTATCACGCGGTAAACGTCGTCCTGCATGCGCTCAGCGCGCTGCTGGTCGCAACGGCATTGCGGCGGCTGCAAGTGCCGGGCGCGTGGTTTGCAGCACTACTCTTCGCGCTGCACCCGGTGCACGTGGAATCGGTAGCCTGGATTACGGAGCGCAAGAACGTGCTTTCGGGCCTGTTCTATCTGCTCGCCGTGCTGGCTTATTGCCGGTTCGCAAACCTGGACAGCAACCCCGCGCGCCCGGGTCGCTGCTGGGGCTGCTACACGCTGGCCCTCGCACTGTTTCTGTGCGCGTTGCTGAGCAAGACCGTCACCGCTTCGCTGCCCGCCGCATTGCTGCTGCTGATCTGGTGGAAACGCGGGCGTATCGGCGGGCGTGACATCGCGCCGCTGGTGCCGTTCTTCGCGCTGGGGATTGCGTTGGGCCTGGTGACGGTTTGGATGGAGAAGCACCACGTCGGTGCCCAGGGTGAGTTGTGGCACCTGGCGCTGGCAGAGCGCCTGCTGGTCGCTGGTCGAGCCGCCTGGTTCTACGCCGGCAAGCTCTGATGGCCTCGGCAGCTCACCTTCATCTATCCGCGCTGGCAGTTGGACGTCGGCCAGTGGTGGCAATACTTGTTTCCATTTGCGGCACTGTGCGCACTGGCTGTGCTGTGGGGCTTGCGGCGGATCGCCGGACGCGGGCCGCTGACGGCGCTGCTGTTCTTCGGCGGGACGCTGGTTCCCGCGCTGGGCTTCTTCGATGTCTACCCATTCCGGTTCTCGTTCGTGGCGGATCACTTTCAGTACCTGGCCAGCCTGGGCTTGATCGCGCTGTTTGCCGGCGTCGGCAGCACGCTGTTAGCCCGATTGGGACCGCGGGCGCAATGGTGCGGGCCGGTCGCAGGGTTGGTTGTCCTGGCGCCGCTCGCCGTGCTGACCTGGCAACAGGGCCACATCTACAAAGACCGGGAGACGCTGTGGCGCACGACGATTGCCCGGAACCCGACCTGCTGGATGGCGTACAGCAATCTCGGCCTGGAACTGCGTCGTCAAGGCAATCTCGACGAGGCCCTGGCGCACGCTCAAGCAGCCCTGCGGCTCAAGCCGGATTACGCCGAGCATCACGGCAACCTTGGCATCATCCGCGCCGACCTGGGGCAGTTGGATGAGGCCATCCGCCACTACCGTGCCGCGCTGGCCGTCGATCCCCGGCACGCGCCTTCGCATAACAACCTGGGCACGGCGCTCTACCGGCAGGGACAGTCCGAGCAGGCCTGCGAGCACTACCGACGGGCGCTGGAGTTGGAGCCACGCTACCCCGACGCCCACGTCAACCTGGGTGTAGCCCTGGCTCGGCAACGCCAGTTCGACGAGGCCATCGAGCACTACCGTGCCGCGTTGCGCATCAATCCCTACCATCTGAATGCGCACGCCAGTCTCGGCAACGTGCTGGCTGCCACCGGCCAGGTGGACGAAGCGCTCGAGGAGTACCGCACGGTGCTGCGGTCCAATCCGAACTCGGCCGTCACGCGCGTGAACCTCGGGCAGTTGCTGGCGCGCCTGGGACGGCTGGAGGAGGCTCTGGAGCAGTTCCGCGAAGTTGTACGAATTCAGCCCGCTGACGCCAACATGCACTGCGCGGTCGGCGCGCTGCTGGAGAAGCTCGGCCGCGCTGACGAAGCCGTGGCAGCCTATCGCAACGCCCTGCGTGTGGCACCGGACCACACCCAGGCCCGCGCACTGCTCGAAGCCGCATTGGGCAAACAGGAAACACCCCAACGTCCGTGACCGAAGCGCCGTTCCCAGCCACCACGACCAGCGGAGTCTCGCTACAGGGCGTCGGCGCGACGATTCCAGGCGTCCTCAGCGGCGGCCAGCTCTTCCCGGAGCATGGCCAACTCCCTGCGCAGCCGGATCACGGCGTTGCCGTCCTGATAAACCACCGGATCGGCAAAGCGTGCGTGCACCGCCGCTATTCGTTCCTCATGTTCCATGATCAGCGCTTCGAGCTTCGACAGCGAGAGCCGGTCGAACGGCGAAACGGGCTCGGCGGCCGTCCGTTGGCCAATTGTGCGTTTGTGGTGCGATGGCCGCGCGGCCTTGGTCGCAGCCTCCTTTGCGGCCAGTTGCTGCTGCTCGACCTGCTCGATGTAGAAGGAGTAGTTGCCGTTGTACAGGGCATGGTGCTCGGGGCGGATGATGAGCAAGCGCTGCGCGACGCGATCGAGGAAATAGCGATCGTGGCTGGAGACGATGATCGTGCCGGGGAACTCCGTCAGCGTTTCTTCCAAGGCCTCGCGCGCGGGAATATCCAGGTGGTTGGTTGGTTCATCGAGAATCAGCACATCCGGCCGCGCGAGCATCAGCCGCGCCAGCCGCACGCGCGACTGCTCGCCGCCGGAGAGCTGCGCGATGGTCTTGAAGACCTCATCGCCGGTGAACAGGAAACGGCCCAGGAATGACCGGGCGCGCTGTTGTCCCAGCTCGGGCGCGGCCTCGAGAATCTCTTCCAGCACGGTCGCTTCGGAGCGCAGCTCCTCCGCTTCCTGGGCGTAGTAACCCACCGTGCCGCGCGGATCGAACTCGACCTTTCCGTCTGTCGCCGGCACTTGTGACAGCACGATCTTGAGCAGCGTGGACTTTCCCGTGCCGTTGGGGCCGGTCATGCCCAGGCGCTGGCCGGCGTCAACCTGGAGGTTTAGATCGGTAAATAGGGTCTTCTCGTCGTAGCACTTGCAGAGCTGTTCGACGCGCAGCACGGTGTGCGCACCCTGCTCAGCGGCGGCAAACTCGATCTTCACCTGTCGCCGGGTCGCAGGCTTCTCCAACTCGAATTCGCCGGCGGCCAGGCGGCGCTCCAGGCGCTTCTGGCGGCCCTTGGCCTCCTTCGCGCGCTGCGCGTACCCGTGCTTGGCGATGAACGTACGCTGCTTCTCAATGTAGGCCCGGTCCTTCTCGTATTGCCGCTGCTGAGTCAGCTCGCGGACGTGCTTGGCGCGGACGTAATTGGTGTATGTTCCGGGGTAAGAGAAGAGCCGGCGCCGCTCGAGCTCGACTATGCGGTCGACGAGGCGATCCAGGAAGTAGCGATCGTGCGAGACGATCACGGCCCCGCCATGGTGCCCGGCCAGGAACTTCTCCAGCCAGCGGACGGCATCGATATCCAGGTGGTTAGTCGGCTCGTCGAGCAACAGGAAGCTGCTTTCGGACAGCAGCAGCTTGGCCAGCGCCGCGCGGCATTTCTGCCCGCCTGACAACGCCGAGATCGGAAGCTCATAATCCGCCGGCCGAAACCCAAGCCCCCCCAGCACTTCGTTCAGCCGTCGCTCGTGCGTGTAGCCCCCGGCGGACACAAAACGCGCGTTTACGCGATCATACTGGGCCAGTAGGTCGTCCAACTCCGGGCCGGCGTGCCTGGCCGCGATCTGCTCGGACAGCTCATGCAGTTTGCTCTCGAGCGCCAGCAGCCCCGCAAAAACGTCTACCACTTCGTCGTGCAACGTCTTCTGCCCATCGACGCCCGGCTCCTGCGGCAGGTAGCCGATCGCGACGCCCTTGGAGCGAGTAACGGTGCCCAGGTCCGGCGCGAGTTCGCCGGTAATCAGGCGAAACAGCGTGCTCTTGCCGCTGCCATTGGCGCCGACCAGCCCCACCACCTCGCCGGCGTGCAAGTCCAGCGACACACCCTCGAGCACAACTTGCGTGCCGAACTGCTTGGTGACGTTCTGGATTCTGACCAGACTCATGGGCGCTCTGCATTCTCCGCCAAATCAGCTTGTTCAGCCCCCAGGTATGGGGGCCCCGTGCCCCCGCGCCCGGGCCGGCAACGCCAAAGACCAAGCCCGCCGACGGCCCAGGAACAGACGATTGTAGCGTAGTGTCCCACAATCACGACGTCCTTCCGAGCCGCGACCGTCAGGGAGCGGTTGCGTCGAGAACCGATAGGCACTGCCAGTAGGCGCTCCCTGACGGTCGCGGCTCCGGTTTTAACGCGCTGCCATGATTGTGAGACACCACGGTAGCGCGTCGGTCATTCGACCCTACCCGGTCGCACTGCTTGAACGCAGTGGCACACGCGGCGCAACCGGTCCCTAACGGTCGCGGCTCGGTTCAAGACGCGCCAATATGGCGCCGATGGACCGCGGGCCAGCGCTTTTGGTATTACGCGCTGGCCCACGATAACTACGAGATATTCCGTTAGCGGCTACTGAACCCGCTACCCGCCGAGCAGTACCACAAAGTCATCGATGTCAAAGCCGTCCAGGCGGCCATCCTGGTTGATGTCGGCCAGCCAGTGGTTGCAGTCGGGGTACATCGTGTAGTAGTCGTCGAAGGGCTCGGAACCACCAATGACCATCACGAACCCGTTGATGTCGAACCCATTGATCACGCCGTCGCAGTTCATGTCACCAAGTGCGTACTCGTCTTCGCACACGAACGCGACCAGCTCGAGATCGTCGATGTTCCAGCCGCAGTAGCGCCAGCCGCCGTCGGTGGGCCCCATGGTCCAGCGCAGATACACGGTCGGCTGATTGTCGGCGACGTCGGAGATATCGATGTCCATCTGCACCCAGGTTGAATCGGTGATCTCGCCGCCGTTTTCCCAGACGGTTGTCCAGGTTATGCCGTCGGTGCTGACACGGACGTAGGCATGGTCGTACAGCGGCTGCTCGACGCCGAGCCAGCGCCACAACTTCAGGTGCACGAACTGCAAGCCGGTGCAGTCGAAGGCGGTGCTGGTCAGGTGCCGTTCCGGCATGTTGTTGTCGTAGTCGCCGCTCAGGTTATAGCCGTAGACGTAGTTGTCGGTGTGCCCGCTGGTCGGGTCCGGTCCGCCGTACTCCCCACCGCCACCGGTTGGCTGCCCGAAGGCCCAATTGCCCTCGGTGGTCCAGCCCGGGTCGGTATCGAACGGGTTGGCCGTGATCGTGGCAAACTCGCCCACCGTGGCAGTGTACGTGTCGGCGGGAGCGTTGGTCGGGTTGTAGATGACGCCGCTGACGCTGCCCTCGGCACTGAAGTAGAACTCCGGCGTGCTGGAGCAGAGCGCCGGCGGCAAGGTGCCTTCGAAGACATCATCGCCCAACGGGGTGAGCGGTACGGCGTTGAAGTTGCCGCTGCCATCGTAGCAGTAGTACAGCGTCGCCGAACCATCCACATAATCCTGGCCGCTGACGAGGATCTTGACCTGGACCGTGGTCGGGTCACCTGGCGCCACCAGAGCGGGCAGGCCGCCCGGGAAGCTGAACCAGATTCCCTCGCACATGCTCAGGGCCATTTGCACCGCCTCGTAAGCATCGACCATGCCGAAGCCGTAGTCGTTGTCGTTACCGGCCGGGCCGAGATCGTGGGCGGTGTCATAGAGGATTTGCAGTACTTGCTGCGGCGTGAGGTCTGGGCAGGCCTGGCGCACCAACGCGACGACGCCGTTGACGTGCGGCGAGGCCATGGAGGTTCCGCTCCAGCCGGAGGACTCGTAGCCGCCACCCGGCACAGAAGAACGGACGGAGACGCCCGGCGCCGTAAGCTCGGGCTTGATCGCCATCTCGCCGCCCGGAGTGCAATAGCTCGGCCCGCGGGAAGAGAAGCCGGCGATCGGCCAATTCGGATCATTGGCATCGATGGCCCCGATAGCACAGCACATATATTCGGTGGTGGCCCGATCCGGCGGGCGACCGATGGTCTGCGCGGCCGAACCCTCGTTGCCGGCCGAGAACAAGATCACAATGCCGGCCGCTTCGCAGGCATCGAGGTAACCCCAGAACTCGTCCCAGCAGGGCGGATAGCCGTGGTAGGTCGCCAGCCGCCACGAGTTCGAGCAGACCGCCGGCACATCCCAGTTGGTCGATGGGTCTTCATCGGGATCCAGAAGCCACTGGAAGGCGGCCTTGGCGTCGGCGATGGTCTGTTCGATGCTCACGCGGTCGATCACACCGGCGTGGATCCACTGTGCCCCGGGGGCAACACCGATCTCGTCACCGGGCGCACCGCCGCACACCGAACCCATCGTGTGCGTACCGTGGGCTCCGAACGACTGTGGGAAGTTGGTGTGGGTCACCGGATCGAACCAAGCCCACTCGGGGTTGCCGGCGTAGCGTGGATCAGCCACGCCCCGCCAGCGGCTGGCCAGAGCAGGGTGGTTGCCATCGACACCGGTGTCCAGCGTGGCGACGAGGATGCCCTCGCCGGTGAAGCCCATGCTCCACACCTCGGGGGCCCGGACGGCCTCGACGCCGATTTCCGGCCCGCGCGAACCGGTGATGGTCTCGGTCGTGGGCAGCGGGACGGGCTTGAGCGACTCGATCTCGTAGTTGTAGTAGATCGTGCCCACGTCCAGGCGCGCGGCGAGTTTCTCGATAGTCTCTTTGGTCGCGTCGACGCGGATCGAGTTGTCGATCCAGAATGGCTGAAAAGCCTGCACATACCCGTCGTTTTGGAGCTGTTCCAGTCGCGCGACCAAGTTGCCCTGCGTCGCTGAGGCAATGCTCTGGAGCGAGCGGACGACGAGCTCGTGCCGCTCCTGCAACGTCGCCTGGCGGGAGTCCAGCCCGGCTTTTGTTGTTCGCAGGTCGACCTGCTCACTCAAATAGACGATCACGGAAACGGTCTCATCGGCGGCGCGGCCGTCGAGGATACGTTTCAGGCCGTTGTCGATGTCGCCCGCCACCGCAATCGTCGTCATCGACAACAGCATGGCGATCGCCACGAAACGGTGGCTTCCAGTTGGTATCAAGGAACGCTGCTTGTCTGACATGGGTAACCCTTTCCATTAGGAGAGCGCGGCGGTTGGCGCACACATCCGGCACCCCCACACAGGAGGACCATCCCGGTGCCGGCCAATGCCGCACTCCTGTCGTGTTCGCGTCTGGGCATCCTCGCCCGATGCCCATCCGAACCGTCTTCGAATCCCTAAACTCCACCTTCCATGGTACGCGAAGGTGTCGTCAAATCCAAGCACGAGTTTTCGGACATGCCTGGGTGGCCAGCGGCGCGCCGGGATCTGTGAGTTGGATGTCAGGAGCGGGAGCGAGCGCCTGGGCGGCTACAGCCGCTCGATCTCCTCCATCACCGCGTCGATCAGCGGGCGTAAGGTCGCCTCGGTGAAATCGAACTTGCAGCCCGCCGCCTCGAACAGCTCGGGCAGCGGCCGTGCCCCGCCGAGCGCCAGGCCGTTCCGATAAAGCGCCACGGCCTGCTCGTAGTCCTTGCGCGAGTTCAACCACACTTGCAGGGCCCCCAGTTGGGCGATGCCGTACTCGATATAGTAGAACGGTACCTCGAAGAAGTGCAGCTTACGATGCCACGAGTGCCGATCGTATCGCTCGAGCCCGGACCAGTCGACGTGCCCATCGAAACGCTGCCGCAGCTTGACCCACTCGTCCTTGCGGCGCTGCGCATCATGGTCCAGGTTCGTGTAGACGTAGTGCTGAAACGCGTCGACGCGGGCGATCCACGGCAGGATGGTGATGATGTCGCGGAAATGCCGCTTCCGGGCCCGGCTGGCATCTTTGCCGAAGAACTCCTGCACGTATGGCTGGGCCAGGCACTCCATGCTCATCGAAGCGACCTCGGCGAACTCGATCGGGTAGTGCCGATAGGCGAGCAGCGGTTCGTGGCGGCAGGCCCAGGTGTGGAAGGCGTGTCCGCCTTCGTGCAGCAAGGTGCCCACGTCGCCTTCGGTCCCCACCGCGTTCATGAAGATGAACGGCAGGCGGCGCTCGGGAAATGTTTCCTGATAGCCGCCGGGGGCCTTACCCTTGCGGCTACCCAAGTCGAGCGCGCCGCGTGCGCGGAGCGTGTCGAATACACGGCCCAGTTCGGCGTGGACTTTGTGGAAGATGCGGTGGCAGCCATCGGCCAGTTGCTCGTCGGTCTCGAAGGGGCGCAGCGGTGCCCGGTTCTCGGGGTCCACGGCCAGGTCCCAGGGGCGAAGTGTGTCCAGCCCTAGCCGGGACTGGCGCTCGATCGTCAGCTTCGTGGCCGCGGGGGTGACGACCTGCTCGATCGCTTCGTGAAAGGCCAGGCAGTCCTCGGGGGTGTAGTCGAAGCGTTCGTAACCCTTGAAGGCGTACTCACGGTAGTCACTACAGCCAGCGTTGAGCGCAACCTGGTGGCGTAGCTTGACCATCTGTTCGTAGAGTTGGTCCAACGGATCGGCTTCCGCGAGGAAGCAGTCACCCATCAAACGCCAGGCGCCCTCACGCACCTGCCGGTCGGGCTCTTCCAGGTAGCGTCCCATCTGCTGGAGCGTCAGCTCCTTGCCCTGGTGCATGCACGTGATCCCGCCGGTGATCTTCTGGTATTGCTGACGCAGCTTACCATCTTCCACCAGCAGGGGGATGTTCTCTTCGCGGTACAACTCGATCGCGTTACGGACGCTGCGGGTCAGGACCTCGTATCGCTGAGTTGGCAGTTCCAAGCGCTCGGCCGACTCGATCAGCTTCTGCCGCAGCTTGTGCTGCCAGGGCTCGCGCGGCGGCCGCACGTGCTCGAGGAAGTGCAGATAGCGCCTCTCACGTTCGGCATCGTCGGTCTGGCGCGTCATCGCGACGTACCGCCGGGTGCCCTCTTCGTCGAAACAGGCGTCCAGTTCGCTGTAGTCGAGCAGCCACTGCTCGAACTGCTCGGCGGAGGCGATAGCGCGCTCGCTCAACTCCCGGTAGTACTTCTCAGCCGTTTCCCACGCGTCAAAGTCGGCGTCCTGCGCGACGAAGTGGCGCGGGAACTCGGGGGCCTCTTCCGTATTGTGAAGTGCATCAGGCATCGCGGTCCCTCGTTAGTGTCGTCGACCTGCTCCCTCGCGCAACCCTGGAGGCTGTTTCGCAATTGTGTGGCGCGGGTCATCCGCCCACGTATGTACGGGCTGTCAGTCGGCGCCGTACTCCTGACGGGGCAATGGAGTCCCTCGTATTATGTGGATGCCGGCCGCCGCGGCAAGCGGCCCCGCTGCGGATCGGCGGTGGTTTCGGTACACTGCCACCGGCTCGAGTCACCACGGTGGCCCACGGCGTGAATGGATGACGACAACCATCCTGACCTTGCTCCTCGGCGTGCTGACGGGTGCGGCGCTGGTCCTGCTTGTACTCGCGCTGCGCCGCCGCAGTGCGCAGGATGTGGCCCGCGCGTTGATCGAGCAGACGCAGGCCCAGAAGCTCGCGGACGTACAAACGCTGGTCGATCAGATCAAGGCCGTCTTCGGTGACCTGTCGCGCGAGGCGCTCTCGGCCAACAGCGATGATTTTCTGAAGCTGGCGGACACGAAGTTCGCCGCACATTCCCGAGCGGGGGAAGCCGCGCTCGAGGGTAAGAAGAAGCTGATCGATCTGACTATCACGCAGATGACCACCAAGCTGGGCGAACTGGGCGCCGCTCTGCAAACCTTGGACAAGGACCGCCGCCAGTCCTACGGCGCGTTGGCCAAGCAGCTCGAGACGACGACGCAGGTTACCAGCGATCTCCGGCGGACAACTGCCTCTCTGCGCGAAGCCCTGGCCAATCCACAGAGCCGGGGTCAGTGGGGGGAACGAATGGCCGAAGATGTCCTGCGTCTGGCCGGCTTTATCGAAGACGTGAATTACCGGAAGCAGGCCCAGACCGAGGCGGGCAGCCGGCCCGATTTCACGTTTCTGCTGCCCCAAAACCGCTGTGTCAACATGGATGTCAAGTTCCCGCTGGCGAACTACCTCAGGTACCTGGAAGCTGCGGACGGGACCGGGCGCGAGCAGTATCGGGTAAGCTTTTGCCGCGACGTGCGCGAGCGCATCCGCGAAGTAACCACCCGGACCTACATCGACCCGGCCAACGGCACGGTGGACTACGTCCTGGTCTTCATACCGAACGAGCAGGTGTACGGCTTCGTCCATGAGCACGACCCGACGCTGCTCGACGACGCGCTGCGGAAGAAAGTCGTGCTCTGCTCGCCACTGACGCTGTATGCGGTGCTGGCCGTTATTCGGCAGGCGGTCGAGAACTTCCGGTTTGAGCAGACCTCGCAGGAAATCCTGGCCCTGCTGGTCGCGTTCAGAAGGGAGTGGGGCAAGTACGCCGAGCTGATGGACCGTATGGGCAAAGGGCTCGAACAGGCGATGCGGCACTATGAGGCGCTGTCCACGACCCGCAGCCGGAAGCTCGAGCGTCAACTGGACAAGATCGACGCTCTGCGCTCGCAGCAAGGGCTCGCGCTGCCTGACCTGGACGAGGACGAGCACGAGGCCATGGCAGAGTCGTAACAGCTCGGTCCACGTTGCGGCCCGCCTTTCCTCCGCCTCCGGTTGCGGGTACAAAGAATCGTGCGATTACGCCGGTGATCTGCTCGCCCGGCGTCTCGAGGAGACAAGATGGCAAGCGCCGCGCGAAACGACCAATCCACCGTCAAGCCTGTGCCAGTTCCGCCCCTGAACCTGGCCGCGGGCTTCGCTGCCATCCGTGACGAAGCTCTGGCCGAGCTGACCGCGGTGGCCGAATCCGGCTACTACGTGCTGGGCCCCAAGGTTAGCGCCTTCGAAGAGGCCCTGGCGCGCTACTGCGGAGTGCAGCACGCGCTGGGCGTGTCGTCGGGCACCGACGCCCTGCTGGCGGCCTTGATGGCACTCGGCATCGGTGCGGGTGACGAGGTGATCGTGCCGACCTTCACGTTCTTCGCCACGGCGGGTTGCGTCGCCCGTCTCGGGGCGCGCCCGGTCTTCTGCGATATCGAGCCGCGGACGTTCAACATCGATGTGGCCCGGGTTGATCGCCTCATCACGCCGCGGACAAAGGCGGTGATGCCGGTGCACCTGTACGGGCAACTGGCGGAAATGAAGCCGTTGCTCGAACTCGCCGAGCGCCACGACCTGGCCGTGATCGAAGACGCGGCCCAGGCCATCGGCTCGAAAGCGCACGGAGTCGGCGGCGGGATGGCCGGGTCGTTCGGGACGTGCGGTTGCCTCAGCTTCTACCCCACCAAGAACCTCGGGGCCCTGGGCGACGCCGGCGCATTGCTCACCAACGACGATCAACTCATCGATACCGCCCGGCAGATCCGCATCCACGGCAGCGGGCACACGTATTACCACCGCGTGATCGGCGGCAATTTTCGCATCGACGCGCTTCAGGCCGCCTTGCTGACGATCAAGCTCAAGCACCTGGAGGAATGGACCGAGCAACGCCGCGCGCGCGCCGCCCGCTATACCGAGCTGCTGCAAGCGGCCGGACTCACCCCCGACCCGCTTCAGCCGCCTTATGAGGGCAACTCGCGGCACGTGTACCATCAGTACGTGCTGCGCGCCAGCCGGCGGGATGAGTTGGCGGCGTATCTTAAAGAGCGTTCCATCGGCTGCGGCGTCTACTATCCGCTGTGCCTGCATCAGCAGGAGTGCTTCGGCCACCTCGGCTATCAACCCGGAGCGTTCCCGCACGGTGAGGCCGCGGCCGCGCAGGTGCTGGCCCTGCCGATCTACCCTGAGCTGACCGAATTGCAGCAACAGGCGGTAGTGGACGCGATCGTCGCGTTCTACGCGCGCTCAGTATGAAACCCACCCCCCGGGTGCCACTGGTGGGTTGTCCACCAGTGCAGAGCGACTCTTCCACGACGACGTGTGGGACAGGGCCCGAACACGACATCAAGATGAAGAACGCGCCCATCCGGCGCGCACATGCAGCGGCCTACTCGCGCTCTCCGCGCAGCTCTTCATCGGCGCCGGCAAGTTGGGCGCGGCAGGCGGCAGCTTCGACGGGGCGGCCCCACGCCTCGTACAGCCGGATCAACGACGCGAGCGCGGCCCGGGTGTGCTTGTGAGTCACGCCGACCGAGGTCTTGAGATCGGCGTAGCTGTCTACGAGGAGCGGCTCGGCCTCGGCGTAGCGCTCCAGCGCAATCAGGCAGCGCCCCAAATCGGCGCGGAAGGTCGCTGCTTGCCAGTG
This sequence comes from Planctomycetota bacterium, assembly GCA_018814045.1. Lineage (GTDB taxonomy): Bacteria > Planctomycetota > Phycisphaerae > UBA1845 > Fen-1342 > JAHJAR01. Next base: position 46,619 of record JAHJAR010000284.1, on the reverse strand, counting down.
CCCGGCCGGCACCGCCCGGTCGGCGGCGGCGACGAGCTCCCGCAGAAGCGGCTCGGCGTCTGCGGCGCGGTTCTGCGCCAGCAGCGTCCGCGCCAGACCATGGGTGACTTCCAGTGTCCCCGCGTGCTGGTCGCCGAGCGCCGCGGCCCGCGCGGTGCGGACCTCTCGGAAAAGCCGCTCGGCTTCGGTGTACTCGCCGCGTGCTTCGAGCACCAGCGCCAGGTTGTGCATGATGCCCAATGTTTCCGGGTGCGCCGCACCGTTGAGGCGCCGCCGGGCCTCCAGCGCTGACCGCAACAGCGGCTCGGCTTGTTCGTAGTCCCCGCGCTGCGCGAGAGCCGTTCCCAGGCCTGTCAGCGAGACGAGCGTGTCGGGGTGTTCGTCGCCCACGAGCTGCCGCCGCGCCGCGAGTGTCGCGCGGTGCCACTCGATGGCCGCGTCCCATGAGCCGCGCGCGCTCAGAATGGCGGCCAGCGTGCTCATCGAATGCAGCGTGTGCATGTGCTTGGGGCCGAGGGCGCGGCGGCGCAGGTCAAGCGCGGTGCGGGCCAACGCCTCGGCCTCCGCCAGATTCCCGTTGGCGTAGTGCACCCACACCAACCGGTCCAACGCGTACTGCGTCAGGGCGTGCTCGTCGCCGAGGACGCGCCGGCAGGTGGCGACGGCTTCGAGTGCCAGCGGCTCCGCCTCCTGCGGCCGGCCCAGCTCGCGCAGCACGTTGGCCAGGTTGATCATGGTGCGCAGCGTTTCCGGGTGGTCGTCACCAGACACACGGCGGCGAATGTCCAGAGTGTCGGCGAACAGCGCGCTGGCCTCGGAGAGTCTCCCCTGGGACAGCAGCAGCCACGCCAGGTTATTCACTGCCAGTAGCGTGCCTGGATCTTCCGGGCCGGCGGTCTGGCGCTGGAGTTCCAGCACGCGCCGATACAGCGGCTCCGCGTCGGCTAGGGCGCCCCGATCCTGGAGCACGAGCGCGAGCAGGTTCAACGCGCTGAGCGTGTCCGGGTGGGTGTCGCCCAGGACCCGCTGTGAGCGTTCCAGCGTCTGTCGAATCAGGTCCTCCGCATCGGCCAGCCGGCCTTGGTCGCGACACACAGTCGCCACAGCACTCAGCGAGCGCAGCGTGTCCGGGTGATCGTCGCCCAGGTGTGCGCGACGCAGGTCGAGCGCGGCGCGCAGTTGTGCTTCGGCCTGGTCGTAAATGCCCAGATTGCGGTAGGTCAGGCCGATCGTGTGGCGGAGGGCGGCGGCTACCAGTGGCTCGTCGGCCAGTCCGGTCTCGATGCGCTCCGCCGCTCGGTCCAGCGTTTCGCGCACCGAGACCTCGCGCCCGCGCGCGGTGCTGGGATCGGCCGCGGCGAGCATCTCCTGCAAGAACTGGTTGATGCGCTCGGCCTTCTGCGCCTCGAGCCGCGCCGTTGCGGCCTGCTGATTGGCGTTCTGTTCGGCCGTGCGGGCGCGATTCCGCTCACTCGTAGCCTCGAAGGCTTTCCACGTCGCGAAGGCGGTGCCGAACAGCAGTCCGCCGACCGCAACCGCGGCGCCGATCACGCCGGCCTGATTCCGCCGCGCGAACTTTCGAAACTGATAAAGCGTGCTGGTCGGTCGTGCTTCGATCGGCACGTCGCGCAAGTGCCGCCGGATGTCGGCGGCCAGCTCTGCCGCCGATCCGTAGCGCCGCTGCTTTTCCTTCTCCAGCGCCTTGGAGAGGATGGTCTCGATATCGCCGCGCAAGGTGCGGTTGAGTGCGCTGGGTTTCTTGGGCTCTTCGTTCAGGATGAGGCGTAGGGCGTCGGGGATGGCTCTGCCGGTGACCTCGTAGGGCAATTGCCCGGTGAGCAACTCGAAGCCCAGCACACCGAGGGCGTAGACGTCCGAGCGCACATCCAGCGCGCTCGGGTCACCGGTGACCTGTTCGGGGCTCATGTAGGGAATGGTGCCGATGAGTTGGCCGACGTCGGTCCGCATGGTGGTGATCTGCCGGTCGGATTCGGTCAGACGGGCCACGCCAAAATCGATGATCCGGGGCTGGCCGGAGCGATCGACGAGCACGTTAGCGGGCTTGAGATCGCGGTGGATGACGCCTCGTTGGTGGGCATAGTGCGTCGCGTCGCAGACCTTCAGAAGCAAGGCGAGCCGAGCCCCCGTGTCCAGGCCGGCCCGGTCGGCGTACTCCGTGATGATCTCGGCCTCTTCCACATATTCCATCGCAAAGAACGGCCGGGTGTCGTTCTCGTCGGGGCTGGTCGCGTATGTGCCGGCTTCATAGACGCGCGCGATTTCGGGATGGGAAAGGCGTCCGAGCAGCTCCGCCTCGTGCTGGAAGCGGCGCAAGGCCGAGGGCGAGGCCACGCCCGCTCGGATCACCTTGAGCGCCACCGTGCGTTGCGGGTGATCCTGGATAGCTTCGTAGACCGTGCCCATGCCGCCGACCGCGATGGTGCGCACGATACGATAAGCCCCGATGCGGGTGTCGGCAGCGACATTCGCAAGCGACAGAACCTGTTGCGATAGCAGCGCGCCCGGACCGACGGCCGGAGTGCCCATGAAATCGCCGGCGGCGCTGTCCGCCACCAACAGCGAGTCGATCTCGGCGCGCAGCCGCGCGTCGCCGGCACAAGCCTCTTGGAGATAAGCAGCCCGGTCCGCCGGGGCGCGCTCGGCCACGGCGTTGAAGAGCTCCTCGATCTGTTGCAGGCGTTCGTGATCCACTGACAGTCCACCTCTGCGCATGGCGGATTCTGGGTGACGACCGTGCCAGATTCTCCCGCACCGTCCCGGAAATCCGTGCTGGCGGCTTTCTACGCAGGCCCGGCGACAGCGCGATAGAGCCAAGCCCGGGTATAGCGCCACTGCCGCTTGACCGTGCGCACCGAGATCCCCAGCATCTCGGCGATCTGCTCGGAGGTCAGCCCGGCGAAGAAGCGCAGGTTCACGATTCGGCTTCTCTGTGGGTCGAGGGTCTCCAATTCCTGGAGGGCCTCATCGATCGCAATCACATTCCACGGTTGCTCGTCGGTCCAGTCGAGCATCTCATCCAGCGGCAACCTGGCGCGCTCGCCGCCGCGTTTGGCCGCCAGGCGGGCGCGGGCGTGGTCCACAAGTATGCGGCGCATGACCTCCGCTGCTGCCCCGAAGAAATGGGCACGGTTCTGCCAGCGGGCCTCGCCGCGCCCGATCAGACGCAAGTAGGCTTCGTTCACCAGGGCCGTTGGTTGGAGGGTATGATCCGGGCGCTCGCGGCGCATCTGTCCGGCCGCCAGCCGATGCAGCTCATCATAAACCAGTGCCATCAGCCGGGCCCGGGCGGCGGCGTCACCCTGGCCCACGTCCTCCAGGATGCGTGTCACCTCGTGTGGTGCGAGTTCGGCCACGCTCTCGCCTCGCAGAGATTTGCCCGTTTTTTTCTTGGCACTCTTACGCCCGCGCCTCCGCATGTCCTGGCGAAGAGGCGTAATCGCCACCGGGCTTATTATAGCCGAGAAACTGCGGCCGGCATGTGCGAGCGCTCTGACGGCGCCGCCCGCCGGACAACCAGCGGGGTGCAGCCGGCGCCCCACTCTTGCCAACGGAGGCCACTGGTCATGAACGTGCGAACCGGAACAACTCGTCTGGGCTGCTGCCTGGTGCTGGGGATCTGGCTGGGGGGCGGAGCCGCGCTGGCGCAATTCCCCGACCTCGTCGTCGACCACATCGACATCTACCCGCCCAACCCCGGGCCGGGAGCGGGCGTCTACATCGAGGTCGCGCTGAAGAACATCGGTGACGCGACGCCGCTCGTGCCCTTCCGGTTGCTGGTCTGGTACGACCTCAACCAGGGTGGCGTCTTCGATTGCGGCCACGAGGATCAGTCGCTGCTGATCGAGGACTTCATCGCGCATGGCGGGGAGCCGATGCTGTACGGCTTCGAAACCGTTTACGCGACCACTGGCCCGAAACGCTTCATGGCCTGGGTGGACGGCTGCCGGGAGATCCCCGAGTGGAACGACGACAACAATTCGCTCATCGAGGAATTCAACGTCGGCCTGCCCGATCTGACCATCGAGAGTATCGTCCCCGCCATCTCCGATCCTGTCCCGGGGCAGAGCTTCTCGGTCAACGTCACGGCGCGCAACCGCGGGTCGGCCATCGACGGCGTGTACACGGTCGGTCTCAAGTTCGGTTCGGCCGAGCCGCAGTCGTGCACCTTCACCCATTCGTTGTTGCGGCAGTTCTTCCCGGCCAACTCGACCTTCACGTTCGAGATACCAGACGTGCAATTCACCCAGGACGGCATGCACCCGGTCTGGGCCTGGATCAACTGCGCGCGCACCGTCGACGAGGCGGACTACGGCAACAACAAGCTCTATGGCGAGATCATTGTTGGCCGGCCGGATCTGGTCGTCGAGAGCATCACTCCGAGTGTGATTACGCCGGAGATTAACCAGCCGTTTGCCGTGGATGTCTTGGTGCGCAATGTTGGCAGCCGGCCGGCCCCCGCGTTCCGCCTGTCGCTTGCGCCGGACAGCCCGGATGAACCGGTTGGCGATGGCTGTGCGCTGCCGCAATATGAGTATGTCAACCAGGCGCTCGCGCCGAACGAAGCCGTTACCAGGACATTCTCGATCACGTATGCCGAGGCACGGCCCTATCGCTTCTGGGCCTGGGCCGATTCCTGCTCCGACCTCGTGGCCGAGGCACGCGAGGACAATAACAAGCTGAGCCGGGACTTCGTGGTTGGCAACAGCGCGGCCGGGTGGGCCGACCTGGTCATCGAGAGCATCACGCCCATCCCGGCCAACCCGTTCCGGGGCGAAAACGTGACGTTCGCCGTGGTGGTCACCAACGTTGGCCCTCAATCGTCGCCACCCTTCCGAGTCGGCGACTTCGAGCTTGCGGACTGGCCTGGCAACCTGTCGCCGCTGCTCGTGGTCTATGGCTCACCGGGGCACAGCGGCGGCGGCACTGCCACGCTCGGTAACTGGGACAACTGCGAATGGCGCACGCGTGATGTTCCGGGGCTGGCGCCCGGGGCGAGCGCGACTATCAACTTCTGGTATCGCTACAACCAGAGCGGCACGTACACGTTCACCGCCTCCGCCGATGCCTGCGGGACGGCTCCCAACTACACGGTCGCCGAAGGGAGCGAAGCCAACAACTCGCTGACGATCGAGCTGGAGATTTCGGACTGTGACGGCGACGCCGATCACGACGGCGTATGTGACAACATCGATCTGTGCCCCAACGTGTACGATCCGCTGAACAACGACAGCGACAGTGATGGTGTCGGCGACGTCTGCGACGATGACGACGACAACGACGGCGTGCCGGACGCAAACGACTGCGAGCCCCGTAATCCGTTCATCTATCCCGGGGCGCGGGAGGACTGCAACGACGGCATCGACAACAACTGCGACGGGCAGATCGACGAAGGCGCCCGCGAGTGGTATCGCGACGCCGACCTGGATGGGTTCGGGGATCCGGGCGCGATCGTGATCGATTGTCAGCCGCCGACCGGTTACGTCGGTGACAACACCGATTGCGATGACACCCGGGCCGACGTCTATCCTGGAGCGCCGGGCTTCTGCGATGATGGTCTCGACAACGACTGCGATGGAATCGTCGACAACGAGATCCCGACCTGGGAGCGCGACGCGGATGCCGATGGCTTCTCGGACCGGTCCACCGGCGTGACGCAGTGCGATCCGCCCGATGTCGATTTCATCCCGGCCAGCCGTGACCCCGATCCGGACGACGGCGACTTCATGGTGCCGGCGCCGGTTTGGGGCGGCCAGATCGAGATGGATGCGGCCCGCAGCGGCCACGTTGAGCCGGCCTTGCTGACGCTGCACCGGGCCGGGCCCCAGCCATACGATTTTGCCATCGTGCCCGAGTCGGTGCCGGACTGGCTGACTGTCGAACCACTGAGCGGAACGACCACCGATGGACGGGCTGTCCTGACGGTCACACCGCACACTCAGGGGTTGGCGTTCTCGAGGTACAGCGCCACGCTGGAGGTCAGCATCCAGGGCGTACACGCCTTCGACGTACCGGTCAGTCTTCAGGTCAGGCTGCCGATCCTGACACTTCGGCACGACGGCCAAGGGGGTGGCAAGGTGGGGGTGGTTCTCGACGATAGTCGAATCGAAACGGCCTTCGATACGAGTCAGGGCACCTTCAGTGCCAGCCTCAGTTTTCCGGAGAACGCGGTTATCACGCTCGCAGCGGTCGGTGAAGGAGATTGCAGCGACCTGCTCGGCTTTTTCCTCGCGAGCGGCGAGGAACTGTTCTCATCACAGTATGACGAGGGCGGGACACCGCTCGGCGACCCATCCGAGCCCTTCGGCCGGCCGGGCCAGCCGTATTTTGCGGAGATCGAGATGGATGGCGACCAGGAGGTAACCGCCCATTTCGTCCTGACCGGCAACGCGTGCACCGGCTGTTCGGTCTTTTTCTTCGGTTTGGTGGGCTACCTCGGGCTTATCAGCCGGCGGACGAAGCGGGCCGCGGGGGGTTGAGGCCGGGATTGCGGAACGGGTCAGGTTTGCATGGCCCTCAACCGCGAGCGGGGCACGGTCCCACGCACGACCACTGTGGTCAAGCATCCACGCCGGGCGGTCCGCCGCCCGGCGGGCGTGCGCTGCTTCTTCGCTCAGCGCCTCTGTCCACTGCTACGGCCAGGTTGAGAACGTTGGCCGAGCTAATTCCGGTTGAATCGCACGGCTGGCTGCGGATACACTGGGATCAGCGGTCCGTGACGTTCAATGGGCAAGGCGTTGGGATTGCAGGCGGGTATGGGCACAGCGATTGCCCCGAGCGATGAAGGAGAGGCGAAATGGCTGTACGGCTGGGATTGGTGCTGGTGGTCTTGGCGTGGGGGTTCTGTGGCGAGGTCGCACAGGGGGATGAGCCGGTTAAGAGCTTGATCAGGGTGGATGTCAGCACGGAGGAGGCTGTTCAGGCGCTCAAGCAGGTCCTGCGAAGCTGGGACGTGGCCGGCACGGTCGCACCGGGCAAGTCGCTCGACCTGGTCGTGGATGAGACAGAACGGCTGTTGCTGGAAGCGGAGGCTATTCCGTTCGAGGTCGTGATCGAAGACATCGAGAAAGAGCAGGCCGCCACGCGGGCCAGCTACCACACCTTTGCGGGAATGGAATCGGCTTTGGCAACAATGGCCAGCAGCTATCCCGCGATCACGCAGCTCACCTCGCTCGGAGATTCGTGGGAGGGGCGCGATATTTGGTGCCTGGAGATCTCCGACAATCCGGGCGTGGACGAGGGTGAGGTCGGCGTGGCATACATGGGGCTGCACCACGCCCGCGAGTGGCCCAGCCTCGAAGTCTCCCTGGACATCGCCGACCGGCTCACCTCGGAGTACGGCGTCGACCCGACAATCACGAACCTGGTCAACAGTCATCGCATCTGGGTTATCCCCTGCGTGAACCCCGACGGCTACGTCTACTGCCACGATCAGGGCCACGATTGGCGGAAGAACCGGCACTATTTCTCGCAATTCGGCACCTACGGCGTGGATCTGAACCGCAACTACGCCGGTTCGAGCAACGGCGTGCCGGATGGGGCCTGGGGCTCGGTCGGGGCCGCGTCGGTCTCGCACAACTCCGACCAGGAAGTTTACATGGGCCCGGCGCCGTTCTCGGAGCCGGAAACGCAAGTGATTCGTGACTTCTGCAACACGCGCGACATCACGATCCTGATCACATACCACACCCACGGCGAGTTGGTCCTATGGTCGTGGGGCTACGACGGCAGCAGCCAGACGGACGACAATGCCATCATGGTCTCAATCGGCCAGGGTATAGCTGGGCAGATCGGCGGCCAGTACGGCGGGACCTACACCCCGCAGCAATCAGCCTATCTCTACCCCACGACCGGTGACACCACCGATTGGGCCTACGGCTACAGCTACTACGAGTTGGGCAAGAACACGCTGGCCTACACGATTGAAATCGCCCAGAGCTTTCAGCCGCCGACATACCAGTTGCAGCAGATTCTGGATGAGAATTGGGACGGAGCCCTATACGCTTTGCAGCAGGCCGCGTACGCCCACGGCCAGATGACGCCCTTTGTACTCCCGCCGCTGATGACCGCACCGGGGCACGACGCGGACGGCGACTACACCATTTCGTGGACGCAGAAAAATCCCGATGCCGGCGCAACCAAGTACGCCTTGCAGGAGCTAACCGGTCTCTCGAAGCTGACAGATGGCGCGGAATCAGGCACGGGCAACTGGACCATGCAGCAGTTCTCGCGCACCACCAGCCGCAAGCACTCCGGCTCGTACAGCTTCAAGGCCGCTTCGGGAGACGAAGTCATCGCAGCCATGACGACCACCGATCCCCTGCCGGTCGAAACGGGCGACACGCTCAGCTTCTGGACCTGGTATAACATCGAGATCGACTGGGATATGGCGATCGTGGAAGTGTCGGTCGATGGCCGCTTCTACGACATCCTGGACATGTTCACCGGCTCCAGCAACTGGACGCAGAAGACGTATAGCCTGGATGCCTACGCCGGCCAGTCGGTCTACATCCGCTTCCGCTACACGACCGATGCGGCGGTAACCGAGGAAGGCTTCTACGTGGACGACATCTACCCGGTGGCGTCCTGGGCGAGTATCACCACGCTGGACAATAACATCACCGGGACGTCCTATCCGATTACCGGGCGCAGCGACGGCGAATACTACTACCGTGTGAGCGGATCGAACCCGGAGCACGGTTTTGGCGAATACTGCTCACTGCAAATGACGACGGTCGGCGGCCTGCTCGGCGATCTGAACTGTGACGGGGCGGTGAACGGCTTCGATATCGACGCGTTCGTACTGCTGTTGAATGCGACTCCGCCGAATTACCCTGAGTACTACGCTGCCTATCCCGACTGTGATCACCTGTTGGGCGACATGAACGACGACGGGTTGATCAACGGGTTCGACATCGACGGTTTTGTGGCTCTGCTGGGCGGCTGAGCTGGCCCGCGGCAAGCCGACCACCGAGATAGCCAAGAAACCGACTTGCGTCCTGCGTCCGGGATGGAGCCCGGACGCAGTGTTTGGCGTGCAGATCGGGCAGTACGGGTGGCCCCTGGTTTCAGCCGTCGGAGCCGCGAGTCGCACGCCTGCTCGTTCCGTACTGCGCATCCGCTTACGCCTGCGGCCCCCCTCCAATCCGCAGATGCTGCGACCGCTTGAGCGCGGGCCAACAAGCCGCTAAATGTGGATGGTAGATCCTGCCCTGGGCCGGACGGCGGTCAAGTGACCAGCGTGCGGCCGGTTTGACTGGAGTCATCGATGATGCGACCGAATCGATCCATACTGGTCTGTTGTCTCGCGCTGTTGCTGGCCGCAGCCGGCGCACTCGTCCGCCCCGCCGCCGGCGACGTTCGCTTGCCGCATATCATCGGCGATCACATGGTGTTACAGCGTGGTGTGCCGATCCCCATTTGGGGCTGGGCCGAGCCGGGTGAGGCGGTGACGGTCACGCTCGGAGAACAGGTGGCCAGGACGACGGCCGACGAGTCGGGCGAGTGGATTGTCAGATTGCCAGCCCTGCCGGCGGGGGGGCCGCACGAAATGACCGTGGCCGGCCGCAACTCGCTTGCGGTCGTCGATATCCTGATCGGCGAAGTCTGGCTCTGCTCGGGCCAGTCAAACATGGAGATGGGCGTTGGCGTGTCGATGGACGCGGAAAAGGAGATCGCCTCCGCCGACCATCCGCGGATGCGCCTGTTCGAGTTGCCGCGCAATCCTGCCGGCGAGCCGGTGCGAGATATCGATGCGGTCTGGCGCACGTGCAGTCCCAAGACGATTGCCGACGGTTGGTGGGGTGGCTTCTCGGCGGTGGGCTACTATTTCGGCCGGCATCTGCACAAGGAGCTTGGCGTTCCGATCGGGTTGATCGACTCGACCTGGGGTGGCACGCGCATCGAGCCCTGGACGCCGCCCTGTGGTTTTGCCGCGGTGCCCAAGCTGCGGTCGATCGCCGACGAGATCGCGCGCCGCGTGGACGAGTACAAGACGCAGCAACTCCCCGCCAAGCTGGCTGAGCTCGAAGCCTGGATCGCGGCGACGCGGGCAGCCCTGGACAGCAAGAGCGCGCTGCCACGCCCGCTCCACTGGCCGCAACACCCGCTCGCCAACGAACGCGAGCCCACCGGGCTGTACAACGGCATGGTACACCCGTTGGTACCCCTCGCCCTGCGCGGCGCCATCTGGTACCAGGGTGAGTCGAACGTGCACACCGATGACGGCATGATGTACTTCGAGAAGATGAAGGCACTCATCGGCGGCTGGCGCGAAGTGTGGGGCCAGGGCGACTTCCCCTTCTACTTCGTGCAGTTGGCCCCGTTCAAGTACACACTGCACAACAAGGACATCCGCAGCGACCAACTGCCCCGTATCTGGGAAGCCCAGTTCGCGGCGCTGCGCATCCCCCAAGCCGGAATGGCCGTCCTGACCGATCTGGGCGACTGGCGCGACATCCACCCCCAGAACAAGCAGGAGGTTGGGCGGCGGCTCGCCCTGTGGGCCCTGGCGAACACCTACGGCCAAGACAACCTGGTTTGCTCAGGACCGCTGTTCAAGGCCATGGCGGTCGAGAATGGCAAGATCCGCGTCCGCTTCGCCCATGTCGGCGGCGGGCTGAAGTCGCGCGACGGACAGCCGCTGAACTGGTTCGAGATCGCCGCTGCGGACAAGCAGTACGTGCCGGCGGCGGCGCGGATCGACGGCGACACGGTGCTCGTCTGGAGTGAGGATGTCCCGCAGCCGGTTGCGGTTCGCTTCGCCTGGCACATGCTGCCCGAGCCGATTCCAAACCTGGTCAATGCGGAAGGGCTGCCGGCGTCGCCGTTTCGGACGCACCGCGATCAGGCTGCGGCACAGGAGTGATGCGGATTCAATAGTGGCACCCGCGTCCCGGCGCGGCCGGCGGGTGCTAACCGGTCACTCGGCCCCCAGTTTCCGCAACAGCGCGAGGTGCGCGGCGGCGCAGCGGCTCCAATCGAAGTCGGCGGCCCGGCGGTACCCGCGCTCACGCAGTTCCCCGAGCCGGGCTTCGTCCGCCAGCACGTCAGTCAGTGTCGCGGCCCAGGCGGCGGGATCGTCGTCACAGAACAGCGCCGCGTCGCCGGCGGTTTCCAGCACTCCCTCGGCCCGCGATGCGATCACCGGGCAACCGAGCTGCATGGCCTCGACCAGCGGCAGGCCGAAACCTTCGAACCGGCTCGGGAAGGCCAGCGCGCGGGCAGTGCGATAGAGCCTGATCAGTTCGTTCTGACTGACACAGCCTAGGAAGTGGACTCGCTCCGTCAATCCGAGCTGAGCGATCAGGGCGCGCAGCACGTCGCCACGCTGGGACAACATGCCGGTGAGAACCAGGTGTTCGGCGCGGCCCTGCTCAGCCATCCGGGCCAAGGCGCGCAACAGCGTTTCGTGGTTCTTGTGGGGCCAGTCGGCGGCGGGGTAGAAGATGAATGGTGCGCCGGCGGCCGGGGCCGGTCGTTCTTCGGCGGCCTCGGCCAGCTCGTGGTCGAGGAACCCGCCCGCGGGAACAACATTCAGCTTGCTCGGCTCCGCCCCGTACTTCTCGCGCAAGCCGGAGGCGGAGAAGTGTGTATACGTGATGACCGCGTCGGCCCAGGCGAGCGATTCGGGGATACGTTCACGCCGCCAGGCCAGTTGCTCGGGCGGAAAATACTCGGGGAAGTACTCGTGCTGAATGTCCGGCACGTGCAGCAGCACCGGCAGTGGCAGCGGACGGGGAAAGAAGAACGACAGCGGAAAGAACACCACATCGAGCGCCGCTTGCTCCAGCAGGCGCACGTTCCATGCCGCGTAACCGTCGCCGTAGTGCTCGTCAGGCGTTTCCACCACAGCTTCGACGGCGGCGTGGGCGCCTATTCGTTGACAGACCTGCTCGGTGGCCAACTCGGGCCGCATGAACAGCACCAGTTCATCGCCGCCCAACTGCGGCAACATGTGCTGTAGCAGGCGGCGGATGAACACCCCCTGTCCGCCGACCTGGCCGGGGCGGAGTGACAACGCCTGTATTCCGAATCGCATCGGCGCTCTCCTCGGGGTGACCGGTCTGGGCAAGTGCGGCCGATGATACGCCGGTCGCGCCGGCTGCTCAACTTGCGCCGGCGCACACGCGCTGAGCCGCTGGGGTCAGCGGGTTCACAGTCGCTGTGGTGCGACCGCGGTTGCCTGCCCGCGGTGGTATCAGTCTTCGGCCGGCGGTATATTACGCCGTTCTACAGGAGCCAGGCGCGGCCAGATGCTGCTGCCGGCGGGTCGCCGCCGGCCTGCGCGGTGGCCGCCGCCTTCCGTTTATGAGGAGCGATAATGCACCAGACTCCGCTGAACGCGTTTCACCGTGAGCGCAACGCCCGCTTGGTGGACTTTGCCGGCTGGGAGATGCCGGTGGTATACACGAGTATCATCGAGGAGCACCACTTCACCCGGCAGCACTGCACCATGTTCGATGTCTCGCACATGGGGCGAATCGAGGTCTGGGGCGCGGGGGACGAAGCATTCCTGCAAAAGCTCTGCACGCGCAACGTCGGCGATATGGCCGCCGGACTCAGCCGCTACAGCCACATCTGCCGGGAGGATGGCGGCATCCTGGACGACGTGATCGTCTCACGTTGCGAAGACCACTACCTGATCGTCTGCAACGCTTCCAACCGCACCAAGATCGTCGGCTGGCTGGGCCAGCACGGGAACGAGTTCGGCGTCGAGATCAGAGACCGCACCTTGGAGACGGCCATGGTGGCGGTCCAGGGGCCGGAGGCGCTGGAGACTCTGGGCCAACTGCTCCCGGTCGGGCTCGATGATCTGAAACGCTATCGCTTCAAGACCGGCAATATCATGGGGGTGGAGTTCTTCATCGCACGCAGCGGCTACACCGGCGAGGATGGCGTGGAGATCATCCTCCCGGCGCAGTTCGCCACGACCGCCACCCAGATGCTGATAAGCAAGTCGGGCGGCCTGGGGCGCCCGATCAAGCCGGCGGGGCTCGGGGCCCGCGATACGTTGCGGTTCGAGGCGGGTATGCCGTTGTATGGGCATGAACTGACGGAAGAATGGGATTCGATCACGGCGGGCCAGGGCTGGGCCGTCGACCTGAGCAAGGACTTTATCGGGCAGTCGGCGATGAAGAGGGTTGCGGACGAGGGGCCGCGGCGCACGATCGTCGGACTTGAACTGGACGGCAAACGCATCGCCCGCGACGGGTGCGAGGTTTATCACGATGGGCGCCGGGCCGGCTTCATCACCAGCGGCACCAAGAGCCCCACGTTTGACAAGGTCATCGCCATGGGCATGCTCGAGACTACCGCGAGTGAGCCCGGCACACAGGTCGAAATCGACCTGCGCGGCCAACGCAGCAGCGCCACGGTGGTGGCGTTGCCGTTTTACAAGCGCCCGAAGAAATAGCCCACCGCGCCCGCGGCAAGCGCGCATGGGTGGTGGCCCGTTCCACTCAGCTTGAGGTCATTGCGAGTCACCAGAACCTATCCCAGAACCGTCCAGGGGTGGGCAGCAGAACCGAGCCGCGCGCGTAAGCAAGCGGTTTCTCCGCAACCGCTCCCTGAAGGTCGCGGCTGCTCCGTGAATTCGGGTTTTCATCCCCCGAGGGTGCGGCGGAAGCCCCATGAGAACTCGGAAGGACGTCGCAATTGTGAGACACTAGTGCTCCGTCAAACATCAATTGGTGGGTGGGGCGGGCGTCCCCGCCCGCCAGTTGCGGGCGCAGAGGCCCCATAAAAATGGCCTCCTGTGGTCGATATTGGGACCGATATGCAAAAGACCGCAAAATGCTGTTTTCCTCCCGTTTTCCCTGAAGGGTTTATCGGGGGGCGGCCGATAGTACTCGCAGAGCGAGAGTATGTCGGCGTACAGCCGCGGTCGAAGGATCGGCCCCGCACCGTGCGTCGTCTGGTAACTGCAAAAACATCACGGATGATGGACTGCGGAAGGGCGCGCGCCGTGACGCCGTTGACCCGCCCGCAGAGGTGGTGATCAAACATGATGTATGACGTCGTCACCGTAACCAGCCGTGCGGCCAGCCAGCCGGCCCTATTCGAGCGCCTGACCCAGCAACCCGCCGAGCGGCGCAGCGCCCTGCCCGACTCTGTCGAGCGCGACGAAGTTGAGCTGTCCCAAGCGGCGCGCGAGTACGAGCCGGAGCAACCGGCGGCCCCTATCCGTACCGATCTGGTCGAGCGCATTCGAGAAGACATTGCCGGCGGCCGGTATCTGACGCCTGATAAGCTCGACATCGCGCTGGAGCGGCTGCTTGGCGAGCTGGTGGAGACGTAGAGATCGAGCTGTGTGACGTGCCCGGCCGGTGCCCGGTGGGCGCCGCCGCCGACTTATCACAATGAAGAACCGCGGCCGGCCCAGCGCCGGCCGCACTCGTTGGGGGCTGAGGGTCGTGAAAGGCGGCACTATTCTGACAGAGATCTGGCGCCGCGGCTTGGCCTCAGCGTTTGGAGCGGCGCGGCTTCGTGTATTCTGCGACGATCGTCGAGGTCAGGCCGCCGCGCGGGCTCCAGCACGTTTCGATCTTCATCGCGCGTGGGGCGACCACGCTGACCAGTTCGTCGAGGATGCGGTTGGTCACGGCTTCGTAGAAGATGCCTTCTTCCCGGAATGCCTGGAGGTAGAGCTTGAGGCTCTTGAGTTCTACGCAGAGCTTATCGGGGACGTACTGGACCGTGACGGTGCCGAAATCGGGTTGTCCCGTGACCGGACAACGGCTCGTGAATTCCGGCGCAACGTGTCGAATAGTGTAGTCGCGTTTGGGTTGCGGGTTGGGGAAGGTCTCCAGCCCGTAGTTGTGTGATTTCGCCATTGCATGCTTCCTGTGGGCGGGCTACGCACGTCTCGGACGATGCGCGGACAACGGTTCTGATACGCCGGCGTGGCGTGGAACGCAAGGGGCCGTCCGGGCGGCGAGTCACCGACTTCGGGTGCCCCGCGTCCAGGCCGCGCGCCGAAGGAAAGTGCCGCCTGGGCGAATACCATGCTGACGGCGGGCGTCAGCGTCCGCCTCCCGGCGGCGTTCATGACAAGCTGTCTTTTTGTAATGCCGTTACTCGTTGAAAGCATTACACTTAAGGTATGGAAAGCGAGAGTCCCGGAATCGTGGGCCGCATCGGCGAACGAGTTATCAGTTGGGTGATCTTCGGCCTGCTGATCGCGCTCGGCATCGCCATTTGGCGGATGGACCCCGCCACCCGCGGCGCGATCGCGAGCGGGATTTGGCGTACGGCTTCGTGGCTGGTGATCGCCGCCGCGATCCCCTGGTCGGCCCGTTTTTTCATCCGCCCGATTCTGGCGGCTCGGACGAACTGGGCCGGAGCTGGCCTTCTAGTGGGTTTGCTGGCCCTCGACCTGTTGGCGGCGGCGTTGTTGATGACGGGCTGGCCGGCGGGCGGCTGGGGTTGGCTCGGCGCTTTGGCGGTGCTGGCCAGCGCCGGGACGTATAATTACCTCGTAACGGAGTATCTTTCCGATCAGTTTGGCGGCTAGCGGGTTGGCCCCGCCCGCCGACGCGGCCGGCACTGGACGAACACATGAGCACCAATTACCAACCAGGCCTTCGAATTAGCGAATACGTGCTTGAAGAGTGCGTCGGTTCGGGCTCGTTTGCCGAAGTGTGGCGCGCCAAGCACCACGTCTGGTCGGACGAGCAGGTTGCGATCAAGCTGCCCACCGAGCCGGAGTACGTGCGCTACCTCCAGCGCGAAGGCGTGGTTGTGCACGGTTTGCGGCACCCCAACATCGTTCGCGCGCTCGGCATGGACCCGTACGCTGAGATCCCCTACCTGGTGATGGAACTGGTCAAGGGGCCGGCCCTGCGGCAGGTGTTGCAGGAGCACGCGCTGGGTGTGCCGGTTGAAACGGCGGTTATGGTGCTGCGGGGTATCCTGGCCGCGATGGTAGCCGCGCACGCGGCCAATGTGCTTCACCGCGATCTCAAGCCGGGGAACGTGCTGATCAACCTGGACGGGCGGCCGCTGTCGGAGTTGACGGTCGAGGCCGTGAAGGTCAGCGATTTCGGGCTGGGGCTGGCCAACGCGGACACGGTGCGCTTGATTGCCCAATCCGCGTCATTGGCGCGTGAGGATCAGCTCGTGGGGACGTTGGCCTATATGGCCCCGGAGGTTCGCGAGGGCGATCGGCAGCCCGATGCCCGCAGCGATCTTTATGCGATCGGCGTGATCCTGTTCGAGCTGCTCACGGGTGAGCGGCCGGCCGGGGCCGAGTTACCGAGTACGATGCGGGCGGAGGTGCCGGCGTTGCTGGATGAGGTGTTTCGGCGCCTGTACGCCCATTACGACCGGCGCTATGAGAGTGCCCAAGCCGTGTTGGATGACCTGGCACAGTTCGACGCCAGGAGAAGCGCGCTGGTTGTTCCGCCGCCGCCCCCGGTGCCGCGCAGCCCCGCGGCGCGGTTGTGCCCGAGTTGCGCGCGGACCATCGAGCCGGACGACCAGTTCTGCACGCATTGTGGTAAACAGTTGACCCGGGTTGTGCGCCGGTGTCCGGAGTGTGACGGATATCCCGGTTCAGACGACCGCTTCTGTATCTTTTGTGGTGCGGTGCTGCCGGAATCCGAGGAGTAGCCTGACGTGATGGTTGCGGACGTACTAGTCTGGGTTGGCGCCCTGTTCCTGGTTGGCCTGGTCGGGTTCTTCGTAATGGCCGCTGTGCTAGTCGGGCGCTTCCTCGGTTTTGCCTTCCGTGCGCTGTTCGGCGGTTCTCCGGCGGAACGGCCGTCGACGGCGGCCGCGCGCCCGCGTCGCCGCGTATGTCCGCACGCGCGCTGCGGACACGTGAATCCGTCAACGGCGCAATACTGCGGCCGTTGCGGGCGGCAACTTCGCGCGACTCGCGATGTCGACGCCCATGGATGAGTGCAGCCGTCACCGGCAATTCGAAGATCAGTTCCTTCGACAGGTGCGCGCCAGCGCGGCGACGCTGACCAAAGGGGAGCTTCCAGCCGACCGGGTCGAGGTCGTGTCCATGCCGGATGGGGTGGACTCCGTGCGGGCCGAGCTATCGCGGCTGACCATGGGACGCGACATGTTCGAACGAATGCCCGGTACGCGCACGCTCGAGTTTCGTTTTCGCCGGCGCATACTGGGCGGGTTGTTCCGCCGCACTGTTGCTCGCCTGCGGGCCCAGGTGCTGGCACCGATCGAATCGCTGGCGCGTGGCCAGGAACCCGGCCCGGTCGGCCGCGAGCAGGTGCTCGATGCACTGGCCCGTTACGAACTTCTGCCGCGTCGCGAGCGTCCGACCGCCGCCGTCTTCGCCAGTGCCACGGGATTCACGGCTGAGGCTCGGGCGTTGGTGGAGGCGGGCGGGCCTCCGAGCCTGATTCTGATGGGTGGCCGGGCGGACGGGGGCTGGGACGTGAGCCTGCCGCCGGCGCTGCGCGGCAGCCCGTGGGCAAAGTTGTTCGAGTTGGAGACGCAGGACGAGCGTTTGAAGCGTTTGCTGTATCATTTGGAGCAAGACGCGCACCTGCTGGACTCGCGCGGGCTCTCGATTCCCGTGCTGGCGGAGAAGCTAGGCGTCTCGCCGGCCAGGACTGAGGCGCTCGTGCGGCAGGCTTGCCGCAGCGAATCGCGGCTGATGACCGTCGTACACGACGGCACGGTTCACGTTTGTCGGACCCCTCTCGGAGAAGAAGGGAACGCCATGAGCATCAGGAGTCGAGTATGGAGCCGGATGCGCAAGCTGTTGCGGCTCAAGCCCACCGTTGCTGAACGGGTGCGCGAGCTGACGGCCCAGCGGGTCAGGCTCGAGCAGCAACGGCACGAGATCGACCAGAAGACCGACAAGCTCGAAGCAGAAGAGCGGCAGGCGTTGCAGCAAGGTGCGAAAACTGCGAGCGACGCCGAGCGCAAGCAGTTGGCCAGCAAGCTGATGCGCGTGCGCCGCGATTTGCGCCGGCAGCGGGCCCAGGCCAACATCTTCACGCAGCAGATCGACATCATCGGAACGCACGTTCACCACCTGACTCTTGCCGAGCAGGGCAAGCGGCTCGAGTTGCCCAAGGCCGAAGACCTGACCCGCGAGGCCGCGGAAGCGGAACACGTGATCTCTGGGCTGGCCGCGAACGCCGACCTGGCCAGGAGCATCGAGGTCACCGGCGAAACGCCCCTGATGGAGCAGGAAGAGGCCGACATCATGGCAGAGTTTCAGCAACTGGCGGACAGTCGGGTGGCCGCCGAAGCGGCGCCGGCCGAAGCGAGTTCTGCGCCCGCCGAGCCGGCCGGGGAGAGGCCCGGGACCCCGCCGCTACCGGAGAAAAAGGAGTCCGCGCGGCCCGAGATGGGTTAGCGTGCGGAAACGTGCAAGCGCGGGAATGTGAAGGCTCTGGCGCCGTCCGCCGCGTAAGTTGAGCGCTGTTTGGAAAGCCGGCAGGATCATGAACTTCTTCACCTGGCTGACAACGAAACGTAAGACCCTGGCGACCATGAGCGTGGCCGAGTTGCGTGCCCAGGAAATGCTGTTGGAGAACGAGCGCAACCGCATGCAGGCCAAGATCGCCAAGCTCGCCAAAGACAAGCAGAAGATCGTCGAGCGCGGCGCGAAAGAGAAGACGCCCGAACTGCGGCGTACTTTCGCCCAGCAGTTTGACCTGCTGCACACCGAGCAGATGATGCTCAGCCGCCACCTGAACATCCGCAGCAAGGAGGCCCTGACCGTCTCGCGTCTGCGCATGCTGCGCGAGACCAGCCAGCAGGCCCGCGTCGGCGCCGGCGTGATCGCCACCATCCGCGAGAGTGACTTGGCCACGATCGAGCGTTTGATCGAGAACGACCGGATCACGACCGAGATGTACCAGGAGCGTCTGGACGAGATCCTCGAGATCGGGCTGACGGCCGACAAGGAAAGCGCCGGCGTTTCCCCGGCCGCCCAGGAGCTGATGAAGATCTGGGACGACATGGATCACGGGCTGATCAAGGACACGGGCGAGGCGTACGACGAAGCCGAGAAGCGCGTGCGGGAACGGAAGCAGGCGGCGGAGGGGTGAGAACGTGGGAACGTACGCTGGTGAGAACGTGGGAACGTCTCGGCGCCCGAGCGTCAAGCGGGGGATCGGGCAGTTTGAAGACCTCACGGTCTGGCAAACCGCGCGCGAGTTGGTGGCAGGGGTGTGCCGTGCGGCCAAGACACAGGAACTCCGCCATGATTCCCCGCTGCGGAACCAGATGAAACGCGCCGCGGTGAGCATTGGCAGCAATATCGCCGAAGGTTACGAGCGAGGCACACGCGAGCAGCAGATCGAATCCTGCTATTACGCAAAGGGTTCGGCTGGGGAGTTCCGGAGCCAGGTTGTTACGGCTCACGATGTCGGACTGCTCGAGGCGACGGCGTACGAATGGCTGATGGAGATGTGCGACGAATGTTCGCGTCAGCTCCACTCGTACATCAAGCACCTACAGAGTACGCAGCATACGATACGCGGCCTGAAACACGCATTGCGACCGGAGGCTGAACCCGATGCGTGATCCTGTATCGCTGCCGGCGCGAATCGCCTGCCCGGGCACGGTCAGTTGGCTTGGTGTCTTGGCTCACGTTCCCACGTTCCCACGTTCCCACGTTTCCACGTTTCCACGAGGTAACTATGGGCCTGTTTAAGTCCAAAGAAGAACGCCGCATGGAACGCGACATCAAGATCCGTCAGGGTGTTCGGCGGATCGAGAAGGCCATTGCGGAGCAGAACAAGTTCACCGACGAGTTCGTCAAGAATGCCCGCAACGCGCGGCAGATCGGCGACCAGGCGTCGTACCAGTTCATCCGCAACTCGCTCCGGAAGACGGCCACGGTCAAGAAGATGCTCGAGCGGCAACTGCTGGCGGTCAAGAACGCGTTGCTGATAAAACGGCAGGCCGAAGCGTCGGCCGACTTCGCCGAGGCGATGGGCATGATGGCCCACGAGGTCAGCCAGTTGTACGGCGACACTAACCTGGTCAAGACGCAGATGGACTGGGAGAAGGCGATGATGCAGTCGCAGACGATGGAGGAGCGGATGCAGATGTTCCTCGATGGCATCGAGGACACCGCCGCCAGCGACGTCGCCGCCAGCGAAGACGCGATTACCGACGAAGAAATCGACCGCATGATCGCGGCCGAGGAGCAGGTCGAAGACGCGCGCGAGGCCCAGCAAATGTCGGCCTTGCGCGCGGAGCTGGATGAGTTGAAGGGGGAGAGTAAGGACAAGGAGTCGAAGTGAGCCTCTCATAGCGTGGCAGCGATTGGCAGAGGGAGTGCTCACGACGTAAGATCGAATCTATGCTAGCTCATCGTCACTATCAGAACGCTCCAATCACGGAGGCCATCATAGATCTGCGGGTCGAACCGCGCCGGGGGATCACCGTACGTGAGCTACAGAAGGCCCATGCTGGACAGGAGGCAGAGTATCCATATGTCGAGCCTCTGAACGTTGCGACCGGGCAGATGCACGTCGGTCCGCAGGTAACAACGATGGCCAGCACTAAGCACATCGGATTCTGGTTTCGGAGCGATGACGGCAAACAGATTTACCAAGCGCGCCTCGATGGATTCACGATGAGCCGCCTGGCCCCCTATGAGTGCTGGGAGTCATTTCGGGATGAAGCGCGGCGGCTCTGGAACGTCTACAGATCCACCGTGAATCTAACTGGAATGGTGCGCTTGGCGGTGCGGTACATCAATCGAATCGACATTCCTCTGCCACTTCGCGACTTCAAGGACTACCTGCGAACAGTGCCGGAAGTGTCGCCAGATCTACCTCAGGGGCTCACGGGGTATTTCATGCGCCTCGCGATTCCACAGCAGGACATCATGAGTGTCTGTCTGCTCAGTGAGGCGATCATCGATCCTCCGAGTTCGGATGTGGTCTCTGTGGTCCTCGACATTGACGTGTTCCGTACGGAAGGACTGCAAGCAGACGAAGAGGAAATCTGGGCGTTCATCGACAAGCTACGGGAGCGTAAGAACCAGATCTTTGAAGCGTGTATCACCGACAAGACCAGGGAGTTATTCGAGTAATGGCAACTGTCGCGCTGCACGTACCGACTGCGGAATCAGATTCGGATGACCGGCGGTCAACATGGTGGCAATGGCTGTCACATTTGTTAGGGCAGTCGCCCCTCGCCAGCGAACGCGCGCGGGTACACGGTGATGCCGGTCGCCAGCTCAACGCTCTGGAAGAAACCACGTTAGAGCATTGGTACCAGAGGGCGGAGGTGCTAGTCGCGCTCGCAGAAGAACCGGACGACCTAACGTACAATCATGTGCTGGCCCAGCCGTCGTTTCATGTCCGGACCCGCTACAGGTTCGTCGGGCGGATGAAACCCAGGGCGTTTCCTTCCCAAGAGTAGAAGCGATGAGCCCTTTCTGGCACTCGGTGAACGAACCGACGTTAGCCCAAGGCGACCTGCTGCCGGCATGCCTTATTCCCACTTTCGATCCTGGGTATGGCCATGGACGCGACGTTGAGGAAGTTCCTGTAGCAGAGGCGGATCTCGTCGTTGTTACGCAGAGCTGTGACTTGAAGGCGCAAAAAGTATCACTCGTCGCGCTGTGTCCCATCTACTCGCTACCCGAATTCGAGGAGGCGAACCCAAAGTACGCGGCGAAGGGAATGTGGGAGCAGGTTCGCAAGGGTCGTGTCGAGGGCTTGCACCTCCTGGCCTCACCAACGGAACCAGATAGCAACCGCTGCGCTCTTGCAGTCGATTTCGGGCAGATCTTCAGCCTGCCTCTTCAATACTTGATGCGCCATGCAGAGGAAACTGGCCCTCGTTGGCGACTGGATTCGCCGTTCCTGGAGCACTTCTCCCAAGCTTTCGCCCGTTTCTTCATGCGAGTTGGCTTACCCACTTCCATTCCTTCGTTCAAGTGAGAAGCTGCTCTATATGGCCACCTTCACCACATTTAAACGATTGAAAGACAAAGGCGTCGCCGCCCTGAAGCAGGGGGACTACGTCGCGGCCAAGCCCTACTTGATCCAGGCCGCGGAGTGCATGATCGAGCTAGCCGAGGAGAGCAAGGACCCCAAGCAGCGGGCTGAACAGGAGGCCTACGCCAAGGAACTGATCGATCTGGCGAAGGACTGTGAGCGCAAGGCCAAGCACGGGCCGGGTGGTGGAGGCCGCAGCCGTGATCGCGCCCGGGACGAGGAGGACTCCGGACCGGACGCCAGCGACTGGATCGTCCGCGAGAAGCCCGACATCCACTTCGACGACATCGCCGGTCTGGAGGACGTGAAGGAGGAGATCTATCTGAAGATGATTTACCCGTTCCGCCATCCGGAACTGGCCCAGCGTTACGGCATTGCGGTCGGTGGCGGGATGCTGCTCTTCGGTCCGCCGGGAACCGGCAAGACGATGATCGCCAAGGCGATCGCCTGCGAGCTGGACGCGACGATGTTCGTGATTACGCCGGCGCAGTTGATGAGCAAATGGGTGGGCGAGGCCGAGCAGAACGTGCGCAAGCTCTTCCAGGCCGCCAAAGGCGAGGACAAGAGCGTCATCTTCATCGACGAGATCGACGCGCTGGTTCCAAAGCGGCGTTCCAGTCAATCCACGGTCATGCAACGCGTCGTACCCCAGATTCTCCAGGAACTGGAGGGTTTTGATCGTAAGGCGGGCCGGGCGCTGCTGTTCCTCGGGGCGACCAACGAGCCCTGGAGTCTCGATGTGGCCGTGATGCGTCCGGGCCGCTTCGACGCGAAAGTCTACGTCCCCCTGCCCGACCCCGCGGCCCGGTTCAGGCTCTTCGAGATCTATTTGAGCAAGCGGCCGCTGGACGACGACGTCGATCTGGCGGCCCTGGTCGAGCGCACAGCCGGCTACAGCGGGGCGGACATCAAGGCCATCGCGGGCCGTTCGGCAACTCGCCCGTTTTTGGAAACCGTGGCGGGGGCCGAACCGCGTAATATACGTATGGCGGACGTGCTGGCCGTGATCGAAGAAATGCCGCCGTCGGTCCGCAAGGCGGATTGTGCGAAGTACGACCAGTGGGCGGCCAGCACGGGTTAGCGGCGGCCGAGGGTAGTGTGGTGTCGTACGAATATGGCAGTGCGCTCGAACCCGAGCCGCGACCGTTAGGGAGCGGTTTTTGGCGGGGCCGCGCGGTTCTCGACGCAACCGCTACCTAACGGTCGCGGCTCGGAAGGACGCCGTGGTTGTGAGACACCACAACAGTGACGTGAAGGCCATGCGACGAAAATGCCCGAACACCAGATGTGACCAGCGGAACAGGTTGGACGCGCGCTACTGCGCTCGCTGCGGCCTACGGCTGAGCGCGGACGCCGAAACCGTTCCGGCTCAATCGCGGGTGGCCCCGCACTGGTTCTTCGTGGTGGTGTTCGTGGGCTTCTTTGTGTTCCTGTTCGTGTCCATGTTACGCGTCGCGGGCGCTACGGCGCTGTTCTTCTGCGTGCCGCTCGTCATATTCGGCGTTGCTGGCGGACGTGGTCGGAAGGAGCCTGACCGGGCGCGGCTCTCTGGTCGCGCCGCCGGTCCGGAGCGGCACTGATGAGACGGGACGTGCTGACGAAGCTGGCGGATACGGCCCTCGTGGCATTGAGCTGCACGGGCGAGGCCTGGCCGCGCACCCTGCTGTCCGAAACGGTGATCCCGGACACCTGGATGGGGTTGGTCGAACAACGGGACGGGCGGCGCCGAGTGGTTCCCGCGGGTGAAGACCCCCGTCCGGGCTCGGACGATCGTCTGCTGCTCGTGCGAACTCAAGCCGTCACGGTCCCCCTGCATGTGGCGGAACGCCGCGCCAGTTGCGGCAACTTGGTCGCGGGTTCGATCGCGCTCGCCGTGCGTTGGCAGGCGCGCGACGACGATCTGGCGGCACTGCGTCAGGCGCTCATGAATCAGGACGAATTGACGCTCGATCGCCTGGCCGCGGCGTTGGCCGCGGCGGGTGGGGCCGCGGCGCTCGGGCGGTTCGTTGGCGAGCATCGGGCCGAAGAACTCATGCGCGCAGACCAGCGCGAAGCGCTGGGCGAGTTCATCGGCGCGCAACTGCGGCAGTTCCTGTTTGACACGGGGCTCGTGCTCGAACGCGTGCTGCGGGTGGAGTTCGCCAGTGCGACGTTGGCCCAGGAAGAGGCGCTGCGCCGCCAGACTACCGAACGCGTCAGACAGATCAAGGCGCGCGAGGTGGTCGAGCAGGCGGCGACCGCGGCCACGCGCCGTCGCCTGAGCGACATGACTGCGTTGCTCGATAAGCTCAAGCTGGTGGCCGATGCCGACGGCCAGATCTGCTGGCGCGACCTGCTCCCGGCATTGACGCCGGCAGAGCGCGGCCGTTTGTTGGAAAACCTGTGGCGCATTACGCCCGATCGCCTCGTTGCCAAAGCGATCGTCGCGGTCGTTGGCGCTGAATGTGTCTGGCTCGACCCGGGCGAGCCGGAGCGCATCATTCGGCGCTGCCGGCCGGGAGCGGAACTGGGCGGGCTGCGGTCGGTGTCCTTTGCGCGGACGCAGAACCGGCTGCTGGTCGGCGCGGCGACCGGTGTGTGGGTGCTGGACGCGGCGACCGGCGACGTTGTGGGCAGGCACGCTGTTCCAGGAGCGGTTGAGCCGCGCAGCGGGTTCAACGCCGCGGCCGTGGTCGGTGACAAGCTGGTCGCCACGCACTCGCAGCTCGGCTGCTGGTGCTGGCCTCTGGATGGGGCGGGGGCGGGGCAGGCACTACTGCAGCCGGAGAACGGCGTCCCAGCCACGATTCGCGCCGTGACAGCTCTGCCGGATGGCCGTGTAGTGTTCGCCGCGGACGACTCCGTCCTGATCTACGATACCGCTGGCCAACGCCTCGGTGAGATGGACACGGCGGGAGACACGATCCACTGCCTGACGGTGGTCGATGACGCGGTTTTCCTCGGAACTGCCAAGGGCATGCTGCTGCGCGATACGCTGGATGGCTCCGGGGGCGTGTGGGAGGTTCTCCACCGTGCCGCTGACCGGATCGAATCGATAGTGGCGCGCCGCTGGAACGATCTCGTCGAAATCGTCATCCCCGCCGGGGAGCAAGGCGTGTGCGGCGTGTACGGCGAGGAGGGTGTCGTTGCCCCCTTGCTCAGGACCGACACGCGCATCCGGCGCGTGTGGGCCTGTGACGACCTTCTGGTAGCGTTGAACCGGGTCCGCGACCGCCTGATCGTGATGAACGCGAACACCCCCGCGCGCTGCGGCCACGACGTTCCGATCGCGCGCATGCTGCACGAGTGGGTCGAAGACGTCTGTATGGTGACGGCCGAAGTCGGCGCACCACCGGATGAGACGGCATAGCGTAGAACCTATCCAAAGACTCGTTCCGAGCCGCGAGCGGAAGCGGTTGCCGCAAGACCGCCGGCCTATGTGCGCGGCTCGTCGCTGCTGCCCACGTCGATCTCATCCACGACGCCAATGATGATCGAACGGATGGGGGCGGACGCGTCATCGACGATCTGCCGGGCCGAGTTGCCCTCGTCGATCATCAGGACGGTCTGGCCCACGCCGGCGTCTACCGCGGCGACTGCGATGAGGTAGTTGCCGTCTTCGCGGCCGTCCGGCGTGATTCGATCGACCAGCAGGAGCCGGCGGCTGTCGTACGCCGAGTGGTTGATCGTTGAGTGGATCTCGCCTTTGACGATTCCCAGTATCATCGCGGCTCCTGCGGAGCGGGTTGCGTGACGAATTCGGCGCCGATTCGCGTCCCCCACGGCTGAAGCCATGGGCCACCCATCAGTTGACGCTTAACAGAGCACTAGTCTTTCGGGCGGTTCACGCCGTCCACGATTCCGATGATCGCGTGGTCCACCGGCACGAACCAGGGCTCGAGCGCCATGGCCGCCTCGCGCCCGCCCTCGTAGTACACCAACTCACCCGGCCCGGCCATGCGGGTGGAGTCGGCAGTAACCAGCGGAGTGCCCTTGGATTGGCAGCGGCGATCCAGGGGCTGGACGATGAGGAAAGGCACGCCGGCCAGTCCCTCGTAGACGACGCAGGGAACGACAGTGCCGATGACACGTCCCAGTTGCACGGTCAGCCCTTTCGCGCGGAACGACGGAAGCGGGAGGTAGCGCGGATCTCGCGCTGCATCTCTTCGTGTAGTGCCGGGATGATCGTTGACCATGGCGCGGTTTGTCGATCGGCGATGGCCCCGGTGCCGATGTCGATCGCCGCCTGCACATCGGCCACCGCTCCAGTGCACCACACGATTCCCTTGCCGCCCAGGCCGTCGCCCAGGCGAATCTCACGCACGTGGACGGCAGCGCCTTTCACTGCCGCGTCAGACGCCTGCACCGTGGCGGCGACCGTTTCCGTCTCGATGATGCCCAGGGCATCGTAGCGATCGTCGCGGCGCGTGCCGAGGATGGCGTCGTGCACCTCGTCGTGCACGTCGGGCAGCAGGACCCTGTCCAGCACCGATCCGCCCCCCACGCGCAGCCCAGCCATTAGCGCCTCTTCTACCGCGGCGACGCTCCCGCCGACGAGCACCAGGTATCTGCCACGATGGATCGTACCCGCCTGGATTCTGTCGATCGGTGCGGCCTTGACCATCGCGTCGCCGGCCGTGGTTCCGCTGGCAATGGAGTCGAACTCGAGCAGCGCGATGGCGGGGTATCTGGTCATACGATGCGAAAATGGTCCACGAGGGTACAACGGCGCTCGCGCGTGAAGTCGCGCGCCTTGGTCAGCCCTTCACCGGTTGGGCTGGCGATCGAGAAAGAGCAGTAGCCCTCGCCGCCGTAGCCCAGCCCGGCGACGGCCAACCCGTTTTTCACGAATATGCTGCAATTCATCACACGGGCCATGCGGCTCAGGTTGTCGAGATTCTTGGAGTGCATGACGGCGGTGTGCCGCCGCCCGAGTTCCGCCTCCACCGCCAGATCGATGCCCTCGTCGACGTCGCGCACGCGCACGATCGGCATGATCGGCATCATCTGCTCGGTCCACACCAGCGGGTGATCGGCCTCGACTTCGATCAGACCCAACCGTACGCCAACGTCGACGTTCATGCCGATGCGCGAGAGAATCACCGCGGCGTCCTTGCCGACCAGGCTCTTCTCGACGACCGCTGATCGTCGTGGCCCTTTCGTTTCGGTGAAGATCAAACGCTCGAGCTGTCGGGCCTGGGCGGGGGTCAGCAGCACCGCCCCGTGCGCCAGCATCGATTGGATCAGACGGTCTGCAATTGCGCTAACCGCGATGATCGTCTTCTCGTCCACGCAGATCACGTTGTTGTCGAACGACGCTCCGGCAACGATATCACGCCCCGCCTGCTCAAGGTCGGCGGTTTCGTCCACGACGACCGGCGGGTTGCCCGGCCCCGCGCAGATCGCGCGTTTGCCGCTTTGCATTGCTTCCCGCACAACGCCCGGTCCGCCGGTGACGACCAGCAGGTTTACCCCCGGGTGGCGCATCAGGGCCTGGGCGCTCTGGATGGTCGGCTCGGCGACCGCGGTGACCAGGTTGGCCGGCCCGCCGACCTTGGTGATCGCTGCGTTGATCAGCGCCACGTTGCGGATGGAAACAGCCCGGGCCCCGGGGTGGACGTTGAAGACGACGCCGTTGCCCGCCGCAACCATGCCGATCGTGTTGCAGATGATCGTCGAAGTCGGGTTGGTGATGGGGGTGATGGCGGCGACCACGCCGTAGGGTGCCGGTTCGGTCAACATCAGGCCGCGGTCGCCGGTGATCGCGGCCGGCCGCAAATCTTCAGTGCCGGGTGTTTTCTCCGCCACCAATCGGTTCTTTTTGATCTTGTCTTCGAGGCGGCCCAGTTCGGTTTCCTGGCACGCCTCCTCGGCCAGCGACTCCGCGTGGGCCAGCATCGCCTGGCGGATGCTGCGCACCATCTCGTCGCGCTTGGCAACGGTCAACCGCATCAGTTCGCGCTGCGCTTGCGTGGCTGACGCTACGGCGCTGTCCACATCCGGCGCCACACCACGTGTTCCGCTCGCCGCTGCACCCGGGGCGGCGGCGGCCAGTGGTGCCGCAGCGCCGGGGCCCAGGAGTTGGAGCACCTGAGCGGCGATGGTGTTCACTTGCTCGTCGGTCAATCTGCCCACGGCCTACAGCCCTTGCTTCGTGTGCGGTGCGACGGCCGCCCCCAGCATCGCGTCACGCTCGGGTTTTCGGGCGCGTCGGCGTCGCGCCCGTGTACTCCTCGGCTGGGTGGCCCACCTTTTCAGCCATGGGCCACCAGCAGTACCCGTCAATGCAGGCGGGACGCGGTACTGGTGTCCTGAGTCTGGACTTCGGCACAAGAGTCTCGCTCACTGAAAGAGCCGCAGGCTTCAGCCTGCGCGGCGCCGCGCGGGCTGAAGCCCGCGGCTCTTCGATCCAGGTTGTTAAACGAACTTCGGATTCGGAACACTAGTGCCTCGCCACACATCATCTGGCGGGTGGCTCGGGCGCCCCGCCCGAGGTTTTCACAGGCGAGACACCTGTGCCACCCTGGCTGGTGTCCATCATTCCAAGTGTGACGGAGCACTAGTCGCTTTCGCCTTTCTTGTACTTGACCTCGCCGCCGACCTCCCAGTTATCGACGATCGCCATGATGACCGCGTCGCACGGTCGTTTGTCCGTGGCGATGGTTTGGCGGGCGGAACTGCCCGTCGCGTACAGCACCAACTCGCCGACCCCGGCCCCAACCGCGTCCACCGCCACAACATGTCCGCCGGATGCCTTCCCTTCGAGATCCACCTGGCGCAGCACCATGAAGCGCAGGCCTTCCATGGTCTGCACTTTTTGCGTCGCGACGACGGTGCCGATGACCTTGGCAAGTACCATGCGCACTCCTTGTTTGCGTGGCGGCTGGTGGCCAGTGCGGTTCGCGCGTGGTCCGTCGACCTAGCGTCGGTCGTGCGCCCGTTACTTCGACTTCATGGCCGCCCGCACCTGCTCGGCCCGGCCCAGCGGCAGCACCAGGTCTATGTTCGTGTGCGGCCGCGCAATAATGTGCACTGCGATGATCTCGCCCACGCGGGCCGCCGCGGTCTGGCCGGCGTCGCAGGCCGCCTTGACCGCCGCCACGTCGCCACGAATAACCGCCGTTACGTATCCGCCCCCGGTCTTCTCGTATGAGACCAGTTCCACCTTCGCGGCCTTGACCATGGCGTCAGCCGCTTCGACCATGGCCGGAAACCCGCGTGTCTCGATCATTCCCAGTGCGTCTGGCATCGCCAATTACCTCCTGCTGGAACAGGTTTGCTGTTGTTGTCGGGGGCCGCGCACTCTGTCGGCACGCGGGTCACTTCTTTTTGCTCATGTCGCGGCCGGTCACGCTTTCGATCGCAGCGACGGCGGCACGCCAACCGACGTCGATGTCGCGCTCCTCGCCGCCGAGATAGACGCGCCCGAAGCTGCCGTACGAGCGTACTTCGAGGATGTTGATGTGGGCGGCTTTCTCGGCTTCGTTGGCGGCCAGGGCCGCGTAGGCCGCCGGCTCGAGCTCCATCACGTACAGTGTCTCGCCGGGGACAATCATGTTGCCGTGCCGCATGCGGTTGATCAGTTGTGTCTGATGATCGTCGATACGGCGAACGACCTGGCTCGACAGCGTTCGCGGTTTCCACCGGTCTTCCTCGCGCAATTCGAGCGCTTGCAGGATCGACCGACCGGCCTGTCGCACGTCCGCCTGCGATTCCGAGTGAATCTCCAGCAGCCCGTACAACCGCTCCACGATCTGCATGCCGGGCGTGACCCGCGTCGATTTCAACGCGACGTCCGTGATGCGGTTGATCTCGATCCCCGGCGAAATCTCCACGTACAGCGAAGCCATACCGGCAATCGGCAGGAAACCCTGCGCCACTGTGCCGAGGAAGGCGGCGTATTGCGGCTGCAAGTTGTCCAAGAACACGTACGATCGTAGATCAACCATCACTCAACCTCACGCAGACCGTCACCGGCTCGGGCCGGCCGGTGGTTCGTCGGTGCATCCGTTCACGGCACCCGGGCGTCCGGTCAGGCAGACACGGTCACGCCCGTCGCCTCCTTCAGAATTTTGACGCCGGCGCTGGCTCCAATGCGCGTTGCGCCGGCGGCAATCATCTTCTGTGCATCCTCGAGGCTGCGGATTCCTCCCGCGGCTTTCACACCCATCTTCGTATCGCGCACCGCCTGGCTCATCAGGGCCACGTCATGGGCGGTGGCGCCGCCGGGCCCGAAGCCAGTCGAGGTCTTGACGAAGTCCGCCCGGGCCTGGCGCGACAGGCGACAGGCGACGACCTTCTCCTCGTCAGTGAGCAGCGCAGCTTCGATGATGACCTTGCAGATCACGCGGCGTTCCATGCAGGCGTCGGTCACGGCCCGGATGTCGCGCAAGACCAGGTCGCAGTCCCCGCTCTTGAGCGCGCCGACGTTGATGACCATGTCGATCTCGCGGGCGCCGTCGCGGATCGCGCGTCGGGTCTCCAGGCCTTTGATTTCCGGCACGTGCGCGCCCAGCGGAAACCCGGTCACGGCGCAGACGACGACCGCCGTGCCGCGCAGTTCGCTGGCCGCCAGCTTGACCCACGTTGGGTTTATGCAGACCGAGGCGAACTCGTGTTCCCGCGCCTCGGCGCACAGTTTGCGGATGTCCTCGGCCGAGGCCTCCGGGCGCAGCAGCGTGTGGTCGATATATCCCGCCAGATCCTTGGGCAGCGCGCCCCGCCCGGGACGATGTCCGATCCGCGCGGCCCCGGCCTCGATCAACTGCCGCATCGATTCGGGACTGGTCTCGACGCAAACCTGGCAGAACAACGATGCCAGGTCGCCACTAATCTCTCCACCGGCCGCGCCCAGCTCGGTGATCCTGGTGACTATCCGCTGAATATCCTCGTCATTCAGCGCGCTCGGCGCGGCCGCGCTCGGCGCCGCGGTGGCGCAACTTGTCTCCGCCCGTGACGATAGGTGGCCGCCTTGCTCAACCTGTGCGATCTGCGCTACACGCCGGCGATGGCGGTCTACCGTGCACTCGGCCGTCAACCAGACGTCCACCACGCGCTCGGCCAGATTGCGGCCGATCAGGCCCGCTCCGAGCGTTAGGACGTTTGCGTCGTTGTGTTCCCGGCTGTTGCGGGCGCTCGACTCGTCGTAGCACAGCGCCGCACGCACGCCGGGGATCTTGTTCGCCACTATGGCCGAGCCGATGCCGGCGCCGTCCACTACGATGCCGCGGGCGCAGCTCCCGTCGGCCACGTGACGGGCAACGGCAGCGGCGAATTCGGGATAATCGACGGAGGCGGTGCCGTGCGTCCCGCAATCGGCGATTTCGTAGCCCCGCTGTTGCAGGTAGCCTTTAAGGTGCTCCTTGAGTTCGTAGCCCGCGTGATCCGCCCCCAGCGCGATCGTCTTGATTCTGCTCGCGTTCGACATTTGGCAATCTACCAGTGATTTCACCCTATCCAGCCCCGCGAGTTGAATGCATCGCAGGAACAGTGTCAAGTTCGCCCGCCCGCCGGCACCCGTTCGGTCGCGATGCGTCGGCGTGGACCGCTTTCAGGGCCCGCACAGGTCGTGCCGCAACGTCCACAACCCCGCGCACAACCCGCGGCCACGCCGCGCTGGTACAATGACGGCTGGTGTGCGAACTCCCGAGATGGCAGTTGGTAATGGCCGCCGAATCACGTACCTGCAGTAGATGCGGCCGCATCATCGAGCCGCGCGGCGGCGCCGCGCCGCGTTTCTGCGCCGTCTGTGGTGCGGAAGTCAGCCAGGAGCCTTCTCCCGCACCAGACCAGCCTGACTCCGCCCCACTCCCGCCTTCGCGCACCGCGATCGCTTCGCTGGCTGTCGGGCTACTCTCGCTCGTGGTTGTCGGCAAGCTCCCGCTGGGGATCCTCGCCGTCGTGTTGGGCATCGCCGCGCGGCGGCGCATCAGAGACTCGGATGGCCAGCTCGGTGGTAGTGGCTTGGCGCTCGCCGGCATCATCCTGGGTGTCATCGACATCTTCGGACTACTTCTCACGCGCGGCGGATCGGCGTGCCTGCTCATGGGGATGTAGGATCGTCATCCGTTTGCCCCGTGTCATGGCGCAGCTTTTCCGCCAAGTCGTCGGTTGAACGAAACACCCAGCGCTTGCCGCGGCGCATACGGCGGAGCAGGCCGCGCTGTGCGAGTTGGGTCAGATCGTAGTACGCTGTTCCGTAGCTCACGCCGTTGTCCGCGCGATAGGGGCCGAT
The DNA here is from genome assembly GCA_018814045.1 of Planctomycetota bacterium. Classification (GTDB taxonomy): domain Bacteria; phylum Planctomycetota; class Phycisphaerae; order UBA1845; family Fen-1342; genus JAHJAR01. Next base: position 14,441 of record JAHJAR010000284.1, on the reverse strand, counting down.
GCTGATTTCCCGTGTCGGAGCCGCGCACAATTCGTGCAGCAGAACGGCCTGCCGCCGCTTGAGCCAAGGCAGCCGCGCGCGCAACTGGCACGCGGCGCGGTCCGTTACTCCCCGGCGAGATCGTCGTGTTTGCCATTCGCGCAAAGCCCGCCGCATTGCCCGCAGGCCGAAGACAACGAAGTACGTAACGTCGCACTCATCCGACGCGATGCAGTGCAGCGCCCACGTTTGCCGCTGTACCCAGTCCGCGAACACGCGCGCGAGCGCCACGTGCTCAAATACACGATACCCATCACGCAGCAGTGCCCACAGACACAGAGCCCGTGCCGTGCGCTCGTTCTCAACGGCAAACGGGCGGTCGTGAAGCAGCCAGAACAGCAACAGAAGCGCCCGAACAGCCGGGTGGTGGAATTGCTGCGCTTGGGTCGAATTCGCGAACGCACAAAGCTCGGCTAGACGGGACACTAACTCGCCCGGGGCGGGCGCCGGCAGTGCGTCCTCGGCGTCCCGCGCCACCAGAACCGGAACAGGGTCCGCGGTGCCACGGATACGCCCCTCATCGTCGGTGCTATCCAGCGTGCCGGCCGTCAGGACGCGCTGCAAGTCGGCGATCAACTCCGGCGACAGCGGCCTTTCCCGCCATTCGCGCACTTGGAGCAGCGCCCCATGCGTGTTGCGCAGCAGGCGTTCGGCGCGAGTGCGAACTCGTCGGCCGCCACGCACGATCTCGAGTGCCTCCTCCCGCGTGATGCTGGCGCCCGCCGGACCGCTCAAGGCCAGCGCCTCGTCGATGAACACGCGCAAGTGCCGTCGCCCGGCTCTGGGCAGCGGGTCTTCGTGGCTGGCTTCACCTGAGGCCAACGTGTCGATCGCCAGCAAATGGTGCAGCGCCGACTCCGGCCACCAATACGAGAACGGGGTTCCGTCGGCACTACGCAGCCCGAACTCACGCGCCTGGGCGACACGAACCAGCTTGGCCGCGGCCCAGGCGGCCTCAGCACGCCAGTTGGGGGGCAGCTCTCGACGGCGAAGCTGAGCCCAATGCCAACAGCGGGCGTTGGCGCGCTGAATCAGCCGGCGCCCCCGTTCATCGCGGAAGACTTCAAACGGCTCACGCGATCCCTCCACCAGCGCGAACCAGTCGCTCGGACAGGGCGTGACGCGCACCGGACCACCTCCATGGCCGCCTGCACTGCGACTGATTCGAACCGGCAGGCATTTGATATCACTTGCATTATACACTGATAAACAACGCACACAAACCGAGAAAGTAGTACAGGACCTGCTTGGAGCATCTCTTGAAGACTCGGCTGTCCCGAGCGAGAATCTGATCGTTGTTATCATTATGGCCATGGTATGATAGCTCATCAGTGTTCTGTACTATCATTAATGTCATTCCTTGATGATAATCGCCTATGTCAGTCCCGCCGATCGCCGTGGACTGGGCTGCCAAGCGCGATTCCCACAGATGAGGGCGATTCGCGACGCGCTCGTAGCGCGTGCGATTCTGAGCCCCTACGCCAGCGTCGGCGGGGTTGGCTGCGAAAGGAGAAGTGGGGGCGGCGCGCAGAAGGCGGCGCGGGCCGGCCACGCGGCGTCAGAGGCCGTGCTATAATCGCTGCTCCGCGTACCTGAAGGAGCAGTGTTATGTCTGGCAGTACCACGAGCGTTCCAGTTGTTCGCGCCCCGCGTGGACCGCAGATCTCGTGCAAAGGTTGGCAGCAGGAAGCCGCCCTGCGCATGTTGATGAACAATCTCGACCCCGACGTCGCCGAAAAGCCAGAGGAGTTAATCATCTATGGCGGCTCGGGCAAGGCCGCGCGCAGTTGGCTGGACTATCACCGAATCGTCGCCACCCTGAAGCGTCTGGAAAACGATGAGACGTTGCTGGTGCAATCCGGGCGCGCGGTCGGCGTGGCCAAGACCCACACAGACGCCCCGCGCGTGCTGATTGCCAATTCGATGCTCGTACCCAAGTGGGCCACGTGGGACGAGTTCCGCCGCCTGGAGGGGCTCGGCCTAACGATGTACGGCCAGATGACGGCCGGGAGCTGGATCTACATCGGCACGCAGGGCATCTTGCAGGGTACGTACGAGACGTTCGCCGAGTGTGCCCGGCAGCACTTCGGCGGCACACTGAGCGGGCGGCTGGTCGTCACCGGCGGTCTGGGCGGGATGGGCGGCGCGCAGCCGCTGGCGGCAACGTTCAACCAGGGCGCATTCCTGGGCGTCGAAGTGGACCGCGCCCGGGTACAGCGGCGAATCGACACGCGCTATTGCGACCGCATGACGGACAAGCTCGACGAGGCGCTCGACTGGGTGCTGAAGGCCCGCGAGAACGGCGAGGCGCTGTCCGTGGGTCTGGTCGCGAACGTGGCTGACGTCTTGGCCGAACTCATAAAACGCAACATAACGCCCGACGTGCTCACCGACCAAACCTCGGCGCACGATGCGCTCAACGGCTATGTCCCGAATGGTATGGGCTACGGCGCAGCGCTCGCGCTGCGCCAGACCGATCCACAACGCTACATGCAGGAGGCCGGCCGCACGATGGCGGAGCACATGCGGGCCATGCTCGAGCTTCAGAAGCGCGGTGCCATTACCTTCGATTACGGCAACAACCTGCGCGGCCAGGCACAAGAGGCCGGCGTGGAGAACGCCTTCGACGTAGTCGGGTTTGTACCGCTGTTCATTCGCCCGCTGTTCTGCGAGGGCTCCGGACCATTCCGCTGGGCCGCCCTCTCAGGCGACCCAAACGATATTGCCGCCACGGACGACGCCGTGCTGGAAACCTTCCCGGAGGAAGAAGCGCTGTGCCGCTGGATTCGCATGGCGCGGGAGAAGGTGGCGTTCCAGGGGCTGCCCTGCCGCATCTGCTGGCTGAAGTACGGGCAGCGGGCGAAGATGGGCCGCATCTTCAACGACCTGGTGCGAACCGGCAAAGTGTCCGCGCCGCTCGTGATCGGCCGCGACCACCTCGATTGCGGCTCGGTGGCCTCGCCCAACCGCGAGACCGAGGGTATGAAGGATGGCTCCGACGCCATCGCCGACTGGCCCATGCTCAACGCGCTGCTGAACACGGCGTGCGGGGCGACGTGGGTCTCAATCCATCACGGCGGCGGGGTGGGCATCGGCTATTCGCTGCACGCGGGTATGGTGATCGTCTGCGACGGAACAGACGAGGCCGACCGACGGCTGGAGCGCGTGCTGACCGCCGACCCGGCGACGGGGATCTTCCGCCATGCGGACGCTGGGTATGAGAAGGCAATCGAAGTGGCGCAGGCGAAGGGGGTGGATGTGCCGGGATTGGGATGACAGGGAACCCGGCGGTAGACCACGCCGCGCGCCCGGAACGTCGAGCACACATAGCACAGGCCCGTGTTCGTTTGAACACGGGCCTGCTTTGGATACTGCGCTAGCGAACAGACCAGGATCCGCCCGTACGGTTCGACGGCCTAGTCGCCGCTGCCGTAGAAGATATACACTTCGCCGGCGTCGGTCTTGCCCAGCGGGTCGGCACCGATCGCGCTGAAGGCGAAGTCGTTGTGTCCGTCGTTGTCGATATCGCCCAGCTTGGTCAGGCCCTGACCGCGGAACTGGACGCCCTGCTTGTGGTACAGGTTCTTGGCCTTCGAGAAGCCACCGCCGAGCGCATCACCAGCACCGCGACCGGTAAAGACGATGCCGGGTAGTGCCAGCGTGCCGGCGTTGGCCAGGTCGAACACGCCGCCGACCAGGTCGGGCGAACCGTAGATCAGGTAGACCTTGCCCTTGCCGCCCTCGGCGAGGGGCGCGGCGATGAGGACGTCGGCGTTGCCGTCGCCATCCACGTCACCGGCACTGGCTACGCTGAACCCGGTCTCGTCGGTCGGGTCACTGCTGCGGAAGCGGACAACGCGGTCCGTCTCGATCGGCATACCGTTGCTCGGGTCGGCGTCGTCCTCGACCTCATAGCCCACCTCCGGGCTCTGGAGCGTGCGCGAGCCGAGCACCACGATGGCTTGTGCGTGGGCGGAGTCACCGATGATCAGGTCGGCCACGCCGTCGCCGTCAAAGTCGCCGGCGCCGTCGACCGTACGGCCGAACTCGGCCGGGGTCTGAGCGTCGCCCGAAGGCTCGCGGCCCTTGATCCACACACCGTTGAGACGGTTCGGGTCGGCAGGCGAGACCGCCAGCTTGTCCAGCAGGACGTCGCCGGTCTTGCCGGGCTCTTCGCTGAACACCAGGAAGAGACCGCCGACGGTATCGCTGCCAGCGTCGGCGAAGTCAGACCGCGCGAGCTGGCAGCCGATCACGTAGTCGTTGTAACCGTCGTCGTTGATGTCATCCACGGCTTGGACGAAGTCGATCTTGGCGAACTGATGCGGACCGACAATCTGCCAGGTCTGATCGATCCAGTAGCCCGCCGTGCTGGAGGCATAGGGCGTGTACCCATAGGTCTGGGTCTGGCGGGCGCCACCCTGCGCCGCATACGGCGGCGGGCAGTCGCCGTTGTCGAACGAGTGGTCCATAACCCAGGGGTCGCTCGGATTGACCGGCACGGCAACCTTGTCGTAACCACGGATCGAGCCGACGGTCTCGATGATGTACTGGTGTGGGACCGGCATGGTGTAGTCAGAGCGCTGCGTGTCCTCTTGATCAACGTCCGGCCAACTGCGCTCGCGCTCCTGCCAGAGCTGGAGCTTGCGGAGCCGGCCACCCTGGGCCTGGCCGATGTTGACGCGAAGCTGATAAACCACGCCGGACTGGAAGCGGTCACCTTCGCCGGCCAGGTCGAGTACATCCTCGTCCCGGGCGGTGCGCTCGGGAGCGGCGATGTAGAGCCAGGTGCCGTCGAACGTCACCGAGGTGCCGAAGCGGTCCTTCACGTCCTGGCCGAGCACGCGGGCACCGATGGTGTAGTCGCGCGGCTGGGCGCTCGGGCGGTAGTAGCCCGTCCAGATCACAAACCCACCACCATCCCAAGCATCGGGAGCACCCAAGACGGTCCCGGGAAACGGCGGCGGGCCAGGCCAGGTGTACCACTTGTTGACCGTCTTGCAGCCTTCGATCGGCGCGCAGCCATCGCTGTCCACGGCCGGGATCTGCTCTGTGAAAGCAGCGACCTGTGCCAGCGGCGGATTCTGCGGCACGTCGGTATAGGTCTGCTGGAAGCCGCCGGGACCCTGGTTATCAAAGACCGTGTCCCAGCGAACCTCGTATTCGACGTAGTCGGTCTCTGGCTCGGTGTCACCATCGCAGTCGGCGACGCCGTTGGACAGCCAGTGGGTATCAGCCGAACCGCCCAGGGGACGCGTGTAGACGACCAGGCCGGGCCGGCTCATGCTGGTGAAGACCTGGCCGGCCTCGTGCAGGTCGATGACGCGGTTGCCCTTGCGGTTGAGCAGGTCTTCGTTCTGCAAGTTGAGGTTGTGGCTTGAGACCACCACGATGCCGCCGCGCGTGAACTGGGCGACATTGGGCGTCCACACCATATTCTGGGGATCCCAGGCGGAGTATTCCAGATTGCCCAGGCCCGACAGGTCGGGGAAGAGCTTGCTGGACTGCACCAGCGGACTGGTAGTCGCCAAGCTGACGGATTCGACGCGCGGGAAGCTGAAGACGATCTCGGGCAGGCCGTCGCCGTCCATATCATCCACGACGGTGACGTCCGCCAGGCCCTCGGTGGCCGGTAGGTTGGGCAGGCCGAAACCGGCGTTGGTCTGGGCGGCGCGGATGCCGTTAAAGACCATACCGTCGAGCAGGCCGCCCACGGCGCTCAGCGTCTGGGCGCCCGTCAGGCGGTCGCCGTAGATCAGGTAGCCTTCGCCGAAGCCGACCCCGTCGCCGAGGTCGATCTTGTAGGGCTTGCCGAAGCGCGAGGTGATCAACACTTCGTCCTTGCCGTCGTCGTTGAGGTCGGGCACGCCCTTCAGCGCGCTGCCCGCCAGGTCCTGCGCGTTGATGCCGCGCAACACGGCGGCGTCGTCGCGGGTCTCGAGCTCGGTGACGTCGAATGCGTCGATGATGCGGTCACGGATGGTGAGCGAGTAGAGCTCATCCGCCTTGCTCTGGTTGGCGCCCGGCGGGGCAGCGTAGCGCGAGAACGCGGGCAGAACCCCGTCCATGTAGTAGACGAAGTAGTAGTACTTGCCGGCGCCGTAGTCTTCTTTGATCTGCTCCAGGTTGAGATTGAGCGCGGTAACCTGCTGGCCGGGCTGGACCAGCATGGCCTCGACCAGCGGGATCTCGTCGATCATGCCCGGGAAATTGAGCGGATCGGGCGGATTGATGTCGCTGTCCAGATACACCCACAGCAAGATCGGCGACGTGTCGTTGGTCGTGATATTGATCGTCAGGGTGTCGATGTACTCGCGGATCAGGTTGCCCACGGGCGTAAAGTCGACGAATTGCGGCGCGTTGCTGTCCGCGTAGATGAAGACGGTGTCCTTGGCGGCGTCAGTGGCGTACTTGATGGCCGCCTGGCCGGAGAGTTCCTCGGCCCGGATGCCAACCACGAACAGCCCATACTGCAAGTTCGGATCGATCAGGCCGTTCAGGACAGCCGTATCGAGCTTGTACGAGTGCGGTCCTTCGCCAAACGTCTCGGTCGATTGCCAGACGGGGTTGGCCTGCTCGTTCTGATCGAGCACGCCGTCGACGTTGGCGTCCTGGGCCAGGATGACGCGTACGCCGTCGTCGAGCAACACGCGTTCCGGGTCGTCGATGGTGAACTTGACGTCCACCAGTTTGCCCGGCCGCAGGCTCATCGACGTGGTCGGGGTCGGGATCGTGATCACAACGGACGGCGGGCCGGTGACGCGCACGGTGCCGAGCGCGTAGGCCGCAACCGGTTTATCAACGCCATCGTCGATCGAGGCCCCCACGCGGTAGACGCCGGGCTCCAACGCGTCGGTAATCAGGTCGGCGTTGAAGGTGGCCTGCGGATTGGTCAGTTGGCGAGTGGTGATGGTGCCCTCGTTGCCGTTGAAGGCGCCGTCGGCGTCGTAGAAGAGGACGACATCGGCGCTGCCTTCCGGGTCAGCGACATTGACGGTGACCTGGACCGGCGTTCCGGGGTCCACGATCACATTCTGGAGAGGCTCGGTCACGACGACCGTGGGCGCTTCGTCGATGGTGAACGTTACCAGTGCGTCGGCCGAGTTGCGGAAGTAAACCGTGTTCTTGTGTCCGACCGAATCACTTACGGTGACGCCGATGAAATACGTTCCGGTGGTCAGCGCAGCGGTGACGATGGTCCCGGTGGGGTTCAACCCCCCGCCGCCGAACGCATCGGTTTCGTTTCCGTTGACCTCTGTGTCAGTGTCGATGAAGACGGTGTATGTGACGCTGGTGGCGAGCGTGGCGATGTTGAACTGGACCGGTACGCCGGCGCCCGGGCGAATCTCTACGCCCGCGACGGGTTTGACAAACGTAATAACTGGCTCGCCCACCACGACAAGTTGTCCGTCGGCGTAGGCGGCGACAGACGCTTTGTTATTGGCGGCACGCAGGCCGAGGTGGTAGCTGCCGGTGTCGACGCCGAGCGCGGTGAAGCCTTCGGTGCCGCGTGGCGGCAGGTTGGTCTTCAGCGTGGCCTCGTCGCCGGTAGCGGCGACGCCGTCAAGGTCGTAGAAGAGTTCGACCGTGATAGGTCCATCGTTGGGATCACCCCCGAAGACTTCGTAGGTGACGGTCCCTTCGCCGCCCGGCTGGAGGTAGATGTTTGCCGAGCCGGGCGCGGTGATGTTCAGGACGAGGGGCTGGCTCTGCTCGCTGTCGCCGCCGCCGTCGTCGCCGCCGTCGGCACCGGGGACGCCGCCGCTGCTGCCGCCGGAGCCATCTTGACCGTCGCCCTCATCGAGGGGTGGCGGAGGTATGGGGCGGTTGAGCTGGTTCTGGTTGTTGGGGGGGCGCGTCTCTTGCGTCTGGTCGTCCTGCTGATCCACAGGAGTGGTTGGCTGCTGGGCCACTGGACAACCACCGATCGAGATGATAGTCATCAGGCCGGTAACGATGACGAAGAGCGCGACCGGCCAAGAATGCAGACGCTTCCTAGGCATGAGAGTATTACCTCCGCAGGGTAGTCAGAGCCTCACTGCTAGATATAGCGCGACCGTGCCTGTTGCGCACCGCCCGCTCTGTTAAATCTAGCGGCTGCCAGGTGGCGAGTCAACGAAAATGGCCGTACTCAGACGTGCCGGCGGCGGCGGGAGCAAACTTTTATTAGTCGGATAATGACAATGGGTTATGAATCGGACGGTCCGCGACGGGTGGTGCCCCGCGCGGGCTGTCCGATACACCCCGGAGAATTTTCCCCCAACGCGATGAGAGCCAGACCATGAGCGTGATTCAACCGTTCCCAGCCATCCGATATAACACCGCCCAGTCCCGCGACATCTCTGCCCGGCTTGCCCCGCCCTACGATGTTCTCGACGCTGCCGACAAGCGGGCCCTGCTTGAGCGTGACCCGTGCGGGTTCGTCCGGATCGATCTGCCACACGTCCCGCCCAAGAGCGCCGGCCCGTCCGAGGTGTACGCCGCAGCCCGGGCCACGCTCGACAAATGGTTGGCGGAAGGAATCATGGTTCGCGACGAGCAGCCGGCGATATACGTCTACCACCAGCGCTACAAGCAGGACGGGGCCGAACTGGTGCGGAAGATGTTCTTCGCGCGGCTGCGGCTGGCGCCCTTTGGAACCGGAAGCGTATTTCCGCATGAACACACATTCGGCGGCCCGAAGGAGGACCGTCTGGCCTTGACCAAAGCCTGCGCCGCGAATCTGAGTCCGATATTCGGACTTTACGAGGACGCCGACAACGTTGTCGCCAAGCGCCTGGAGAACGCCCGCGGAGACGCCGAACTGGCGCGCGGCACGATGGACGACGTCGAAAACAGCCTGTGGGCAGTGACCGATTCGGCGGTGATTGACGAAGTGCGACAGCTCATGGAACCCAAGCCGGTCTTCATCGCCGATGGTCATCACCGCTACGGAACCGGCCTGATGCACAAGGACTGGTACATCAGGGAGCACGGTCCGATCCCCGCCGATCATCCCGCCAACTTCGTGCTTTGCGTATTCTGCGCCATGGAGGATCCCGGGTTGGTCATCCTCCCGACGCACCGCGTGCTGCCCGACGTGAAGATCACTGCGGGGACATTTGCCGGCGACCCGCGCGTCACGGTCATTCCGCTCGAGGTGACCGATCCGGAGCAGGTGCCGACGGAGCTGGCCCAGCACGGACCGCAGGCTGTGGCGCTGTACGACCCGGCAGCGGCAAAGTACTCGGCGATCAAGCCCGCCGCCCCGGGAATCCTCGACGAATTCGAGCCTGACCACAGCAAGGCCTGGCGGGCACTGGGGCTGGCGTTCTTACACGCCTACCTCTTGGAACGCGTCGTCAAGCCGAAGCTCTGCGCGGGAAGTGATCCCGCCGTGCGCTACATCAAGTCGTCTGCGCAGGCGGTCGAGGTCACGCGCGAAACCGCTGGCAGCGGCTTCCTGATGCAGCCCACAACCATGGCGGAAATGCGCGGCGTGTGCCAAGCCAACGACCTGATGCCACACAAAAGCACATATTTCTATCCGAAACTCGCCAGCGGATTGGTGATCAATCCGCTCACGGCGTAGCCGAGACATGGCACGGGAATCAGTCATCATGCCCGCTTGTGGCCCTGGCCCATTTTTATCAGACCAAGTCGCACGGTGAAGGGGGCCAGCACACGCTGCCGATGATCTATTGAGCTGATCGCGTGCTTCCGACGCCGCTTGTCGGGCGGGTGGTTGGCCTTCTCCGGCTGCTGGAGCAACGTGAGCGAGCACACGGCCCTTATCACCGGCATCACCGGGCAAGACGGCTTCTATCTCTCGCGCCACCTGTTGAACCAGGGATACTGCGTGCACGGGATCAGGCGCAGGTCGAACTCGTTTCCGGCGCCCCGCCCAGAGCCCGTCGGCGCGGACGCGGCGGCGGCCGCCCAGGTGCACCACCACATCGGTGATCTGCTCGATCCGATCGGGCTGCGCCGCATCATCAGCAACGTTCAGCCCACCGAGGTCTATAACCTCGCGGCCCAATCGCATGTGCAGACCAGCTTTGAGGATCCGATCTACACGGCCACCGTGGTAGCGATGGGAACGTTGAACCTGCTCGAAGCGATCCGTGACTATCGCGATGCCAGCGGGCGCGAAGTCAAGTTCTACCAGGCTTCCAGCAGCGAGATGTTCGGGAAGGCCAGCGAAACGCCGCAGTCCGAGTCCACACCCTTCCGCCCGCGCAACCCTTATGCCTGCGCGAAGGTTCACGCCTATTGGCAGACGGTCAACTATCGCGAGGCGTACGGATTGTTCGCCTGCAACGGGATCCTGTACAACCACGAATCGCCGCGGCGGGGGGAGAACTACGTAACCAGGAAGATCACGCGCGCGGCGGCGCGGATCAAGCTGGGGTTGCAGGAGCGCCTCGTCCTGGGCAACCTGGACGCGGAGCGCGACTGGGGCTTCGCGGGCGACTACGTGCTGGCGATGTGGCAGATGTTGCAGCAGGCCGCGCCGGATGACTACGTGGTTGCTACCGGCCGCACGCACAGCGTCCGCGACTTGCTCAACGGGGCTTTCGGGCTGCTCGGCCTGGACTGGCACGACTACGTCTGTATCGACGAACGCCTGCTGCGGCCCGTCGAACCGACCCGGCTGTGTGGCGACGCGTCGAGAGCGCGGCGGCAGTTGGGCTGGCAGCCGCGCGTCTCCTTTGCGACGCTGGTGCACATGATGGTCGAAGCTGACCTCGCGGCCGCCGAGCGCGAGCAGACGCTTCTCGCGGCGGGGTACACGGCGTAGCGCGTGTTTGTTTCAAATGAGCCATCAGGCCAGATGGCCCACGCAACCCGCCCGTACGCCAAGTCTGTTACTCCGTCGGGTACGCCTCCAGGGCCGAATTCCACGCCTGGAGTTTGGCCAAGCGGGCGGCGTGATCGTGGGGCAACTCCAGCGGGCGTCCGCGCGCATCCAGAATCAAACCCACCACTCCGCCGGGGATGTTGCGTTGAACCGGCTGGTGCGGGCCCGCGCCCAGGTCGAATCCTCGGGCGGGCACAGCCTTGACGGTTGCGCGCGTCCCGGGTTCGAGCGCAACGCGTTTGAGCTCGCCGACCGTCAACTCGTGGCTCCGTGTATGTTCGCCGGAGTGGATTTCGACGCGCAGGCATGGTCGCCCCGGTTTGCCGCTGCCACGGGGCGCGATGCACCAGCCGAGTCGAACCAGGCAGTCCTTGTCGAACACTTCCAACGCCGCCTGTTGGTGCACGGTGCTGAGCACTCCCAGATGCGGCATCATGAAGACCGAGTCCACAGCCAGCTCGGTGAAGCCCTCCGGTTGAAGACCGTCTACGAGCAGCAGCGCGGCCTGGACGCGCCGCGGGGCGTGCGAGAGCACTCCGCCGGAACCGATCAGCAGGTCCAGTCCGAACATGTCCAGCAACGTGTCCGCGCCCGAATCCTGGGCGAAGGCGTCGCTGATGGAGCGTTGTTGGGAAACGCCGCTGAGAGGCACGGCCATGCGTTTGTGCTGGTCGAAGGCCAGTCGCAGGGCCTCGCGGCAAAGGGCCTGCTCGACCAGCAGGTCTTCGAGCGTCTGCGGGATCGTGGTTGGGCGGAGCATCTTGTTTCTGAGGCGATCGCGAAGATCACGCTCGTTCAGTCGCATCGGCAGCCAGCGTTCGACGTTTTGCAGTCCAGCCGCAACCGCCACATTGAAAGCGCTGAAGCTCATCCCCAGGTTGGCGCTGACGGTGCGGTTGAACTCTGCGGCGCTGTCCGGGTCGCCGGCCGCACGTCGGAACACGCTGAAGACGTCGGTTGTCGCCCCGCCGATATCCACGCCGACAATTTGGCGCTGCTCGCGCCGGGCGATTAGCTGCATGATCAGCCCCACGGCCGCGGGTGTGGGCAGCAGCGGCGCGGAGGTCCAGCGCATGAGCTTGTCGTAGCCGGGGGCCTGGGCCATGACGTGTTCCAGAAACAAGTCGTGGATCCGGCTGCGGGCCGGCTGGAGGTTCTCGACCTCCAGTGCGGGGCGGATGTTCTCGGTCAGGTACAGGGCCACTTTGTCACCCAGCACGCGCTCGATTTCCGGGCATGCCGCGCTGTTTCCGGCGAAGACGACCGGGAGTTTGAAGCCCGCGCCGAAGCGTGGCCGCGCGTCGGCCGCGGCGATCAACTGGGCCAGTTTGACCGGTTGCTGCGTCGCGCCGCCTTCTGTTCCGCCGGAAAGCAGAATCATGTCGGGTCGCGCGGCGCGGATTAGCTCCACGCGTTCGTGCGGGGCGCGGCCGTCGTCCACGGCCAGCGTGTCCATCACGATGGCCCCGGCGCCCAGCGCGGCCCGCGCGGCACTTTCGGCGGTTATCCTTCCGATCGCGCCCGCGACCATCATTTGCAGTCCGCCTCCGGCGCTGCTTGTGCCCACGTACAGATCACACCCGTTCCGCCCGTGGCGGGGTTTCCAGATTGCGCCGGCGCGCGTGAGGCTGCGGCCGGAGATCTCCTCGAGTTCGCGAATGGAGTTGATGACACCGCGGGTTACATCTTCGGCGGGGGCCTCGACCGTTGTGGGGGCCTCGCTGCGGGCGGTCAGGCGATACTCGCCGTGCGTCCGCTCGATGAGGATCGTCTTGGTCGTCGTCGACCCGCAGTCGGTGGCGAGGATCGTCTGTGGCTCGGTGCAGGTCGGCATCAAACCAAGTATCCGCGGCGAGTGTAGCGTCGTCGTCCGCAGACGACCCTGCGTGGGCCGCGTCCGCGGCAGAGTCCAGATGTTAGAGCGACGGTGACCACGGGTCGACCAACTCCACATTGGCGCGCGGCAGGACGGCCTCGGTGCCGTCGTCGAACTCGACTTCCAGGACGCGGGCCCGGGCCTCGCTCGCCAGACACTTGGGCTCGCGGGGCAGAGCGCAACACCGCCCCAGGCGGCCGAAGTACGGCTCTCGGATGGCCCGCACGCGGGCGCCGATCCGCAATACGTCGCTCGCACTGCCCGCGGGGGAGGCGTGATCGCTTGGCCGCGTGTACGCCGCACTCGTGGGGATGATGATCTCCGGACGCACGACTCCCGCGCGAACCTGGGTAGCACCATTGATGCTCGCGGTCGAGCCGGCATGGGCGCAAAGTGTGTCGAAGGTGCCGCGGGCCATGCTGAGGCGGCCAAAACCCTCGGTAATGATAATGGTCACGCTGAGCTCTTCGGCACCGGTAAGCGCTATGCCCAGGTCGTAGCCCAGGATGGTCCGAAGATCGCAGTCATGCAGGCCGCCACAGACGATCCCGCGCACCCCGCAGGCGCTGGCGGCGGCGACCGCCTCGGCCGTGACCAGGCTGCCGCCCACCAGCACTCTGCCCTCGTGACTGGGCAAAATCAGGCCGGCGTCGAGACTGGCGTCTGGCGAGTCCACAACTGCCTCGAGTTGGCCCACCGCCTCTCCGGCCAAGCCGAAAACGCCCGGCACGCACACGCCCCACGTTTCCACCGTGGCGGACACACGTTCCTCGACCGCGACGACCGTGCCGTCGAGGTAAGCCAGCTTGCGCAGCAGTTGCGGCCGCCCGCGGATCAGGACCTGCCCCGTAACGGGCGAGGCGGATTCGAGCCGGCCGTCGAGCGGTGCGGCGCACTCTCTCTGAAACAGGCCGAGCAGACCGCCGGTGCGGGCTAATACATCACCCTGCTTCAGGGACTCGCCCTCCTTCTTCAGCAAGACCCCCGGCAGTTCGTCGGGGGCGATGCCGAGTTCGCCGGCCACATTGACCAGGCAGGTCTCGCCGGGCAGTTCCGCCTCGGCCACCACGTCATGCGGCCGCACACGCTGGCCCACACTCACCAGGACGGCACCATTCAAGGGGAGGCGCCGTTCTCGGCGAATTCTGGTGCAGGGCGAGGAACCTGGCCCGCGTGCTTGAGTGTTGCCCATTGCTTGCCTGGCGCTCCCTGCGCGACCGTTCTGCCAATCGCCCGGGCACACCGCCGCGAACGTCGGCGTTCAGGGGCACGGTAGATCAGCAGAACATGATGTCAAGAACCTCTGCCAAGGCTCTTTCCGAGCCGCGACCGTCAGGGAACGGTTGTGTCGAGAACCGGTCGGCGCCGCCGCAACGCAACCGCTCCCCTACCAGGCTGTCGGAATACCTGGCCCACATAGGTCGGCCGAGGTGTTTTTGGTCCCGGTTTGCGCTGCTCGGCTCGGCGGGGTCTTGGGTCGATCAGGCGCCCGCTCATTTCCGCCGCGGCTTTCCGAGAGGCATACGGACTCCGGACAGCCGAATCTACCTTTGCGCAGATCCGGTTACGAGAGCGTTTGCAGAATCGGGGCGACCTCCTTCCAATGCCGCGCTGTTTTGACCGCTGTCGGGCAGATAACTGACGATGCCCTGCTCTTCCATGCAGGCCAGTTCGGGACCGGTTCTG
>JAHJAR010000283.1 GCA_018814045.1 Planctomycetota bacterium | reverse complement strand
TTGATGAGCATCTATCGCACGCTGCGTCTCCGCGGCCCCGATCCGCTACGGACCATCGCCCACGCCTTGCGCACCTACCTGCAAACCGGCCAACTCCCACCGCTACCCGCCTCGAGCACTGCAAACGGGTGAACTGTTACTAATCGGTCAGCGTGTGACGAAATAACTCGTCCATGGGTCACTCCTTTTTTGGGGTTAGGATGTCTCTGTGAAACGACTGGGGCGCAGGGCGAGCCTAGCCAAGATGTGCATCGGCGCGGCTCTGACCTGGTTGCCCCAAGCTACTCGTGTGTGTACGATGAGCGTGGTTGAGAATATGCAACATTGTGCCTATTCCCGCCGGAACAGGTGTGTCATACAGGAGGCATGCATCATGCCCATCAAGTTCTCGTGCAGCGACTGCGGCAAGCATCTGCGAGCACCGGACGATGCTGCCGGCCGAAAATGTCGGTGCCCTGATTGCGGAACTGTCGCGACCGTTCCCAATGACGGACAGCCCTCGCTGCACTCGCCTGCTGCGAACAGGACCGACTCTGGCCACCGAGCGCAGCGCCCAAACTCTGAAAGCCCGGCCGGAGTTGCGGAACCGACCGTCCTGGGTCTTCCGAAGTCGGCGGCGCGAATTGTCGGAGGAATTGTCGGCGTCGGCGTGATCGCGATCGCCGCCATCGCCTACTACGGGTATTCGTCCAGCCAGAGAAGAATGGAGAGACGCAATCAACTGATCCAGACGGTGGAGGAACAAATCGATGCGGCGAACGACAAGGCTGGCGAGTATGACTTCGTGGGTGCTAAGGACATTTTTCTGGCCGCAGCGAAAGCAGTTGACGAATCGCCGTATGCGGACGTGTACCTTTTCGATGAGTTGAATGGAAAGATCGACACAGCGCGGAATGGCCTGCAGCGCCAGGAGAACGACTATCGTGCCAAAATCCGTGGGGGTTGGACCATGTTCGAAGGTGAGTTCGTTTCGGGAGCGACGAAGCAGCGCATTCTGGCGGCGCGCCAAGAGGATGCTCTGCAACAGAAGCGGGCTGAGCGGCGTGCCGCGCGTGCAAAACGCCTCGCAGAAGAGTATCTGGCCGAACGTGAGCGCGAGCGCCAAACGCAGCTGCAGCGTGATGACGAAATGTGGCAACTGGCCTCCGACACGTCCGGTGCCACGAGTCTCGAGGATCTGGCGGTGTTGACTGTCGCCTACCTCCAACGATTCCCGGATGGAGCGCACGCAGACGAAGCGATCGACCTTCAAACTCGCCTGATCGAACGGCTGTGGATGAACCGCGTCTTAGATTTAAGGGACCATTGGCGCCAGCTGTACGCCGCGATCGTCGAAAACCAGGCACTCATTGACCAAGTTCTGGCGAGGTCCGACGCATGGATGTATCAGCAGAAGTTGGAGAAACTGGCGAACATCAATGTCGAATACCAGAACAAAATGGACGAGGTATCAGAGTCTCTTGCCGAGATTGGTGCAGCAGGATTTGCGGCTGCTGACGTCGGACAGACCGCTGAGGCGATCACTGCGTTCTGTCGGCGAAACCGTGACGAGCCGCGTTTCCAGCAGTGGCGCAAAGACTGGATACGATCCGCGGATCCACAAGCGCAGCTCGTGAAGTCGGAGACAATCACCGAACGCATCCCAAATACAGCCGAGGCAGAACGATGGTCCCAGAGCGAACAGTTGTGGGCGACGGCCCCGTTCCTTGAATCCGCAGAGGACATGTGCCGGTTCTTAGACGAATTCCCAATGGGGGCACATGCGAACGAAGCGCGCGTGCGAATTGCGTTGTGTATTGAAATGGATTGGTCTACGCAGGTGTTTCTAAAACTGCGGCAAGTGCAGGCGGACCGGAAGTCGGCAGATGAATACCACAACGACGTGGCGGGCGATCGCGGAGCGCAGAAGCAAGCAATGGAGCGATCCGAAAAGCACCTAGCGGATGCCCTCGAACTGGTCTCTGAACTAGAGGACATGGGGTTTAGGGGCGACCTGAATGGGCAGCTTCCGCACGCGAACAGCGACCTTACCGAGTTGGTCCAGTTTTTCCGCCGCTTCAGGGCACCGGGGAAATACGGCGATTGGGAAGAACGTCGCCTTATTGACCTCTTTCTGAGCGCCATAAAGTGACAGTCCATAGACGCCATCGTACCATACAGCATTCAATGGACGTGCACAACTGCATTGGGGCCGCGCTCTACAATTGTTGTAAGACAACGGCAAATCATAATGCGAGGAGATGCTCATGGCGGAGACTCCACAACCGCAGATGGCAACGATCAGCAGAGTGCAGCGCTTCAACGCTCAGGGAGATGGGTGGAGTGTCCACGCATACGACCAAGCAAATGTCGTAGCGTATTCTTGTGCGGACCTCCTTCAATGGCTACGACAAGAAGGTAACGGATTCTACGTTATCCAATACGAGGGCGGAACGGGTGCTCTCTACTCTGTCAATAATTCGATCGTTTTTCGGATAACAAACGTAGAGGACCAGCCGGTACCAGTCCCTGTCTTGTACTAACGTACTGGCACCGCCGAGCGGGATCGTGCAACGCGCAGACGCGAGGGAAGCGCCACCGGCGGCGGGCAGCACTGGCGCAATCCCAGAGCATACGGGAATGTGTTCCATAGGGTGGTGGTTTCGGAAAGGCGCTGCGATATGAACACACGTCACGTCCAGTACGGTCTGTCGCGACCCGCCGCCGGTGACTTATTGAGTATACGCCACAGTTACCAGTTGATCACGGTCGGCCAGGTGTGGCCATTGGGGCAGCAGACCAGCGGCCGGTTCTCGGGACCTTCGGGCTTGTCCTCGTGTTCGAGGACGGTGCGCTGTTCGTCCCACCAGACCTCGGTCCAGCCGCCGTAGTCGACGTCGACACCGGGACTGGGTTCGATGTTGAAGTCCGCCCGACCGGTCAGGCGCTCGAGGGTGCCCTTGGCGGGTTCGCCGCAATCGGGGCACAGCGGGGTGTGGAGTTTCATCAGGCCGCCTCCGTTGCAGAGGGGGCCTTCTGCTGTTCCTGCTCTTCGTCCAAGTGCGCGGGGTAGTTGGAGCCCAGGTTCTCACGCGTCGCCTCAAGTCCCGCGTTGACCGGCATGAGAACCCAGCGAACGGCCGCATTGTAGCGATCGTAGATCAACGCCGGCTTGCTGTAGACCTTGCGGTCGCTGCCATAGCCTGGCGGTTGCACGCTCGTTGACCGGCCGCGTCTACGTGTTCGCTCTGACCGCCGCGAGGGCTGCCTCGTAGTTGGGTTCGCTTGTCACCTCGGGAACGTATTCCACGTGAACGAGCTTGCCATTACGGTCGATCACGAACACGGCCCGCGCCAACAAGCCGAGCTCCTTGATCAGGACGCCAAAGGCCGGCCCGAAGGTGCGGTGCTTGTAGTCGCTCGCGGTGATGACGCGCTCGATGCCCTCGGCGCCGCAGAACCGCCGCTGTGCGAATGGCAGGTCCATGCTGACCGTCAGCACAATCACTTCGCTCCACAACTGCGTGGCCTGCTGGTTGAACGTCCGTGTCTGTGTGGCACAGACCGGCGTGTCCAGGCTGGGAACGACACTGAGCGCCACGACCTGGCCGTGGTACGCCGTGCATGAGAGATCCGACAAGTCGTTGGCCGTCAGAGTGAAGTGGGGGGATTCGTCGCCCGGCTTGAGCGCCGGCCCGATCAGGGTCAGCGGGTTGCCTTTGAATGTGATCACGCCTTCTCGCTCAGTCATTGTTGGCCTCCGTTGTGAAATGCGCCAGCATGTCCGACCCGGCAGCGGTTGCTGCGAAGCAGCGCCAACGGCATTCTAAGCGGCTGCCCTGGCACGCGTACAGGCGCGGATGCCCCGCTGCGGGCAGAACGCCGGCCGCCCCAGCTTGCCCACAGACTGCGCGAAATCTCCAGGTCGTCGGTGGTGTTGAATGCGGTGCCGGGCCGGATTATCGTCGTGCGCGGGCTTGTTGGGCGACGCTACCGTATACTGGCACTGCTGTTGTCGCCGCCCGTGCCCCGGCTTTTTGGAGAATCCTCATGCTCAACTTGTTCCGCGGCATTGTCGTTGCCCTGACGGTAATCGGTGCAACCGCTGCACTGCTCTCGGCCCAAGCGCTGCCCAGCGATCCAACCCTCGTTACCGGCGAGCTCGAGAACGGACTGAGCTACGTTGTGCGCCAGCACGCGAACCCGCCGGGGCGGGCCGCGCTCTGGATTCACTTCCAGACCGGTTCGCTCAACGAGACCGACGCGCAGCGTGGTCTCGCGCACTATCTCGAACACATGGCCTTCAACGGCTCGGAGAATTTCCCACCCGGCTCGGTCGTGCCGTTCTTTCAGTCCCTGGGCATGACCTTCGGACGCGACCAAAACGCCTTCACCAGCTTCGAGCAAACGACTTATCAGCTCGCGCTGCCGGACGCCGAACCCGAAACGCTCCGCAAAGGCCTGACCTACTTCGCCGACGTGCTGTATCGCCTGGCGCTGCTGCCCGCGGAGATCGACGAGGAGCGGGAGATCATCCAGGAAGAGCGCCGCCGCAGTCTCTCGGGGCGCCAACGCACGATGTACTACGTGCTCGAGCGCATCGCACCTGGTTCTCTGTATGGCGAACGGCTGACGATCGGAATCGAGGAGACCATCGATAGCGTACAGGCGCCCGATTTCCGAGACTACTATGGAAAGTGGTACGTGGCCTCAAACGCGACCCTCATCGCCGTCGCGGATACCGACCCGGCGGGCGTCGTGGCGCTGCTCCGTGAGCAATTCGGCGCGGCTCCGAAGAAGCCTCGCCCCACGCCGCAGGATCCCCGGGTCAAGGCTTACGAGAAGAGCTTTGCGATCGTCGCCAGTGACCCCGAGGTACGGTCCGAGTCGGTGCGGATCGTACGGCTGGAGCCGGCCCGCCCACCCGTCACTATGGTGCCTGAGTTCCGCGCCGACTTGGTCGGGCGCCTCGGAGAAATGGCGCTCAACCGCCGGCTGAGTGACAAGGTCGCCAAAGGGGGAACGAGCTACCTGAGCGCGCGCGTTTCGGCCGGCAACGAAGTGAATGCGATCTACACGGCCGAGATCTCGGCCAGTGCCAGTCCGGGCAAGTGGAAGGAGTGTCTGGAGGAGCTTGCACTCGAACTCCAGCGCGCCCGCACGTTCGGGTTCAGCCCGCGCGAGATCGATGACGCGAAGACGCAAGTCGTGACCGGCGCCGAGCGCGCCGTGGAGACAGAAGAGACTCAACCGGCTCAGATGCTGCTGCGCCGCATCAACGGCGACATCACGGCGGGCGAGCCCACCATGTCGCCGCAGCAGAGACTCGACCTGCTCAGGAAGCTGCTTCCGGCCATCTCGGTGGCGGAGGTCGCGACACGCTTCACGACCGAGTTTGACACATCCGCAGTGGCGTTCGTCGCGGTGTTGCCCGCCGGCGACAATGTCCCTACAGAGGCCGGGCTGCTGGAAGTCGGCACGAAAGCGTTGGCGGTGAAACCCACCCCGGAGGCGGAGACCGCCCGGGCCACTGAGCTGATGGCGCAGCTTCCCACCCCGGGGGAGGTCGCAGAAGGCACCGAGCACGCCGCCAGCGGCGTCTGGTCCGGGTGGCTGAGCAACAACATCCGCGTGCATTACCGCTTCATGGATGAGCGGAAGAACCAGGTTTCGATCGACATTTCGCTGATTGGCGGCGAACTGCTTGAAACCGCCGCCAACCGCGGCATTACGCAGGTGGCTCAGCTCGCCTGGTCGTCCCCCGCCACACAGCGGCTCTCGTCAACCGATATCCGCGACCTCATGACAGGCAAGAAGGTCTCGGTCGGTGGCCGCGGTGGATTCGGCCGTGGGCGCGGCCGGCGGGGCGGAGGTGGCGGGGGTGGCGACGCCATCTCGCTCTCGATCTCGGGTAGCCCCGAAGACCTCGAAACCGGGTTCCAGTTGGCACACTTGCTCCTGACCGAACCGAAAATCGAGGAGGCGTCGTTCACGCGCTACAAGACGACGACGCGCGAGCGCCTGCTGGAAACGCTGAAAAACCCGATGCGGCTGGGGATGCGCTACGCCGGAGCCGCCCCTTACCCCGACAACGAGCCCCGCACGCAGCCGCTCAGCGTCGAGCAGATCGACCAACTCGCCCTGGCGCCCGCGCAAACGTGGCTGAACCAGCTCATCAAGGAATCGCCCATCGAAGTTGCGATTGTCGGCGATGTCTCCAGAGAGGAGGTCCTGAAGCTGGTGGCCCACTATCTCGGCTCGTTGCCAACACGTCCCCGCGTAAGCCCCGAGACCTACGCCACCCTGCGTACGCTGAAGCGTCCGCCAGGGCCGCGCCTGATCGAAGAATCCGTGGAATCAGCCACGCCGCAAGCTTTCGTGCTGTGCGGCTTCTATGGTGCGGACGAAACCAACGTTCCGGACGCTCGCGCGCTGAACATGGCCGCGCGCATCCTCTCCACGCGGATGGTCAAGGAAATCCGCGAGGAAGCGCAGCTCGTTTACAGCATCGGCGCCGGTTCACGCCCGGCCAGCACTTACCCGGGTTTCGGCACGTTTTCGGCGGCGGCCCCGACCGACCCGGGCAAGGCTCGCCAGCTCGTGGACAAGCTGAAGTCGATGTACGCGGCCTTCGCCCAGGACGGACCCACTGACGAGGAGCTGGTCGTCGCCCGCAAGCAGTTCGCCAACACGTTCGATGAACAAATGCGGGAACCGTCGTTCTGGTCCGGGCACCTGACGCGGATGACGTTCCGCGACGACAGCCTGGACGACGTGCTGGAGGCGCCACGCGCATACCAGGCGCTTACCCGCGAACAGGTCAGGGCTACGTTCGCGAAGTATTTCTCGAAGCAGAGCTCCATTGTGGTCATCGTGAAACCCGATCTGCCCGCCGACGAGAACGAATCGGCGGGCGGCCGTTAAGAACCTATCCCAGCACCGTCCAGGGGTAGGCACTAGAAGCGAGCCGCAACCGTGCGGGAGCGGTGGCCGGAGGTGGCCTAGCGCCGCGCGTCTGAGTGGCCGCTGAGCGGTTCACTCGTTCTGTTTCACAAGCCGGCCACGGGACGATGTGCCGCGGTGCATGTGCGCTTCTGCCGGGCAGTGAGTATGCGAACATGATGCTCGCTGACGCCATCAACCTGCCGCTCGTCGCAGGCCTCGGGCTCGTGGCTCTCGGGCCGCTCATACTACTCGTGACCGTCATCGAAGCGCTGGTCTTTCGCGCCCGTTTGAAGACTGGTTTCCGCGCCGTTCTTGAGCCGCTCCTCTTCGCCAACGTTGTCTCGACCCTCGCCGGGCACTTCCGTTGCGGCGTGCGGCCAGAGCGACGTCGCGACTACACACCCGCACTCACGAAGTCGGCCGCGCCAGCCGGGCGCGCGAATGTCGCCGCGGTCGCCAGTTGGCGACGAAATCCGAGGTGACGCCGACGTGTCCATTCTACGAGTGGCCGCCAGACGGTCGCCGTAAGGCGATAGCGAATCAACGCGTGCCACAGGAAGTTCGACTTCTTGTACAGATAGCTCATCGCCAGATACGGCAGCACGGCCCGCACATCAGCCGGCCTGCGCCGCCAGACCGACGTGTGCGAGAAGAGCCGGCGGTAGCACCAGGCGTAGCCTTGCTCGAGTTCCTCCGGCGTCATGCGCTCCGGACGAAACACTGCGTGGGCTGTGTCATACAGGTCCCAATTCTTGTGTAGCAAGCGCCCTTTGGCGTCCAGCTTGCGGAAGAGTGGCGTGCCTGGATACGGTGTCAGAATGTGAAAGGTCGCGCACTCCAGGCGATTCTGTTCGATCCAATCGACGGTCTCCGCGAATACTCCACTCGTGTCATGGTCAAACCCGAATACGAAGCTGCCGTTTACCTGAATGCCGTAGTCGTGAAACACCTGGACGCGGCGGGTGTAATCGCTCGGACTCGGCGAGCGCTTGTGAACGGATCGTAAGTTCTCGTCGCGCAGCGATTCAAACCCGACGAAGACACCGGTACAGCCGGCCAGCGCCATCTCGCGCACCAGAGAGTGATCGTCCGTCACGTCCAGCGAGACGGCAGCGCTCCAGATCTTCTCGAGCGGCCGCAAACCTCGGCACAGACTTCGCAGGTACTCCCGGTCGGAACCCAGGTTGTTATCGGTGAAGACGCCGTACGGCTGACCGTCGTCAGCGAACTCCGCCGCCACCTGCGTCACGTCGCGCCGCTGATACGGAACGCGCAACCCGTCTGTGGACAAGTAACAGAAGTCACACCGGTTATGGCACCCCCGCGTCGCGATCAGGCTGGTGGTGGTTAGAAAGAGACCCCGCGACGAATCCGCTCCGGGCACGTAGAATCAGCCTGACCGCGAGCCGTCCGCCCCCGGAGGTGGTCCGGTCGCACTGGCACACGCGGAGGCGATCAACAATGCTGAGCAAAGCGACTGTCATCGGCGCTGGCGGGATGGGAACCGTCACGGCGCAGATTCTGGCCGACAACGGCATCCACGTGGCGCTGCTGGCGCAATTCGCCGATCACGCCCAAGAACTCGCCGCGACACGCGAGAACAAGCGCTATCTGCCGGGCGTCAGGCTACCCGAGCGCGTCGCGCCGACTTTCGACGGCCCAGCCGCCCTGGCCAACACCGAACTCGTCATCTCCGCAATTCCCTGTCAGTACTTGCGCTCGGTCTGGAAGGAGTTGGGCCGATATGTTCCCGCGCAGGTTCCGCTCTGTAGTGTCACCAAGGGCATCGAGATAGCCACGCTGGCGCGGCCCAGCACCATCATCCAGGAATACGTGATCGGCAATCCCGTGGCCGTATTGTCCGGGCCAAGTGTCGCGCCCGAGGTCGCTCGTTGTCTGCCGGCCACGGTGGTCGTTGCTGCGGATTCGCTGGAGGTTGCCACGCTGGTACAGGCGGTGCTCGGCACTTCCTGGTTCCGCATCTACACCAACCCGGACGTCCTCGGCGTGGAGTTGGCCGGTGCTCTCAAGAACGTCATCGCGCTGGCCGCCGGCATCCTGGACGGTCTGCACGCCGGCGACAACGCCAAAGCCGCCTTGTTGACGCGCGGCCTGGTTGAGATCACGCGGCTCGGCGTGGCCCTCGGGGCGCACGCGGAGACATTCGTCGGGCTGGCCGGCGTCGGTGACCTGGTTACCACCTGCGTTTCTCCGGTGGGGCGCAACCGTTCCGCCGGCGAACGCATCGGCCAGGGCGTCAACGTGACGCAGGTTGTCGAAGAGAGCACGGCGGTCATCGAGGGCATTCCGACCACGCGTGCCGTACTACAGCTCGCGCAACAGCACGAGGTCGAAATGCCCATAACGCAGGCGGTCTATCAGGTCCTGTTCGAAGAGAAAGAGCCGCTTGCCGCCATCACCGACTTGATGCAGCGTCCCCCCAAGGCGGAAGAGCCGCGTTAATCGTTGACACTCCCCTTGGCTGAATATAGCATTTACGCATCTAGACGCGTCGTATGGGCGTCTTCTGCACGGTTCCGTTGCGGTGCGAACGCGACTGGGAGCAGGACCCCGATGAGCAGCGAACGCGCGCACACTCGCCAGACCGACCCGGGGCAACGCGGCACCGGCCTTCTCCACCCTGCCGATGCTCCTGATGCCAGCGTCGAACAACTTCAGGCGACCATCCAGCAGCTCCAGAACCAGCTCGTCATCTACCACCAGCTCGCCCTGGCAGGTACCGTGGCAATGATGGTGGCACACGAGCTTAACAACATCCTGACTCCGGTCATGGCCCGTGCACAGGATGCCATCTCACGCAACGACAGCGCCGCGATGCGCAAGACTGTCGAGCGCACCCTGACCATGACCGAAAAGGCCACGGCCATCGTGAAGCGACAACTCCACTCTGCCCGCCGCGATGAGCAGCCGCCGGAACCCTACAACGTCGGCGCGGCCGTGGCCGAGGCGCTCGAGACCATGGCGCGCGCGCCCGCCAAGGACAACATCGACCTGCGCCTCTCCATCCCCAAAGAACTGTCCGTGCTGGCCCGGCCGATCGAACTCGAGCAGGTTCTGCTGAATCTGCTTTACAACGCACGCAATGCGCTCAAAGACGCGCGCGGGGGCTGGCTGCATGTCAGCGCCAAGCGTGACGGCGACCAGGTCGTCATCGACGTGCACGACAGCGGCCGCGGCATTGCTCCGGAACGAATCCGCAAGGTCATCAACCCGTTTCTCGCCGCCGACCCGAAAGCCGATCCCAAGGACTGGCGAGCCGTCGGCATTGGATTGAACGTCTGCCGGTTGATCGCCCACCGCCACGGCGCCACTGTCGAAGTCGTCGCTGAAAACGACGACGGCTGCACATTCCGACTGCGCTGGCCAGCCGCCTGAGAACGCATGCAGCGCGCTTTCCACCCACGTGATTGCCACGTCCAGAATCGCCATTCACGGGTTGGCAGCGTTCCACGGGAAAGCGGACTTCCCGGCCAGCCGCGGCTCAGCGGGAGCTTCACCCTCCCGTGTCGCGCACGTTCGAGCGGCGGTATGGCAGAGCGAACAGCACCAGCAGCGCCGCACTCACCAGCGAAATCAGCGCGCCAGCCAGCAAGCCCGGAGGCGTGTATTCCCACGTGATCGCCAGGTTTTGGCCGGCCGGAAGACGTACCGCCGGCAGCAACCCGTCAACCAGTTCCACCGGCACGGGCTCACCCGCGACGCACGCCTGCCAGCCAGGCAAAGCCAGGCGCGCCACGATCAGGCGTGGCTCGGCCACATCCGCCGTCCGGCTCGCAGCCCAACGTTCCCCGGCTGGCCAGGTATCGACGCGGGTCGTGAACGCATTGGGCCCATGCTCCATGAAGTGGATCGCACCGGGCTGCTCCGCCCGTTCGAAGAAGGCCGGACCGTCGGCCAGCGGGTTGTGGAACAAGCGCATCCCGCTCGGCGTCGTGCACACGAGTTCACAGCCCTGCGGAGCGGGCCATTCCGGCTCGCACAGCAACACCCAGCCAACGTCGTACAGCCGCATCCAGGACGTATCGGTCAGCAGCTCACTGGCGCGCTCCGTCTCGCCCCACGGCGCGAAACCGAAGCGTCTCGTGATGCGCTTGGGCTGCAAGGGTCCATAGTCGGTCAGCGACTGCACGTGGGCCAGCATGTTGGTGTTGGCCACCATTTTGGCCAGCGGTTTGATGTACTCCCCCGGGGTACCCTCCGCCCGGCGCGTCACGACCCACAGCCGGTGCGGCGTCTTCTGGACGACGACCTGCCAGGCCGCCCCTTCATCCGTGGCCAGCAAAGCCGCGGCGTTGCGTTGTCCGGGCGGCACGTCGATCGTCCAGCCGATCACACCCAGGTCAACCAGCACGACCGCGGCCAGGATCACCAGCACGCGCG
Source organism: Planctomycetota bacterium (assembly GCA_018814045.1). Classification (GTDB taxonomy): domain Bacteria; phylum Planctomycetota; class Phycisphaerae; order UBA1845; family Fen-1342; genus JAHJAR01. The sequence goes on along the minus strand of JAHJAR010000283.1, from coordinate 18,758 downwards.
GCTCACGCCAGCGCCGCGCGGCCAGCCGCAGTGCATGCGTGCTGCCCCAGGCCACCAGCAGCGGCACCCAGATGGCCGAATTCCACGGCCGCAGAGCCGCCAATGCCGCCGCCCGTGTCTGTTCATCCAGCCACGGTAGCGCTGCCAGCACGAGCACGAGCGGGGTGGCCACCAACCCCACGGCGACGAGCAGCGGCCGTCGCGAGCACTTCAGGATCAGCGCCCGCAAGCGCACGCGCCGCCTGGTGGGCATCGACGCCAGATCGTGCACCACCCCGGCGGCCAGCGCGCTGACTGCCAGGTTGAACAGCAACAGCGCGCGGGCCGGGACGCGAAACAGACTCGCTCCGGGCAGCCAGTACGCCAGCGGACAGACCGGCCCGTACCGTCCCAGTCCGAGCAAGATCGCAAAGCCCGCCAAGATCACCCACGGTCGCCGCCGTGGGTGGCTGCGCCAGCCGGCCCCCAGCGCGCCGGCCGCCAACATCAGCGGCAGCAGACCGGCGTAGGCAAACTGCTCCACCTGGTGTGACGGCCCCCAGTAGCTCTGCCCGAAGAAGTTGGGCGTGCGTTGCCCGAAGAGCATGGGCGTGATCCAACCCAGCGCCGCCACCGGATTCCAACTGTTCTCGGTGAAGTCCAGGAAGCCGCGCGCGGTCCGCGTGCACAGGCGCACGTAGGCATACGTCGGCAACCACTGCACCGCAAACAACCCCGCCACGCAAACCCAACCCAGCAGCCAGCGCACGGCGATCCTCCGGCGCCGCCCGCCGGCGGGGCTGCGTTCGCGTGTGGCCAGTTGGTGAACGAGTGCCCCAACACCGGTCAGCGCCGCGATCTGCACGTGCCCGCTCAGACACTGCAACGTGGCGACCAGCGCGAACGATGCCAGCCGTGGCAGCCCCCCCCGCTGTGCGTAGCGCTGAAAACGCCAGAACACCCACGGCGTCCACGCGGCGGCATGCTGCATGGCGAAGTGCGCGCGGTGCGCCAGCAGGAACCCGCAAAACGCGAACGCCACCGCCCCAAACAGCGCCGCCTCGGCCTTCATGGGCGAACGCCGCAGCAGCACGTACATGCCCAGCAACGCGAGGCCGTAATGAAGCCAGAGACTCGCCGGATAAGCCCACAGCGGCGGTAGCAGCACGAACAGCCACGTCAGCGGATACCATAGGGCCGACTGTGGGTCCGCCGCATAGGGCCTTCCCAACCCCGTCCAGGGATTCAGCCACGGCCAGTGGCCATCATGGATGGTCTCGGCCAACAAGACCCGCGACGGGTAGTAGTACAGCACGTCGTCTTCGCCCGCTCCCAGCCCGGCGCGCTGCCATACCGGGGCCAATACGACACTCGGGAGAAGAATCGCCGCCAAGACTACAACCAACCACCAGCCTCGCATCTCGTGGATGGTAGGCTGGCGGCTCCCGCGTGCAAGTGCGCCAAACGCACACCGGGCTGCAACGCGGCTGGCGGACACGCCGCCCGATCGCCGCTAAACTGCCGTCTTGGAACAACACAAGGTGTCCTGCGTGCACGTTCTGCCGCCCTATCACCGCGTCCTCCTGCTGACCGAAGGCCAGCTAGGCGTTTTCACCTCCAAGACGGCGGCGGTCGTGCTGCGCTACCGTCCACACGACGTTGTAGCGCTGGTCGATTCACAAGCGGCTGGCAGCGATTTGCGCGCTGCGATCCCTTGGGCACCGCCGTTACCCGTGCTCCGCGACGTCTCGGCTGCGGCCCCGTTGCAACCGGACGCTCTGTTCGTCGGCGTCGCGCCCGTCGGTGGAGCCCTGCCGCTCGACATGCGGCGGCACATCAAAGCCGCCCTGACCAGCGGCATTGACGTGGTGAGCGGGCTGCACACGCACCTGGGCAACGATGAGGAACTGGCCGCCCTGGCCAAACAAAGCGGCGCACGAATCGCCGACCTGCGCCGCCCCCCCCCACGGCAGCTTGTCGCGTCCGGTCGCGCGCTGGGCACGCGTTGCCGGCGGGTGCTGACGGTCGGCACCGACTGCAACGTCGGGAAAATGGTGGCCGCAGTCGAACTCGTAAGCTGCGCCAGCCGGCGTGGTCTCAACGCCCAACTCGCCGCCACCGGGCAAGGCGGCATCATGATCGCGGGACAGGGCATCGCCATGGATGCCGTTATCATCGACTTCGCCGCCGGTGCCGTCGAGGAACTCGTGCTGGCCTCCACCGACTGCGACCTGTGTGTTATCGAAGGACAGGGCAGCGTGGCTCATCCCGGCTATTCCGGCGTGGCGTTGGCGCTCCTGCACGGAGCGTGCCCCGACGCCCTGATTCTCGTGCACCACGCCGGCCGCACGCACCACAAAGCCGAACCACATCTGCCGATCCCCTCGTTGCGGGTGCTGTGTGCCGCGTACGAACAGGCCGCGGCCCTGCTGCACCCGACCCGGATCGTCGGCGTGGCGCTGAACGCGCATGGCACTGATCGCCAAGCGGCTCAGCAGGAAGCCGCACGGATCCGGCAGGAACTGGGCGTGCCCGTAGTCGACCCACTGCACGAGGGCTGTGAGCCACTGCTGGCCGCCGTTCTGGCCGACTGATCAACTGCTTTGCACAGCCGGAGACACGACGCATAATGCTCTCGGCCCGCGCGCCGAACACCCGCTACGGCACTTGGAACCAACCTGAATGCACGCACCCATCATCAAAGACGGCGTCGTCGTGGTGGTCATGCAAGAACAACGCTTCCTCATGATCCGCCGTGCGGCCGGCATCCCTGCCGCCGGCTGGTGGTGCTTTGTAGGCGGCGCGCTCGAACCCACCGAGGCACAGCCCGAGGCGGTCATCCGTGAGTTTCGCGAAGAGATCGGCGGCTGGGTACGCCCCATAGCCAAGATCTGGGAACACTTGCACTGCGACCGCTCACTCCGCTTGCACTGGTGGCTGGCCCAACTGCTGGAGGGCGAGTTGCGCCCCAACCCGGCCGAGGTCGCCGAGGTGCGCTGGTGCACGGCGGATGAGATCGAGGCCCTACCCAATCTGCTCGACGGCAATCGCCTCTTCCTGCGCGAAGTCGGCCGAAGTCTGGTCGAGCTCCCGGAAGCAGACGGCACGTAACCAACGGCGGCTCGCCGCGGTTTGAGCATCCGCCGCACTATGCACGGCCAGAGATGCCGATAGACTTGGGCAACACAAACACCCTCAAGCGGTGGAGGAAACACCATGCGTCGCCCCCTGGTAGCCGGCAACTGGAAGATGAATCTAAACCTCGCCCAGGCGAACGAGCTGGTCGCCGGGATCCGCGCGGCGTATGACCCGTCGCCAACCGTCGAAGTCGCCGTCTGCCCTCCGGCGGTCTACCTCATCCCGGTCGTAAAGGCTGTGGGTGACAGCGGCATCGCGGTCGGCGCCCAGGACCTGTATTTCGAGCCGAGCGGCGCGTACACGGGCGAGATATCCGCCGCCATGATCGCGGACACGGGCGCCAAGTGCGTCATTATCGGCCACAGCGAACGTCGGCACACTATCAGCCACCACGAAGACGATTGGATGATGAACCGCAAAGTCGCGGCCGCCCTCGCCACCAACCTCACCCCAATCCTCTGTGTCGGCGAAACCGTCGAACAACGCAAGGCTGGCCAGACGCTCGCGGTGCTGACCTTCCAACTCATCGCCGGACTGGCGGACATCCCACTCGCCGATCCGGAGCAGGTGGTCATCGCGTACGAGCCTGTCTGGGCCATCGGCACCGGGCAAGTGGCTACACCCGAGCAGGCGCAGGAAGCACACGCGCACCTGCGAGACAAGCTCGGCCAGATCGCCGGCCAGCAGATCGCCGCCGGCGTTCGAATACTCTACGGCGGCAGCATGAAGCCCGACAACGCCGCGGAAATCATGAGCAAACCCGACGTGGACGGCGGCTTGATCGGCGGCGCCAGCCTGAAGCCAGATTCGTTTGTCGGCATCATCCGGGCCGCCGCCGCGGCCGCTGTTTGACCAGGCTTGGGCTCTGCTGGCCACGCACAGCCGCGGATCGGATTTGTGGGTGGGTGACAGAAGCGGCGGATGGGTCCAATGCCTCGACGGGACCACTCAAGGCCGCTTGGGAGCCATGACGCGGTGCAGCGCCAACCGCTTCCTCGGTCGCGGCTCGGATCGACCGCTCCAACCCGCCGAAAACGCCGCGTGCCAAATCTGTCCGGCCTTGTGCCTGGCCCTCTGGCGTCCCACCGACCGATGTCGTATTCTAGGTGGTTCGAGTCGGCGTCCCCTGTCAGAGGCGTCGCGACGTAACTAGCACGCGAACACGAGACGAAGATGATCGCATCCGCTTGGTATCACTCGATTCTCGCCACGCTGTTCGGACTCCTGGCCATCATGCTGATGCTGGTGATTCTCCTACAGCGTGGCAAGGGCGTCGGTCTGTCCGGAGCATTTGGCGGGGCCGGTGGGCACACTACTTTCGGATCCAAGACGGGCGATTTCCTGACCTGGGTGACCATCGCCCTGGCCGCGCTCTTCCTGGTCTACTCCGTCGGGTTGAATTACGTGTTTGTGCCGACCACGCCGAATCTCGGAGGTAGCGGAACCGGTGGCACGGGCACGACCGGCGGCAGTGCTCCTCCGGCCGAAACACCAGAGGGCGAACAAGGCGCTTGGCACTACGGCAACGGGCACGCGGCGCCCGAATACGCCAGCCACGCCATCTTCGGCATCCACGAGGTGTGATCCACCCGCGTTGGCACCGCTGCCACGCCCGCATACGGCCGGCGTCGGGGCCGTAACCGGCCGGGACAGGTTTGTACGGCCGCGCCTCGCACCAGGATCGCCTTGGGAGCAGCCCCATGATCCACTCGATGACCGGCTTCGGGGAAGCGCAGCTCGAAGAGGCCGGCTATCGCTACTACCTCGAAATCCGTAGCGTCAACAACCGCTTCTTCAAACCCTCCATCCGCCAGCCTGAAGACTTCGCCTTTCTAGAAAGCGAGGTCGAGCGTCTGCTCCACAGTCGTCTGTCGCGTGGAAGCGTCACCATGCGGCTGCACGTGCACAATCTCAGCGCCGCGGCGGCCGAGGAGATCAACACGGCTGCGGTGCAGCACTACATCAGGCAACTCCGCCAGGCCGCTCCCCCGGATGACCCGAATCTCACAATCGACCTGGCCACGCTGGCCACGCTGCCCGGCGTGTGCCAGCCACGCGAACTGACCGGACAGGAGCGCGAGCATGCCTGGGCGATTGTCTCAAAGCTGCTCGAATCCGCTTTGGAGCAACTGGTCAGCATGCGCGCCAAGGAGGGCCAGACACTGGCCGCGGACCTGAAGGCCCACGCCGAGTGCATCGGGACGCAACTCGACCTCATCCGCCAACGCGCCGGACTAGTCGTCGAGGAGTACCGTCAGCGCCTCGCGGCGCGCGTGCAGCAGTTGATTGCCAGCAGCAACGTGCAACTGGCCGAGGAAGACCTCGTGCGTGAGGTCGCAATCTACGCCGAACGCAGCGACATTAGCGAAGAACTCACGCGGCTGGCCGGACACTTGGAGCACTTTGACGGCGCCCTGAACAGTGCCGAGCCCGCCGGACGCAAGCTCGAGTTCATCGCCCAGGAAATGCTCCGGGAAGCCAACACCATCGGCTCCAAGGCCGGCGACCCCGAGATTGCCCGGCAGACCATCGAAATCAAGGGCGCCATCGACCGTATCAAGGAACAAGTCCAGAATGCCGAATAGCTGCTTTGCCCGGGTCGCGCCGCGACTTTGCCGGAGCGCCGCTTCCCGCCATGCTAATCGATAGCCACTGCCACCTGACCTACCCCGATCTGGCGGCGCAGATTGATGCGATCGTACAACGCGCCCACGACGCTGGCGTGCGGCGCATGTTGACCATCGCCGAGACTCCGCTCGACGCACAGGCGGCGCTCAAGCTGATCTCGGGGCGCCCCGGCCTGTACCTCGCCGCCGGCATCCATCCCCACAACGCGGCCAAGTGCGACCAGGATGACCTGTCCGCCCTGGCCGATCTGCACCGTGGTTTGAATCTCGCTGCGGAACTGCGTCAGCGGATCGTGGCGGTGGGAGAAATCGGACTCGATTTCCACTACGACTTCGCTCCCCGTGACCGCCAGGAGGAGGTTTTCCGCTATCAGCTCGATCTCGCCCTACAGGCTGAACGTCCCGTGGTCGTGCACGCCCGCAGCGCCGAGCAGCGTGTCTGCGACATCCTGGCCGATTTCCCGGCCCTGGCCGAGCGCGTCGTCTTTCACTGCTACTCCGGCGACGAGCACGTCACGCGGCGTATTCTCGACCTGGGCTTCTGGCTCTCATTCACCGGCGTAGTGACGTTCAAGAAGGCCGACACGGTCCGCGCGGCGGCCCGGCTGGTGCCGCGCGACCGCATCATGATCGAAACCGACGCCCCCTACCTGTCACCCGTGCCGGTGCGCAACCGCCGTCCGTGCGAGCCCGCTTTCGTCGCCCACACCGCTCGCTATCTCGCCGATCTTCGTGCACAATCACTGGCGGAATTCGCCGCCACGACGACGGCCAACACTTGTCGTTTCTTTGGTCTACCCGAGGTGAATACATGAGTCAGTGCCTGGTTACGGGCGGAGTGGGGTTCATCGGTAGTCATATCGTACGCCGCCTGCTCGCGGATGGGCATCGGGTGCGCATCCTCGATGACCTGAGCACCGGTCGCCGAGAGAACATCGCCGAGATCGAGTCGGACGTGGAGCTCGTCATCGGCAGTATCTGTGACGCCGAGCTCGTGCAGCGCTGCACCGCCGGAGTCGAGTGGCTCTTTCACTTGGCCGCCCGCGCCAGCGTCCCGCGTAGCATCGAGCAACCGCGCGACACACACAACGTCAACATCACCGGCACATTCAACCTGCTGCTGGGCGCCCGCGACGCCGGCACGCGCCGCTTCGTCTACTCCGCCAGCAGCGCCGCCTATGGCGACGCCCCCACCCTGCCGAAACACGAGAGCCAGACGCCGGCCCCGCTCAGCCCCTACGCCGTCTCCAAGCTGGCGGCCGAGCACTACTGCGCTTCCTTCGCCGAGGTGTACGGCCTCGAGACGATCTCGTTGCGCTACTTCAACGTCTTTGGCCCGCGCCAGGACCCGAACAGCGCCTATGCCGCCGTCATCCCCGCCTTTGTCAGCCACATGCTCAGGGGGCAGGCGCCGATCGTGTTCGGCGACGGCGAGCATTCGCGGGATTTCTGCTACATCGACAACGTCATCGACGCCAACCTGCGCGCCGCCCAGTGTGAGAAGCTGCACGGCGAGGTAGTGAACATCGCCTGTGGCGAGCGTACCACGCTCAACGAGATCATCGCCCGGATCAATCAACTCCTGGGCACGAACATCGCCGCGGAGTATCGGGCTCCCCGCGTCGGCGACGTCCGCCACAGCCTGGCCGACATCGCTGCCGCCCACAAGCTGATCGGCTACACGCCCAGTGTAATGTTCAACGAAGGTCTTGAGCGCTCGCTCGCGTACTACAAAGAGACGATCTGACACCGCGCTCCGCGGCCCGGTATCGAAAGGCTCAGTGCTCCTCGCGCGCCAGGTTACGGTTCCAGACCGGGACTTCGACGACCAGGTTCTCCCGCCCGTTGGGGACACAGCGACACGCCAGACGCGACTGACCCGTCAATCCGTAGGCCTCGTCGAGCTGGTCTTCCTCTTCCTCGGAAGCCTCGTTGCAGCTCTTCAAGCCGGCCCGCACGATCACGTGGCACGTGCTGCACGCGCATACGCCGCCGCAGGCGTGGTCGACTTCGATCCCGTGCCCCAGCGCAATGTCGAGCAAGCTGCCCGGCAGACCGTGGTCTCCGTAGGGTATCTCCTCCGGCTTCACCAGGAGCGCGTGCTCCTGGCGCGCTTCGTCGACGAAGATGATCTGGTAACTCTGGGTGGGTGGCTGGACCTCGTCGTCTCCGATGTAGGGGTTGCGATCGCCCACGATCGTGCTCCTCAGACAGCTTCTTCGTTGCCGCGGGCCACCAGCGCTTCGCGGATTCCGATCTCGGCCAGGCGCAGGGTCGACTTGCCCAACCGGTCCAGCGCCTGGTGCAACGCATCGAGATCCTGCGTGTCCCGCGCCAGCGCGCGCAGTCCGGCAATCTCCCGCTCGATGCGCGCGCGTTCCTCATCCGTCAGCAGGTGACCGCACTTCGCCAGCATCTGCTCGGTCTTGTGCGCATCGAAGCTCACCTGGTTCACCAGATCGATCCTCCGGTGGGCGTCGATATCCGCTTGGGCGAACTCGATGCTCTCGCGTGCGATACGGTCGACCTCGGCCCGCGTCAGCCCCCGGTTCGGCACGATCTGTATGCTGGCCTGCTGGCCGCTGCGCTGCTCACAGGCCGACACGTTCAGGATGCCGTTGGCATCGATCAGAAACTCGACCTCGACCTTGGGTATGCCGGCCGGCATGGACGGAATACCCCGCAGCTCGAATTCTCCCAGGCTGCGGCAGTCGCTGGCCAACTCGCGCTCCCCCTGCAATACGTTCAGCTTGATCGCCGTCTGTCCATCAACGAACGTCGTGAACATCTCCGTCGCCCGGCACGGCATCGTTGTATTGCGCATGATCAGCCGGCCCATCGCCCCCCCCATCGTCTCGATGCCCAGCGATAGCGGCGTGACATCCAGCAGCAGCATCTCCGGTCGCTGCCCGGCCAGGATCGAGGCCTGCACCGCCGCCCCCAGGGCCACGACCTCGTCCGGATCCAGGGCTGTGTACGGCTCACGGCCGAAGTGCTGCCCGACCAGTTCCCGCACCAACGGCACCCGCGTCGAGCCGCCCACCATGATGACGCGCTGCACCTCATCACGCGCCAGGCCGGCGTCGCGCAGAGCTTGGTCGCAGAGCGCGAGTGTCCGCCCCACCAAACCCGTGATCAAGCCCTCGAACGACCTGCGCGTGAGGGTCCGGCGATAGACGCGCCCCGGCCCCAGATCCAGCTCCAATTCGGCTTGGTCCTGCTCGCTCAGGCGAATCTTCGCAGCCTCAGCGAACCCGCGCAACGCCTGTTTGGCCACCGGCGACTCGATCGAGACGCCGAACTCGTCCTGCACTTCGCGGCTGACCAGCTTGATGATGGCTCGATCGAGATCATCACCGCCCAGATGCGTGTCGCCCGCGGTGCTGAGCACCTGAAACACGCCGTCTTCGATCCGCAGGACCGACACATCGAATGTCCCCCCGCCCAGGTCATAAACGGCGACGGTCTGCGCGCCGCCGGCATCCGGCGTCCCCGTTCCCGCAGTGCCGCCCGCGCACTGCCTGGTCGGCAGCCCTGCGTGGCCGGCCAGAAACTCGGCCGCCGCGAGAGCATGGCCGCCGCCGCGCAGCCCAATCCCATAGGCCAGCGCCGCCGCGGTCGGTTCGTTCACGATCCGGATTACGTCCAAGCCGGCAGCCTGACCGGCGTCGCGGGTCGCCTGGCGCTGCGCGTCGTCGAAGTAGGCCGGCACGGTGATCACCGCCTTGGTCACCGCGCGGCCCAGCGCCTTCTCAGCCCGCTCACGCAGGGCCCGCAGAATGACCGAGGAAATCTCCTCCGGCGTGTACAGCCGACCGGCAATATCCACCACCAGCGTGTCGCGCGGGCCGCGCATCACGGCGTAGGCCAGAAACGGCAGTTCGCGGCGGACGTCTTCGATCCCCTTACCGATCAGGCGCTTGATCGAATAGACGGTTGTGCGCGCGTTCTCGACCGCATGATTGCGAGCGTCCCACCCGATCGTGACTTGCGGCCGCTGCCCATCCGCCCCAGGAGCAACAGCAATCACCGACGGTAGCCGACCATCGTTGTTCTCATCACGCAGGATGCGGGGCCCGCCTTCGTCGGCATAGGCCACAAGGGAGAATGTCGTGCCCAGGTCGATCCCGAGAATGAGTTCCTTCTCGTCCATCGCGCTCTACACCAACGCCCGCAGTTTCTGGTAGTACTTGATGGTGTTGAGCCGGGTTCGTAATGTCTGCCGCGTTTGCTCCGTGCCGGGCAACTCTCGGGCGCAGGCGGAAACCTGGGCCAGCGCTTCGTCGTAGTGCTCGCGCACGCGCCCGCGGCAGCGCGCCAGGGCTTCCTCGTCGTCCGCAAGCCGCGCTTCATCGATCTCTTCGCGCAGAGTCAACGTCTCCAGCAGCACATCCCGCGGAACCGTCTTGTCCTCCACCGATGACTTCCCCCCCATCAGTCCCAGGAGGTACTCCGCTCGCCTTACGTCGTCAGAAAGAGCCTGGTAGGCCTGGTTTAGCTGCGCGCTGATACGCATACTCAGCCCCGAGTCCTGTTCGGAACGCGTGCTGAAGCGATCCGGGTGAATGTCGCGCGACAACGACAGGTAGATCCGCCGCAATTCCCCCACATCGATGTCATACGTACGCTTCAGGCCCAGCAGCTCGAAGTGATCCAGAGTGTCCGCCGGATGCAGTGTGCGGCAGTCAGCACAGAACAGGCGCGAGTTCATCGGCCGGTCACAGCTATTGCACTTAACCGGCACCGCGCGCTGCGAAGGCTCCTGCCGTTCCGTCATGATCTCCAGCCCAAAAGCGAGGGAGCCTGCGCGCCGCCGCGTCATCCGGCGTCAGGCCGTATAGCTGCTGCCGCACCCGCATTGCCGCTTGGCGTTGGGGTTATTGAAGACAAACCCACCGCCCATCAGCTCATCGCGGTAGTCGATTGTGGTGCCGTCCAGCGCCCCGACGACGTAGCTCTTCAGGTCGCAGACGACCGCCAGCCCGTGCGAACTGAACACCTGGTCGTTCTCAGCCGGCGGGACCTTGGCCTCGTCGCGCAAATCGAGGACATACTGCAATCCGCTGCACCCGCCGCCCTTGACGCCCACATACAGGTACATCGTATCCGGGTAGCTGTTCTTCTCAAGGACGACCCTGATCTGCTGCGCGGCCAGCTCGCTGAGCCCGATGCCCTGCCCCTCCGCGGCCGGCTGGGCACGAGCCAGCAACCCGGTCGCTTTGGGCGCGGCGGGACCAGCGCTGTTCTCGACCGTCTGTTCGGCGTCGGTCTGCGGCTTGGTACTCATGATTGCGGTCTCCTGCGGGGCGCACGGGCCAGCCCCGCGGCGCCGGCCGGTATGGTCCCGGTCCGTCGTGTGTTCTATTTCGCAGCCGTCTCCGCGGTTTTCTGCCTCGTCGCCAGCTTGCGCTGCAAGTCCTTCACCGCCGCGCGGATGGCATCCTCGGCCAACACGCTACAGTGGATCTTGACCGGCGGCAGGGCCAGTTCCTTGACAATATCCGTATTCTTGATTTCGAGGGCCTCGTCCAGGCTGCGGCCCTTGATCCACTCGGTTGCCAGCGAACTCGAAGCGATCGCCGAGCCGCAACCGAACGTCTTGAACTTCGCATCGACGACGTTCTGGTTCTCGTCGATCTGAATCTGTAGCTTCATCACATCGCCGCATTCCGGCGCACCAACGATTCCCGTGCCGACGTTCGGGTCGTCCCGGTCGAGTGCGCCGACGTTACGCGGGTTGTCGTAGTGGTCGATGACCTTATTGCTGTATGCCACGGTGGCTATCCTCCGCTTCGGAACCTCGCCAGTCTCTCCGGCCCACGACTCCGCGCTGCGCGCACGCGGCCGGATGTGCGATCTGTCCGCCAGTATCCGGTCTTTGGGCTATGGCTCGGCCCATTTCACGCTGTTCAGATCGATGCCTTCCTGCGCCATCTCGTAAAGCGGGCTCATCTGCCGCAGCTTTCGTACGGTCGCCACTACCCGCTCTGTCGCGTAGTCTATCTCTTCTTCCGTGGTAAACCGCCCCATCGAGAAGCGGATGCTGCTGTGGGCCAGATCATCCCCCACCCCCAGCGCTTTCAACACGTAGCTCGGCTCCAGCGACGCGCTCGTGCACGCCGAACCGCTGGATACCGCGATCTCCTTGATCCCCATCATCATCCCCTCGCCCTCCACATAGGCAAACGAGAGGTTCAGGTTGTTCGGCGTACGCTGCGTCGGGTGTCCGTTCAGCTTCACTTCGTCGAGGCCCGCCAGGATGCCGTTCTTCAGCCGCTCACGCAGGCCAATCAAGCGTGTTGATTCACTCGCCATCTCAGCTCGACACAACTCCGCCGCGTGGCCCATGCCGACGATCCCCGGGACGTTCAGCGTTCCCGAGCGCATCCCGCGTTCGTGTCCGCCGCCGTGGATGATCGGCTCGCAACGCACGCGCGGCCGCTGGCGCCGCACGTACAAGGCTCCCACACCCTTCGGTCCGTAGATCTTGTGACCGCTACACGTGAGCAGGTCGATCCCCATCTCTTCCACGTCGATCGGCATCTTGCCGAAGGTCTGACAGCAATCGGTGTGGAAGATGACGCCGCGCTGCTTGCACAGTTTGCCGATCTCGGCAATCGGCTGCACCGTGCCGATTTCGTTGTTGCCGTGCATGATGGACACCAGGATCGTGTCGTCGGTCATGGCGTCCTTCAATTGCTGTACGTCTACCAGACCGTGCTCGTCCACCGGCAGAAACGTTATCCGGAAACCCTGCTGCTTCAACCAGTTACAGGGATCGATGACCGCCTTGTGCTCGGTCACCTGCGTGATGATGTGGCGGCCCTCCTCGCGCCGCATCGCCGCGATCCCCTTCACCGCAATGTTGTTCCCCTCCGTGGCCCCGCTCGTAAACACGATTTCCTTCGCGTTGGCCCCGATCACCGCCGCGACTTGCTCACGCGCCCGCGTCACCGCCTCCTCCGCCTCCCACCCAAACGAGTGACTGCGCGAGGCCGCGTTTCCGAACTTCTCGCAGAAATACGGCAGCATCGCTTCCAGCACCGCCGGGTCAACGGGCGTCGTGGCGTTGCAATCCAGATAGACAGGTAGCTTCATCGTACTGCAACCCTCTTGTTCTTCTCAGCAGTTGCGGCCTTGTGACTATTCCCACCAAAGGCCACGTCGGCAATCGTCACACCCGCCAGAAAGCGCCGCAAGTGATCGTGCACACGGTGAACCGGCTCGCGGATCGTGCATGACCCCACCCGTTCACAGTGGCGACCGCCCTCGCGTCTGGGCGGAACACACGGCACCAGACGTAACGGACCCTCCACCGCTTCGATCAACTCCGCCAGTGAAATCTGCTCAGGCGGCAAAGCCAACGCATACCCACCACGCGCGCCACGCACCGAACGCACGAACCCGCTCTGGCCTAGCGTCTTCAGTACGTTCATCAGCAACGGCAGTGGCACGGCGTGACTCGCGCCAATGTCGCGCGCACTGACCACCTTGTCGCCCATACGCGCCAAGTGACATACCGCAATCAGGGCATACTCGGCCTTCTTGGTCAGCGATAGCATCATTGCACCTACCGGGAAATATAGCACCAGATTAGTGCGATTTCAAGTCCGTTTCGCCTGAATCCCCACGAACTTTTTCCCCCCTCGCCGTCTCAGACACCGGCCGGCCCTTCAAGTCACCCACCCGCTCATGCGTAACATACTACAGTCTAGTAGCTTACAGATCAACGCCCGCTTAGGAAACTCGTCAGCCGGCTACGCGCCGTTTCGACCGTAATTCCCCGCACCCGCACGGTCTTACGCGGCTGTGCCTGACCGGCCTCGATCGAAATCTCTCCGCGCCGCACCCCGAATACCTCGGCCAGCAGTCTCAGGATCGCCGCGTTCGCCCGGCCCCCTTCCGGCGGCGCCGCGACCGCCAGTTTCAACGCCGTGCCCCACACGCCAACGACCGCCGTTCGCGACGCGCCCGGGACTACTTTCAATGCCAAGTCGACCCCCGCGGCGTGCTCCTTCATGTCGATCCTGTCGGCGTCAGCGGTCATTGGGTCTGAGAGGACTGCCAGCCGGCAGGTAGGGTTCTGGGGCGCTGGGTGGCAGCAGCGTCTCGTCCGGGCTGAATTCATCACCTTTGAACGTATTCCCCAGGTACGTCTCGCGCACCCTGGGATCGTTGATGAGCCTATGCGGCGTGCCGGCGCTGATGACCTGGCCCTGATGGATCACATAGCTGCGATCGGTCACCTTCAGGGTCTCGTGCACGTTGTGGTCAGTCAGCAGAACCGCAATGCCGCTCTCGCGCAGCCTAAAGATCTCGCCGCGCAACTCCTCCACCGCCTTGGGGTCCACGCCGCTGAACGGCTCGTCGAGCAGAATTAGCCGCGGCTTGGTGATCAGAGCCCGGGCAATCTCGAGCTTTCGCCGCTCGCCGCCCGAGATGTTCTTGGCCAGGTTGTTGCGGATGACCTTCAGGCCGAATTGCTCCAGCAGATCCTCGACCTTCCGGCGCCGCTCGCGGCGTGTAAACCGCATCGTCTCGCAGATCGCCAGCAGATTGTCCGCGACGGTGAGCCGCTGAAAGACGCTGGTTTCCTGGGAGAGGTATCCAATCCCCCGGCAGGCGCGCTTGTACATCGGCAGCGCAGTGACGTCGCTGCCGAGGAACCGTACCTTGCCGGCCTCCGGCGTGATCATCCCGACCGTCATGCGGAAACTGGTGGTCTTGCCAGCGCCGTTGGCACCCAGGAGCCCCACGATCTCGCCGTCGAGCACGTTGTAGCTGACATGGTCGACGACCGTGCGTCCGCTGTATGACTTGACGAGGTTATCGGCCTCAAGGAGCATCAGAGCGGTCCTTGTCGCTTCGCGCGCAGGCCGCGTCCGCTGTCGGCCACGACGCGAGGCGAAGTCTGTGGAAAACCTGTTAACTGGTGCGCAAGTCCGCCATCCTCAAGGGAATATAGGGAAAGCCCGTGCCGCGCGTTGGCCCAAGGTTCAGTCTGCCATGCAATGGCAGCCAATGGGAACGCGCACGACACGTATTGGCAATCACTTACGCCGCGCTCCAGCATTCCGCAACCGGTTTCGTATCGAGCCTCGTGCAGTTTCAGCCCTCTTCTTCCGAGACCGCGCAACCAACGCCCGTTTTGCCAGCAGGCGCTGTTGACAACTAGGCGCCGCATTCGCTCGGGTTGTCCCAACCCGCTACCTAATGAAACGCACACGCCCCAGATCGGGGATACGCCAGCGGCCGCTCGAATCCAGGGGAAGCAAACCGGGAAGATACACCATCGCGGCCCGACCGACAATCTGACGTGCCGGCACAGTACCGACGTGGTAGTTGACACCAGTCACGTCCGAACCCAGATGCGGTCCGTAATCGGTCCATTCCCTGCTATCGTGGCTGTGCGGGCTGTTATCGCCGAGCACGAAATACTCCTCGTCCCCCAGCACGAAAGCGCTGCCCGCGTACGCCCGCTGCGTGTGATCTCGTCGGTAAGTGTAGTGTACATCCCGGTCAATGCGCAAGCCGCGAAGTTCCAACTCAACCGACCGGGCCGTGATGCCCAGCCGAACCGGCGGCAGACGCGGGGCTGCGCGCAACCTCACCAAATCCGCCCGGTACTGCTCCGGGGTGGTCGCCAGCACCTCGCGCCCGTTCACCTTCAGGTACACGCGATAGTCCACGTGCCCAAACTCGAACGACACCGGGCGGCCAGCTCTTGGCGCCGAGAACGCCGCCACACCCAGAGACTCCTCATCCGCACCAACTCCGCGGCGTTGCGTCAGGCTGACTTGCCCGGCACGGTCCAACGTGGCCGCGAAACTCCGACGTCCGCGGACGATCTCCAGCACGCATGGCCCGTCGCCACCGAGGAACGTCAGTTCTCCCACGACGCGCACGTCGCCAACATACATCCCCGAAGGACCGTGGTTGTACGCGTACATGTCCTGGCTGTACACGTCGCTGCCGGCTGGGTTGAACGATATTCCACGCTTGCGGTCAGCGAGCCCGCGGTAGCGCACCACCCGTGTGTCCAGCCCCGTCCAGCCGATCCCCGGCTCACCAACGTCTTCGTCCGGGACCCAGCGCGGTTGGCCCGCACCACCCTCTGAACCGTACGGCATGTGAGTCTGGTCGAAGACCACTGACCACAGCACGTTCTGGGCCGCCGGCGTTTTTGGCGCGATGCGATCGTTGATAAACACGTCGCCGTGGACGATCTCGATCCGCTCTCCCGGCAGACCGACCAGCCGCTTGATGTAGTTCTGGGTGGGGTTCGCGGGGTCGCGGAACACGATCACATCCCATCGTCGCGGAGGCAGCAGACCCCGCAGCGCGTAGAGCCACTTGTGCACCAGAATGCGATCCCCCGGTTTGACGACCGCGCCCTGCGGACGCCAGCGTGCGTGGCAGTTCGGGCACATCAGATAGCGCGGCAGAACGAATTCATCGTCGTCGCCGCCCGCCGCACGGTCGGGGCCGTAGTCGAACTCCCACCCGCACACTGGACATAGCTGCGTGACGTGCGCGCCGAGGAGTGCGCTGGCCATCGAGCCCGTGGGAATGATGAACGCCTCCACCATGAAGGCGCGGAAGACGAACGCCAGAATCAGCGCCGTCAGCACCGTTTGCGCGGTGTCGATCACGCGCTCGGTGGAGGAAACGCCGGCTGCCGCATGCGGTACGTCAGCCGCGCTCGTCGCAGATTGCGTCAGAGGCGGCTCTGTTGTGTTGGTGTCGACGTCGTTCACCGGATCGTCATGCTGAAGAACACCCGCTGCATCGCGGCCGCCTAGTGTATCCAGCGCACCCGGCCGAGATCGGGCAGGACGTTCGGCCCGCGCTCCGTCAGCGGCAGGAAGCCCGGCCAGTAGACCAGGAACGCGCGCCCAATCATCTGATCGGCCGGGACGGTTCCCACCTGGTAGGTACCGTCCGCGCTGGCCTGCCGCAGGTGTACTCCCAGATCGGATTCCTGCCAGTAGCGGCTGTCCAGACTGGAAGGACTGTTATCGCCAAGCACAAAATACTGATCCTCGGCCAGCGTGATCGGATTATCCCGCACGCCATTGCCGGGGCCCATGTCCACCCTCGCGCCCCCCGCCCCACGCCGCTCCTTGCGCTCGTACGTGTAGAACACGTCGCGCTCGATCAGCAGATGAGCGAAAGTCGCCTGTACATCGGCCGCCGTGATCCTTAAAGTCGGCGGTTCCGGCTGCTGTCGTGCGCGATCCCGACAGCGGGCGCGGGCGGCGTCGACTAGCACTTGGTAGTGCTCGGGACGGCTGCTGAGTACGGTTCGGCCATCCAGCGTGACGCTGACCTGGTAGTCCACGTTGCTGAGTCCGAAGCGCGTCGGGCGCGCGGGAGCCCGGACCCGGGTCTCGCCCCACACCTCACTCTCGGGAATCCCCGGCCGAATGCACTCTAAAGTGACGCGGCCGTCGCGGTAAATCCGGGCGGCAAACCGATCGTCATATTTCGTCGCGCTAAGCTCGACGAAGCCCTCACCGTCTTCAAACGTAACTTCGCAGGAGAGCCGCACATCGGTAACCGTGTTCCGACCGGCATGCAGGCCGTCGTAGCCGTAGATGTCACAGATCTCACCAGGTCGGGCGGTCAAACCGGGCGCGGTGGCAAACTGAATCGTCCCGGCCCCCGCGTCGAGACCGTCGAAACGCGGGGCGCGCGTATCGAGTCCTGTCCAACCACTCTCCGAATCCAACGCCTGCCAGCGCGGGTGATATGTGCCGCCCGAACCAGGCTGGGCCGGCGGATAGTCGTGGTTGTAGTATGAGAACCACAGCGACTCCTGCGCGTGTCGCGTCTTCCGAGAAATCTCGCCGTTGATGAAGACATCCCCGTCGATGATCTCGACCTGGTCGCCGGGCAGACCGATCAGCCGTTTGATGTAGTTTTGGTTCGGATCGTTCGGATTGCGGAAGACGACAACGTCCCAATGCCGCGGTCCCAACCCCCCGCCAAAGACAAACGGCCACCCATGCACGACGATTCGATCACCGGCCTTCTTCCGCACCGCCTTTCCGGTCGCGGGGCAATCGAGCTCGACGACATACGGACAGCCGCGGTTGCGACACGCGAGCACCGGCTCTCCCGCCGGGTTGCGTCCCGCCGCGAGCGTCTGCTGGCCACACTGCTGACACAGGCTGCTCCCACTCGCTTCAAGGCAGCGGCAGTTGGGGCAGCGTAACACAGGGTCGGGCCCGGTATCACGGAAACCGACCTGGTACTCAAAGCCGCAGTTCGGGCAGGTGTGGTTGGCGTACTCGCCCGCCAACGTCTCCGCCATCGAACCGGTCGGGATGATGAACAGCGGCAGAAAGAAACTCTTCAGCACCAGCAACCAGATGAAGAACCCCACGAACGAGGCGATCTGCTCGAGCACCGGCTCCTTGTCCGGCCGCGCGCGCGTGGTTCTCGTGTCAACGGGAAAGGCGGTTTTGTGGTGGTCCTGACTCTTCACGGGCAGCCTGCTTCCGAGGCGAGCGGGGAGCACTATTCGCGGACGCAGATTAGCGAGCCCAGCGCAACGGGTCAAACGGCGTCGCATATAGGGTCGGCGCAAAGGGCATTAATGATGCGTACGCGTCACGGCGTCGGTGGGTCGCACGAAGTCACAGCCGCCTCGGGCCGAAATAGTCACGCCCCGGTCCGGAAGCACGTCCCATAAGCTGATGGGACCGGCCGCGCACGCGCGCCTGCTCTGGCCGGGCCGTGCCAGATACGCCCACGGGTTCAGCGATTGAGCGCTTCCACCTGGCGGATGTAGCCAAAGCGGATATGCGAACCCCAGGCCCCCGCCGTGATCACGCGTCCGTCGTTCAGGTCGTAGTAGATCTTCCAGGCATCGTAACACTTCACCCGTCTGCAAGATTTTCTGATTTTTCTGCGATTTAGCCCTTGCGCCGGGAGCGCGCACGCGCGTATATACTCGCTATGCGCAGCACGGCGACGCGCTCCGACGCGCGGGACAAAGCGAAAGCCCTC
>JAHJAR010000003.1 GCA_018814045.1 Planctomycetota bacterium | reverse complement strand
CGAACGGCAAGACCGCCGAGTTGCTGACCCCGCCGCCGTAACCACGTTTTGTAGCTGGCCGGTGGGGTAGCACGGGTGGGCAGCAGTCCGCTGCAAGGGTTGTGCAACGGACTGCTGCCCCGCCGGCGTGATGCGCAAAGCGCCGTGGCGGGCCTGCGCTACGGAGTTCCTGGCGTCGCTAACGGACGAGCAGCTCGGACTCCTGGGCGAGGGGATGGCCGCGTAGCGGCTCGCCGCGCTGCATCGCTGTTGTACTCCCGGTGTGACTGGGTGCCTCGTGTCTAGGGCGCTCAGTCACTGCCTGCATTTTGGGCGAGCAGTGTCCCGGATGCGCCCACGCATGAACCTCCGCTCGGTGACCGTGTGGCGCCGCGTGGCCAACTTTTGCTCGGGACCACGCAATAACGCCGCGCTTGGGGCGTTGTGCCCGCAGATGGTGCGGGCGGTCTGCGCGCCGAGTGGACGTTTACGCGGCGTGCGGCGTGCATTAGACTGTGCGCTCTGAGGCTTCTTCCGACATCCGAAAGCTGACACGTTGCCGGATCCGAGGGCGCGTGCCCATGAGACCCACAATGCGGAGACGTAGCTCGTACTCATTCAAAGTCCTGCTGATGGCCGGGGTGCTCCTCCTGCTAATGGGTGGCTGCCCGGTGAATACCGATCAGTTGGCCACCGACATCTTCCAGGCAGGGCTGGAGTCGATCGCAAGCTCGCTGGTCGACGCCCTTTCGGCCTTCCTGGCTGGGAATTGACGCCGGTTTTCCGGGCCTGCCGGACCGTGAGCCCGCGCGAAGGCGAGGTGGCTCTGTGTTCAGGCAGGCCCCCCCTGTAGACGTGACCCACATGCCGTCGAGAGCCAAACTCCTGATTGCGACCACGGCTGTCACCGCGGCGCTGCTCATTGCGGGCTGCCGGGCGTCCGGTTACCGGCGCGACGCCGACCGGACCGCCTACGGCATCATTGAGCAAAAGCAATGCGAGGCCCTCGGCCGGACCGAGCCGTTCTCGATCGAAACGCCTGCGCAGACGCTTCGCCGCCGGCTCCTGCTCGATCAGCAACTGCCGTACAGCGCGAATGCATCGCTCGGACCCAGAAACGTCGACCGCAGCAAGCAGTGGCCGGACGAGGAGTACCTGGACCAGCCGGATGAAGGGGCGGTCTTCGCAGACCGTTTCAGCACGACTGGGCCGCTGCGCCTGACGCTGAGCGACGCGCTCCAGATCGCGGCGCATGAGAGCCGCGAATACCAGACGCAGAAAGAAAGCGTGTTCGAGGCCGCCCTGCGACTCGATCTCGAGCGCGATGCGTTTCGGAACACCTGGACCGGCGTGCTCGACGGCTTGTACGAGGCCGACCTGGAGCGGGAGGTCGCGCTCGACGACCAGGGCCACACCGATCGTCAGACCGTGGGTGGGCTGGAATACGGGGGGATACTGGGCTGGTCGGAGCGGCTGAGAAACGGAATGACGTTCACCGGACAAATCGGCCTGGACATGGTGTCGTTGCTGACGCAGGAGCGCCTGTTCTCACGAGGCGTGTTCGCAGATGTGACCGTCACGATTCCCCTGATGCGCGGCGCGGGCGAGTTCGTGGTCGCCGAACCCCTGACCCAGGCCGAGCGCGACGTGGTGTACGCGATCTACGATTTTGAGCGGTACAAGCGCGTTTTCGCGGTCGATATCGCGAGCGCCTACCTGGGCGTGCAGCGGCAGCAGGATCAGGTGGACAACGCGGAAAGCAACTACCGCCGCTTGATCGCCTCCACGCGCCGGGCCCGACGTCTGGCCGATGCCGGGCGTCTGCCCGAGATCCAGGTTGACCAGTCGCGGCAGGACGAGCTCAGTGCGCGGAATCGCTGGGTCAGCGCGCTGGCGGCCTATGAGCGTGCGCTCGACACATTCAAGTCGCGACTGGGCCTGCCGACGGACGCTGCGGTCGAGTTGGACCGCACGGAGCTGGCGAAACTCACGGCACGGGCCACGCAGCTTCTGTCGACGGAGGAGCCCGCCGCGCGAGAGGGTCCGGTTCCCGCGGCCGACGACCCGGTCGAACTCGTAGCACCCGGCGTGGGGGCGCCTGGTCCGCTCGAGCTGGACGAGCGCGACGCGACGATTATCGCGTTGGCCCGGCGCCTGGACCTGCGGGTGACGGTGGGGCAGGTGTACGATGCCCAGCGCACCGTCGCCGTGGCCGCCGACCAGTTGCGCGCCGATGTTACGTTGCTCGGGAGCGGCTCCGCCGGGGCACGCCGCACGTTGGGTTCGGCAGCGCTGGATGACGCGGATTTCGAGGTGAATGAAGGGTTGTACTCGGCGTTGCTGACCGTCGATCTGCCGTTCGAGCGGACTGCCGAGCGCAATAGTTACCGCGCCAGCCTGATACGGTTCGAACAGGCTGTTCGCAACGTCCAGGATTTGGAAGACCAGATCAAGCTGGCTGTCCGAAACCGCCTGAGCGAGCTACTGGAGGCGCGCGAGTCGTTTCAGATTCAGGCTCAGGCCGTGACCGTGGCCGAGCGGCGCGTCGAGAGTACAAGCCTCTTCCTGGAAGCCGGCCGAGCCGAGATCCGCGATGTGCTCGAAGCCCAATCGGCCCTGGTATCGGCGCAGAATGCGCTGACGGCGGCGGTCGTGAACTATCGTGTCAGCGAGCTGGCGCTCCAACGAGATCTGGGCGTGCTGGAGGTCAACGAACAGGGCCTCTGGCAGGAGTTCTTTCCCACCCAAAAGGACGAATGAGCATGTCCGCCAAGAAGACTAGTCGCCCGGTGACTCGCCAGATCGTCGTCGCCGTGTTGATTGTGGGCGCGCTGGGCGCGATTGCGGGCACGATCCTGTTGAGCCAGTCATCGGTCATGGCGACCACGTCCGGCAAGGTACCGACGTTCGAAGTCCGCGAGGGGCCGCTGACGATCAACGTGATCGAGTCTGGCACCATAAAATCGCAGGAGCAGGTGATCCTCAAGAGCGACGTGGAAGGACAGACGACGCTGATCTATCTCGTGCCGGAGGGCACGGAGGTCGAGCAGGGCACACTGCTGGTCGAGCTCGACGCGAGTTCGTTGAATGATCAGAAGGTCGAGCAGGAGATCTCCGTTCAGAACGCTGAGGCGTCGTTCATCGAGGCCCGCGAGAGCCTGGCGGTCGTGAAGAACCAGGCCGAAAGTAACATCTCTGCGGCTGCGCTCGCCTTCGAGTTCGCCAAGGAGGACGTTGCGAAGTACGCCGAGGGCGAGTACCCGCAGCAGCTTCGCGAAGCGGAGTCGAAGATCACCATCGCCCGCGAGGAGATGGAGCGCGCCGCCGAGAAGCTCAAGTGGTCGCAACGCCTCTTCGACGAGAAGTATATCTCCCAGACCGAGCTGGAAGCCGATCGCCTGTCACACAAGCGGGCGGAGCTCGAGCACGAGCTGGCCGTGGCCGCCAAGGACCTGCTGGTCAACTACACCAACAAACGGCAGATGGCGCAGTTGCAGAGTGACGTCGAGCAGGCGGAGATGGCGCTGGAGCGCACCAAGCTGAAAGCCAATGCCGACATCGTGCAGGCCGAGGCCGCTCTCAAGGCCAAGGAGGCCAGCTACAAGCAGCAGCAGTCGAAGCTGGCTAAGAACGAGGAGCAAATCAGTAAGACCAAGATATACGCTCCTCGCGAGGGTCTGGTCGTCTATGCCACCTCGACCCAGTTCAGCCGGCGCGGCAGCACCGAGCCGCTGGACGAAGGGCAATCCGTCCGCGAACGCCAGGAGCTCATCTATCTGCCATCTACCAACGAGATGATGGCCGAGGTGATGGTCCACGAGTCCAGCCTGGAGAAGGTGAGTGTTGGGAACCGCGTGCTTATCACCGTTGATGCACTGCCCAACCGCACGTTCACGGGCCGGGTGGTGTCAATCGCCCCGCTTCCGGATGCCCGCAGCATGTTCATGAACCCCGACCTCAAGCTGTACCCCACGCGCGTCAATCTTGACGGGCGTATCCCCGACCTGCGCACCGGCATGAGCTGCCATGCGGAGATCGTGATTGAGGAGCACGTCCAGGCCATGTACGTTCCGACTCAGGCCGTCGTGCGCGTCAACGGCCAGGCGACCGCATATGTGCGCGAGGGGGGCAGTTTCTCGCCGCGCGCGATCGAGATCGGGTTGGACAACAACAGCATGGTGCATGTCAAGTCCGGTCTGTCCGTCGGGGAAATTGTCAGCCTGGTCCCGCCTTTCGATGGGGGGAGCGCGGTGGGTGCTGGCGCTGGAAACGACCTGAATCCGGCACGCTCTGAATCGACGGGGGCCACTAGCCCGGTTGCTGCGGGCACGGCGGGGCCGGCCGATGGGCCGCGCAGCAACAACGAGCCGGCAGAGCAACCGCGCAGCAGCGCTGCCCCGCGAGAAGGCGAACGCGGCCCCGAGGGGCAGGACGAGTCTGAGGAGGACCGTGCCGCCCGCCGCGAACGCTTCCGCAACATGACGCCCGAGCAGCGTGAAGCGGCGATGCAGGAGCGGTTGAAGAACATGTCCCCGGAGGAGCGCGAGCGGATGCTCGAACGCATGCGGCAGCGCGGGAGCGGCGAGCGGCGCGAACGTGGGGAGCGACCGTGACACCGCCGGCTGGCGCCGAACTCGTTCGCCTCGAAAGCGTGACCAAGGTGTACCAGATGGGCGCGACCGAGGTGCGGGCTCTGGCCGGCATCACGACCACGTTCGAGGCCGGCAGCTTCTGGGCGATCATGGGCGCCAGTGGTTCGGGCAAGAGTACGCTGCTGAACCTGTTGGGGTGTCTGGACCGGCCGACGTCCGGGCGCTACGTGCTGGAAGGCCACGACGTGGCCGACCTGGACGACAACGCCCTGAGCGGCATCCGGCTGCGGCACCTGGGCTTCATCTTCCAGAGTTTCAACCTGATTCCACAGCTCACGGTGTTGGAGAATATCGAGTTGCCGCTTTTCTACCTGGACTGGGCTCCCGATGAGAGCCAGGCGCGGGCCACGGTGATGGCCGAACGAGTCGGTCTGGCGGATCGCGTGGAACACCGCCCGGCCGAGTTGTCGGGCGGTCAGCAGCAGCGTGTGGCCATTGCGCGGGCCTTGGCCGCCGATCCGAACATCCTCCTGGCCGATGAGCCGACGGGGAATCTGGACAGCACCACCAGCGCGCAGATCATGCAGTTGCTGGTTGCCCTCAACGCGCAGGGCAAGACGATCATCATGGTCACGCACGAGCCGGAGCTGGCCGCGTATGCCACGCACCGCTTGCACATGTGCGACGGACTGATCGATCGGATTGAGGGCTCGGCGACATGAGGGTGACGAAGGTCTACCGCAACGTCCGGCTGGGCATCAAGACGCTTTTGCTGCACAAGCTGCGTTCATTCCTGACGATGCTGGGGGTGGTATTCGGTGTGGCGAGTGTTGTGGCGATGCTCGCCGTCGGCGAGGGGGCCAGCCGCGATGCGCTCAGCCAGATTCGCAAGCTGGGTTCCACGAACATCATCATCACGTCGATCACGCCGGTGGAAGACGAGTCCGAGGGTACGCAATCGCCCTTCAGCATCAAGATGTACGGGCTGCTCTACGATGACCAAACGCGGGCGAGTCAGACGTTCGACACCGTGAAACGCACGGTGCCGGCCAAAGTCGTGCGGAAGGAAGCCCGCGTGGGCGGGCGCCGGCTGGACCTGCGCATCGTCGGCACTTCCGCGGCCTGGTTCGATCTGGTGCGGCGCGAGGTTCTGGCCGGTCGCACCCTCGTGCCGCGCGACAATGAACGCCGCGCCAGTGTCGTGGTGCTGACCGAGTATGGTGCGCGCCGCCTGCTGGCCACGGAGCAGACCATCGGGAAAAAGCTGCGCATCGGCGGCGAGTACTACGAAGTGATCGGCATCGTGCGGAGCGAGGCGGGCCAAGGCGGCGCGATTCAGACACCCGATCAGGAGACCGACGCCTACATCCCGGTCGAGGTCGCCCGTGAGCGTTATGGCGACGTATTTACGCAGATGAGTGCCGGCTCGATGGTCCGCGAGTCCGTGCAATTGCACCAGCTCATCGTCGAGGTTGACGAACTCGAGAATGTCGAGGCGACGGCGGACGGGCTCGAGCGCATGCTGCGGCAGTGCCATCCCAAGAACGACTACCGCATCAGCGTGCCGCTGGCCCTGCTGCGACAAGCCGAGGCCACCAAACGTACCTTCAACATCGTGCTCGGCTCAATCGCCGGCATCAGCCTGCTCGTCGGCGGCAT
>JAHJAR010000282.1 GCA_018814045.1 Planctomycetota bacterium | reverse complement strand
CTGCCCGGCCTGCTCGGCGTGGCCCCATCGGGCCAGAAACACGCCGCGCCAGATCAGTGCCAGCCCGGCCACACCGAACGAGCTGGCCAGAAACAGCAGGTAGCGCCCGTGCAGCGTGGGCTCATGGTGGTGCAGCACGTTTCCGGCCGGCGCCGCCGCATACATGCCGCCCCACTTCTCGGGGCTCATCAGCAGAGTAAGATTGCTGACATAGATGTACCCGATATACAGCAGCAGCAACACCGAAATCGCCACGACCGCGCCCTGCACGCTTGGCGCGCGGTCACGCCGCAGCTTGTGGTAGTAGAAACCCGCATACGCCAGGATCAGCACCGGGATCACCTGGATCCAATATGCCCCCAGCAGTACTGATGACGAGTAGAACATCTGCCCGTAGAGCACCTGTACGAACAACAACGGTGGAATCCCCAGTGTCACCAGGTAAGAGACCCCCAGCGGCAAGCCCGACCCGAGAAACCGCGCCGCCTCGGCGTACCCCGGCCCCTGCCGGAAGCGAGCCCAGAGCAGGATCAACGCTCCACCAACCGTGAATTGCATCGCCGACAAGTGCAGCGTCAACGTCAGGTACGCGAGGGCCCGCAAGATCCACGCGGGCAGCGGATATCCCAGGGGATCGGCGTCAGGCAGCGGGATGGCCGCCCCCATGGCCAGGACCAACCCCGTCACGGCGCTCGTCATCGTCCTTCCTCCTTCGCGACAGGCGCCGTCGTCGGCGGTGACGTGACCGCGGGTGTTTCCTCCCCCCGGCCGGCCTCGTGATGCAGCGACACCAGATAGCGGGCCAGCGCGGCCCGGTCCGCCTCATCGCCCTGAAACGGCGGCATCACCCCACCCTCACTCATGCGCGTGAGCCACTGCTGCCCGAACTCCTCGGTCCAATCCTTGGTGCGCGGCATGATCGCCCGGTAACCGTCGCGCGTGTGACAGTTGACGCACTGCAGCCGGAAGACCCACTCTCCGCGCGCGCGACTCTGCGGCTCGAGCGGCGTTGCCCACTTGGCCTGATCGAGGTACGAACCCTGCATGTAGGCCGCGTCTGCTGCCTGTGCCGCCCACAACGAGTTGGAGTAGAGAACGTTGTGAATCACGTATGGCTTGCGCGCCATCTCGCGGAAGAACTCGGCCCCCATCACGCCACACTGGGCCACGAGAAACAGCGCCAACGCTCCGACCGTGCGGGTGGCCCGCGGACGTGCCGCGACCAATAGCGCCCCGACCAGAATCGCCGCGCTGGCCGCCACCGTCAACCACAAGTGCCGCGTGATGACTTCCATCTTGCCCCCGCCGACTCCGGCCACACCACCCTGCGCGAGCACCCTGGCGTTTTCCGGCAATGTGCTCCAGTACCACCATGTCAGCAGCGGCACCAAGACCGCGGCCGGGATGACCCACTTCACACTGAAGCTGATGACCCGTTCCTTGAAGCCATCGTCATCGGCGATTCGCGCGCCAACGATGACTCCGAACAGCCCCCCCAGCGACAGCATCACGAGCGTGCGAATCAACAGCGACGGCACGAACCCGGGATTAAAGAACCCGGCGGCGATGCTGCCGTTTTGGAGCGTCCATTCCCCCGGCGTAAGCATGAAGCTCAGAATGCCGTTGATGACGAACAACGAGCCCCAGGCGATGCCAAAGTAGGCCCCGGCCAGGAAGACCTGCAAGCGGCGCGGGTTGGTCTGCCAACCATAGTAGTAGAAGTACAGCACGGTCAGTTCGCCCAGAAACATGACCCACTCGATCGCCCAGGCAAACACGAACTGGTGGATCAGCAGGCTGGTCGCCTCCGGGTTGGCAAGCTGGATCGCGAACCAGATCCCCACGCCGGTAATCGCGCCGAAGACTGTTGTGTAGACCAGGAAGTAGGTCGCGTACTTGTGCAACCAGTCACGCACGCGCGCCCCGTCCGGCTGGCGATTCGACCACAACTCGGCCACAAACAGGAATGCGCCGCCGCCGATCGCCAGGTGTGACACGAGCACGTGCAAGATGGCGATTACGGCCACCACCAGGCCGCTGCCCCAGGCCGGTACGTCCCACACTGGATAGTTCATGGACTACTCCCGCGCGAATCGCCAGCCACGTCGGCGTTCACGACAGCCACCCCCAGGCAGTGAAGAAGATCAGTCCCAGTAGTGCCAGGACGCCCAACCAAGTGGTTATGCGCCCCCGTCGATTGGCCGGAACGGCCCGGTCCACGAACGGCGTAACCACCACCACCAGCGGCAGCAGCGTCAACAACGCCATCCCCACTACCTCGATGCGGCCGGGAAACAGCTTCAACAACTGAAACTGCGACAAAAACAACCACTCCGGCTTGATGTTCTCCGGGGCGGCGGCGAACGGATCAGCCTCGGGCGTCAGGGCCCGTGGCCAAAGCGTGGCCAGGGCCACCAGCAGCACGCCCAGGAACAGCCAGATCGGAATCTCGGCAAACAGGAACTCCGCAAAGAACTTGCTGTAACGCCGCCGCTCCGGCGGCAATGCCGCAAAAGAGTCGGGCTCGCTCATCCCCTGCACCTGCACGAACAGCAGGTGCAACCCCACCAGGCCCAGCAAGATCACCGGCAGCACCGTAACGTGCAGCACGTAGAAGCGCCCGATCGTGTCGACCGTCACATCGGGCCCGCCCCGCGCCAGATCCGCCAGCAAAGACCCCAGCAGCGGCGCCTTCTCAATCTCGGTGATGCCCACGCGCGTGGCAAAAAACGACAGCTCGTCCCACGGCAGCAGATAACCTGAGAACCCAAAGGCCAGCATCAGCGCCAGTAGGAAGACCCCGCTCAACCACGTGAATTCGCGCGGGCGGCGATAGGCCTTCATGAAAAACGTGCTGAACATGTGCGCGAACAGCGTCAGTATCAGCAGGTTCGCGGCCCAATGGTGGATGCTGCGCATCAGGTTGCCGAAAGGGACCTCCAGCGCGATGCGCTGAATCGACGCCCAGGGCTGGGCCGGGCGGTAGTACACCATCAGCAGCACGCCCGTGAGCACCTGTACCGTCAGCAGGAACAGCGCGATGCCCCCCAGCGCATACCACACCGAATGCCGGTGCCGCGGCACGGTCTTATGGGCCAGGTGATCCAGCATCGGCCAGACCGGGTAGCGCTCGAGCAGGTAGCGCCCAGACTTGCCAAGCAGCTTGTGCTCGGGTGGCAGGCGCCTCAGTGCCTCAGGGGGAATCGGGAACTTGGCCATGTCTACGACTCGCTCTGACCGGTGCCGTTCTTGCGGAACACGTACAGCAGCTCGCCCTCTGCAACCACACCCAATTCAGTCAGCGGCCGCGGGGGTGGACCGGCGATGTTCTTGCCGTTGAGGTCGTAGACCCCACCATGACAATTACAGAAAATCCGGTCGCCCTGGAAACCCACGTTGCAGCCGGCGTGGGTGCACTTGGAATCAAAGGCCTTCAACCGCCCGCCCGCATCGCGGAATACGATCAGACCACGGCCACCGTACGCGCCGTTCTTGCCCATGCCCGGTTGGGCGACCTCCGCGGGCGTTACCTTATCCACCACCGCGCGCCCATCCTCACCAAACACCTCCGGCGGCGCCTGTGGGCTCAGATAACGATAGATCGGATAGAGCGCGGCCGCCAACCAGGCCACCACAATGCCGCCGAAGACCCACAAAAAGCGGCGGCGAGACTTGTGCTGCGCTACAGTCTGCTCGGTCATCGGTGCACCTCCCTGATCGAGGGCCGGCGGCCAACCCGGCCGCTTGCATCGCAACGCCGGCAGCCGCAGCGCTGCCCACACCTTCTGATACGCTCGACGCTCGGTCGTCGTCAACCCAATCCGACGTCGAGTGCCATCATGACCGCGAAGCCGACCATGGCCCCACCGGTCGCGAAATCGCTGAAGCCGTCCCGTTGCGACTCCGGAATCAACTCCTCCACCACAACAAAAATCATCGCCCCCGCCGCAAACGCCAACGCGTAGGGCAGGATCGGCTGCATCGCGATAACCAGCCACGCGCCCAGCACGCCGGCGATCGGCTCCACGATCCCGGAAGACTGACCGTAGAAAAAGGCCTTCCAGCGACCGATGCCTTCCCGGCGCAGCGGCATCGCCACGGCCAACCCTTCCGGGAAATTCTGCAAGCCGATCCCGATCGCCAAAGCTATGGCGCCCACCATCATCTCGCGCGCCATCGCAGCGTCCGCGGCATGTGCCACTGCCCCGAAGGCCACTCCGACCGCCAACCCTTCGGGGATGTTGTGTAACGTAATCGCCAGCACCAGCAGCGTGCTGCGGTGCCACGAAGTCTGGATGCCTTCCGCCTCGCTCGCCTCGAGCCCGAGATGCAAGTGTGGCAGAATCTTGTCGATCAGGTAAAGAAACATCCCTCCCACCATAAAGCCGATCGTGGCCGGCTTCCAGTCACCGTCCGACATCTCAATGGCCGGCGCCAACAGCGACCAGAAGCTGGCCGCGATCATCACGCCCGCCGCCATACCCAGCAGGCCATCCATCAACCTCTGGTTGAAGCGCTTCAGAAGCAGCACTGGAGCGACACCGGCCGCCGTCACGAACCACGTGAACAGGGTCGCGAACAACGCCTGCATCACCGGATGGTGGCCCGACAGGAACTCCAGCAGTTGATCGACCATGGTCCAACCTCAAGCCGCGCACGCAACGCCTCGCCAGCAGCGCTCACATGTACAGGTCGCTCTCCCAATCGCGCCGATCGATCCCGCCGCGCACTCTCCGCGCTTCTGCGACGACGAAACGCAAGCGGGTGGCCTCAGCTCCGACTCCTGGGATCAGCTCAGAATGGCGCGAAGCCGCCCGCCGCCCAGTAATCCTCTTTCAGTAGCTCTTGCTGACTGCGCAGGGCCTGGTAGTGCCCCGATTCCCATTCAGCCAATTCGTTGAAGAACTTCTTCACCGCCGCGTCGCGCGCCGCTGCGGACTGCGCCTGATAGAACTTGACGGCGTCCGCCTCGAGTTGCATCCCGATCGACAGGGCGCTCATTTCGAAATGGGCACCTTTGATGCGGGTCCTGACACCGTCTGAGAATATGGGCGAGAGCCCACCAAAGTCAGCCCGCGGGCCGAGCCGCGCAGTCTGGTCCGGCCGCCCGCTCTTCAAAACCGACTCGTAGTGCTGCGTCAGGAAGTTCATGTGCTCCAGCTCTTCGGCCGCGAGCTGGGCAAAGACCCCCTTGGCCTTCTGGTCCTGGGCAGACGTGGCCGCCATGCTGTAGAAGCTGTGCCCGTCGCGTTCAGCCTTGATGGCCGCCAGCAACCCCTCCGCCAGTTTCGTCACCTCTGCTTCCATCAGGCGCTCCTCTCTCAGTTCCGATTGCTGGCGGCCCAGCCTACCTCGGGCTGCAGTCGGCCCAATCGTAAGCCGCCCGGCGGGATCGAGCGGGCGCCGCAGGTGGCTCAGAAGCAACTCGTCCACAGAAAAGAGCCAGCCACGCGCGTGCTCCCGCCGCACCCATCGTTCGGGCCGCAGGTGCCGCCGCTACTTGTGCTTCGCCAGGTAGCTCGCTACACCATCGGCGCTGGGCTTCATGCCCTCGTCGCCGGCATGCCAGTTGGCCGGGCACACCTCGCCGTGCTTCTCGCTAAACTGTAGCGCGTCCAGCATCCGCAGCGCCTCATCAACGTTGCGGCCCAGTGGCAGGTCGTTAATCACCGCGTGCCGGATGACGCCATCCTTGTCGATCAGGAACAGCCCGCGCAGGGCGACCGAATCATCGAGCAGCACGCCGTAATCGCGGGCGATGTTCTTCGTGATGTCCGCCATGAGCGGATACTGCACATTGCCAATGCCACCCTTCTCGACCGGCGTGTTCTTCCAGGCCCAGTGCGAGAAGTGGGAATCGACGGAAACCCCGATGACCTCGCAGTTCTTCTCCTTGAACACGTCCAGCTTCTTGTCAAACGCGATGATCTCCGACGGGCACACAAACGTGAAATCCAACGGATAGAAGAAAAGCACCACGTACTTGCCGCGATACAACGATAGCTTCAGCTCCGCGAATGTATTGTCCGGCATCACCGCCTGCGCGGCAAAGTCCGGGGCTTCCTTCGTTACCAGCATGCTCATTTTATTCAGTTCCTCTTTCTCAAACTTGCGTTACCGGCCGAGCCAGCCCGCCGGTGCACCCGGCCGTGTGGTCGGCCGCGGCTAACCCCATTTACCCTTGGCAATATGTCCCTGCATTTCGGTCATCGCCAGCTTCATGATCTCATAGCTGTGCGCGAGCGTCGTCTCGAACACGTGCACACAACCCGGATCCAGGTTGTCAGCGATACCGTCCTTGCACGCCGCTTCCAGCTTGCGCGCCAGGCCCACCAACTGGCAATGCAACACGTTCGTGTGCCGTGACCGCTCCACCAAGTTCGCGGCCTTGTCATCCAGCAGTGTGAACTTCTCGGCCGGGGCGCCACACTTCGGGCACTGGTCCGGAGCCGTGTCACCGTCATGAATGTACCCGCACACGCATTTCCACTTCTTCTTCATGGCATTTCCTTTCGATTTCTGACGTTCGTCGAGCCGGGCTTCGCCGCCGGGCTAATCACGCACCTGTATGGAGTCCCGGATATCGAGCGCCTGGATGTCCTTCCGGGCGCGCGCTGACGCCGCGCGCAAGGCACCCACGCCGATCTCTCCAAGGTGGCCTACGCTCCAGCATCAGCCCCAGACGCTGCCGGGCGCTGCCCCAATTCCCGATCGAGCATGAACAGCACGCCGGCCTGGTCGCCAGCCCGCTCGAGCAGCTCGGTGATGTCCAGGACGGTTGCCTCCTCTTCGACCTGCTCGGTCACAAACCACTGCAAAAAGGCGCTGGCAGCATGGTCCTTCTCGCTCAGCGCCAGATCCATCAGCCCGTTGATCAGCCCCGTCACTTTGCACTCGTGCTCGTGCGCGGATCTGAAGGCCGCCGCGGGAGAGTCCCATTCAAACTGCGGTTCATCAACCTGCTTCAGGGCAACTCGGCCGCCACGTTCCATGATGTAGTTGAAGAACTTCATCATGTGCGCGTATTCCTCGGCGGTCTGTACCCGCATCCAGTTCGCCATACCCTTGAAGTTCTGCGCCTCGAAGTACGCCGCCATGGCCAGGTATAGATATGAGGAGTACAACTCGGCGTTGAGCTGCTCGTTGAAAGCGTCCTCGATCTTCTTCTTCAGCATGTCCCTATCTCCCTCAGTTTACGCATGGTTCGGTTTCTCGGCGAACTGTCGCCGGCGTGCCCGCGCAACGCCGCAGTTCAGCCTCCCTCTGAGCAAGGGTTCTCGTTGTTCTTTTCTGCTTCCGGCCGCTTGCACTCGGGGCAATACCCGATGAACTCCAAACGATGCCCGATAATATCATACCCATTCGAACAGGTGAACCGCTCGGGCAGCTTTGTGCCTGGCAGGTCGTGGAGATCGTCCACGCGCCCGCATCGCAGGCAGCGCACGTGGCAGTGCTCACCCATATCCGCATCGAAACGCGCCTCGCCGCCACCCACTTCCAGCTTGCGAACCGCCCCGTTTTCCACCAGCAACTCGAGGTTGCGATAGACGGTCCCCAGGCTGATCCTTGGCAGCCGCTGTCGAGCGATGTCGTACAGCTCAGAAGCCGTCGGATGAGACTTGAGCTTCTTCAGCTCTCCCCACACGACCTGTCGTTGCCGCGTGTTTCGTCGTACCGGCTGACTGCTTGCCATAGGCTACCTTAACGTTACTAGTAATGATTATCGATAAAATGTGCGGTGTCAAGCCCGTTTGCCAAAAAAAACGGACTCCGGCAATCCACCCACCCCGTCGCACGGCCGTCATCCGCCGCGGCACAGGTTTGCAGCGCTGACGCGGCATCTTATCGGGCGGGGCCGTGTGCTCGCCAGATCCGCAATTCGCCGGACCATCTCGCGTGTGGTCCGCGGCGTCGTTCGGTGTGTGTTCTGTTTCCTGGGATGACGCCGGCTGCATCTCGAATGCGGCGCGCTTGACGACGCGCAGGATGCCACCCATCATTCTGACGGTCGGTGAAACGGAAGCGGGCTCCGCGCTGGGGCATACCGCCAGGGATAGCCGGCCGGGTACGCCGTCTTGGACCGCCGACGTTGCCGGGTGGATCGCTCATGCCGCCCGCCACCGCTGAAGCGTACCCCCGCATGCCTGACGAGACCCATACATGGACGATGTCCGGCTTGGTCGGGTGACTCGGTTGCTTTGGGCTGCGCTGGACGCGGTGCGTGGCACCGCCGTGCTGGCTGCGCGTGGCCTGGGTCTGGATACCGACGGCAATCTAGGAGGTGCAGGACGTGCCGCCAACGACATTGCAGGATCTGCTTTCGACCGAGAGCAACATCATCCCGTGGCGCGATTTCATCGTCAATTTCCTGCTCACGGCCGCCTTGGCCGCCATATTGCGCTTTGTTTACATCAAGTACGGCACGTCGCTCTCGAATCGCCGCATGTTTGCCAACACGTTCCTGCCGATCGCGATGACGACGATGCTGCTGATCGTGATCGTCAAGTCGTCGCTGGCGTTGTCGCTGGGCCTGGTCGGGGCCCTGTCGATCGTCCGTTTCCGCTCGGCGATCAAGGAACCCGAAGAACTGGCCTATCTCTTCATCAATATCGCCATCGGTGTGGGCCTGGGAGCCAACCAGACTCTGGTGACGGCGACGGGGTTTATCGTGCTGGTCGCGATTCTGTCGGCGCGCAGCGCCTTCAGCCAAAAGGTGGAGCATGCCAACCTCTACGTCAACATCACCGCGCAGCACCCGACCAGCGACGTCCTGGAGAACATCGTCAAGGTTCTGGAACGCACGGCTTCAGCCGCGACCGTGAAACGTTTCGAGGAAACCGCGGACCTGCTCGACGCCTCCTTCTTCGTGGAATACGCGAGTTTTGCCAGCCTGAACGAGAGCAAGGCGGCCCTGCAAGGCATTGCGGGAGTCACCAAGGTCACGTTCCTGGACAAACAGGGCTTTTTTTAGACGGTGGTGACCGTTGCGCTTCTCCTTCCGACAGCATGGTGTGCCAGGTGCCCTTGTAGTCCTGTTCTTTGTCGTCGGGCTGCTGGCGGCGATCGAGCCCTTTTCCGGCCTGCTGAGACAGTCGTACTATCTGCTCTGCGCGCGTCTTGCCTACCACGATGTCACCCCGCGCACCGCCCGGGCCGCCACCCCGATCAACGGCGCGTCGCTGCCCGCTTCCACCAAAGGCGCGCAGGCCCACGCCCCCGTGCACTTCGACCTCAACATCGCGCCGCGCTACTACCAGAAACTGTGCTGCAAGCGCGACGATGCCCTCGATCGACACACGCTGGTCACGCGGCCCGATGACTTCGTGCCCGCCACCTTGCGCTATCGCGATCGCACCCATCGCGTCGAAGTGCGTCTGAAGGGTGATTTTGTCGATCACCTGCGCGGCGACAAATGGTCGCTGCGGGTCAAGGTCAAGGGTGACGATGCGATTCTCGGCATGCGGAGGTTCTCGCTTCAGGATCCCGCACGGCGTGGATTCATGGGAGAGTGGCTGCTCCACAAGGTCTGTCGTCGGGAAGGGCTCGTGGCGTTACGTTACCAGTTTGTCACTTTGACGCTCAACGGCGAGGAGTACGGGGTCTTCGCGCTGGAGGAGCACTTCGACAAGCTGCTGATCGAGCACAATCAACGGCGCGAAGGACCGATCCTGAAGTTCGACGAAGATCTCATCTTCGAGTGGAACTACGCCGGCGTGGCCTGGAACGAGGATGCCTCGGCCCTGACCGTGGATGCCTTCACGCTGAATCGTGTCTATCAGTCTCCGACGCTGATCGCCCAGTACCGGCTGGGGCGCACGCTGCTGGAGGGCTATCGCACCGGGCGTCTGACCGCCAGCCGCGTGCTCGACAGCGAGCAGTACGCCCGCTTCCTGGCCCTGGCCGATCTGCTCAGTTCCGGGCATGCGGTCGCGATGCACAATGTCCGCTTCTACTACAACCCGGTCACGTCTCTGCTCGAACCCATTCCCTTTGATTCGGAGAGCAGAGGTTTTCACATCGCAGAACTGGTCTTCGACAACATCGGTACGCCCGTCTACCCCTACCTGCGCCTGGATCTGCCGCTACAGGCCGCGTATCTGCGCGAGCTGGAGCGCCTCAGCGCGCCGGGCTACGTGGAGACGTTGCTGGACACGGTGCAGGACGACCTCGCGGCCTGCGAGAGGATCATGCGTATAGACCTGCCGCGCTACGCCTTCTCCACCGAATACGTGTGCGCCAACCGGGACTACATCGCCCGGCGTCTGCGACCCGAGGCACCGCTCACGGCCACCGCACTCGACAACGAAGCGGTGTTGCGTCTTGCGAACGTCTATACGTTGCCGATCGAGCTGCAAGGCGTGGAACAGCCCGGCCGGGAACCCACGGTCCGCAACCCGGTCATCCTGCCACCGTTGCGAGAACGCGAACTCACGTACGTGGACATACCGCTCGGGGCGGCGTGGCCCAACGCCAGCGGGGCAGATCCGCAACTCGACCTGACCTACCGCATACTCGGCACGCAGAGAACACTCTCGGACCGCATTGTGGTCGCCCCCACGGCGTACGCCTTCTTCGTAGCTGGTCACACCTACGGCGTACCGGATGCCCTGGATGGCCGCCTGCATCCGCCCTTCACGCGTTTGTTCCCCGAGTTGGCCGCCAACTCGCGGCTGCGGTTCGGCATCCTGACCGGAGATGTGGTCGAAGACCCCACCCCCGCGAACTGGGACCGGGCCCAAGCCGACTTGGCCACGCTGGGCGTACCGGTGCACATCGCGGCGGGCAATCACGACATGTACAGCACCGTGTTCGAAGAGCGTTATCCCACATTCGAGCACTTCGTCTACAAGAATGACCTGTTTCTCGTACTCCATTCGCAGGTCCGCGCCGAAGAGCAGGCCCGCCTGGTAGAGTCGCTGCTCAGCCAGCGTCGCTACCGGAACATCTTCGTCTTGTTTCATCATCTGTTGTGGCTGCACGAGAACAGCCCGTACCAGCTCACGCGCCAGCTTGGCACGCCGTACGCCAAGGTCAACCTCTGGACCCTGATCGAACCACTGCTACAGAAGCAGACGGAATCCGATGTCTACGTGTTTGCCGGCGACCTTGGCGTCAGCAGTTCGCTGCCGCCCGCTTTCTACGACCACTACGGCAACATCACGCTAATCGCCAGTGGTATGGGGGGCCACCCGCAGGAGCACTTCCTGCTCATAACCGTAGATGAAAAGGAGGCCCCGCGGATAGAGATGATCGCGCTCGACGTCAACCAGCCGCCCATGCGGATCACCGACTACCTGGCGGACCGCTACAGCCCCGCGCAATGACGCACCACGGAGAATGCCCGTGAGCGACATTCATACACCGTTGCACGCGGCGCAGCGACCGTTCCGGCGGCCGGACGCCGGACGGAGACGTGCGGGAACGGTGGTGTTGACGGGCGCAGTGCTGCTGCTCGCGCTGCTGTTGGGCCACACCGCGGGGCGCCGTCTGGGCGCGAGCACGCCCGGCCAGCCACCTGAGAGCGGGGCGGGCCCGGCACCGGTCGATCTGAGCATCGAGCTCGATCACGACCTCGATAATACGATCCAGCTCACCAGCCTGCTGCCAGCGGCGCGAGTCGTGGCAACGCTGCCCGAGCACGTAGGTTTGGTGTCCCAAAACATCGACGGCGCGAACGTATCGCTCCTTTTGCAGCACCCGTCCAACGACGCTGACCACCCGACCGAGATCCACTGGCCACCCATCACGGTCACGCCGCACTCCGTCGTGCGCTTCAGCATCGGCATGCCGCCCTTCGCCTGGGTCCCCCGCAACGCCGATGGGGCGACGTTCCAAGTTGGGGTCTCGGTTGGCGATGAAATCGACGTACTGTATTCGCGTTTCATCGACCCCGTGCACCAAATGACCGATCGGCAATGGCACTATGGCGAGGTCGTGCTGGAGCCATACGCCCACCAGGAAATCGAGCTCGTCTTCCGCACCTTGCCCGGTCCAGCGGGCAACCACATCAGCGACTACGCCTGTTGGCGAGACGCGCACATCTGGGCCCCGCAGCCCGCCCGCGTCACGTTCCGAGGAGCTACCCACGACGCCCTGGCGACCATCCGTGATAACGTCATCCGGCTGGCGTTGCTGACGCCCGCCGGCGGGGACAGTACCGATGAACTCGTGCTGCACAAGCACCTTCAAGCGGCCGACTATCCCCGGACGCTGTTACTCGCCCACCTGCTGGCCCGGCACGGCATCCAAAACTGGCTGCCCGACGACTTACGGGTCACGATCGACGAACAGGACGCCGGCATATACACGCTCCAGGAGCGCTCCCCCCGCTACCTGTACGTCGATGTCGACAATGTGCTACGGGCCCGCGTCGACGCGCTCGAGCTCGTGGACCGCTGGCGCAATGCCAAGCTCTACACAACTTTTCCAGAGCGCATTCGGCGCGAAATCTTCGAGATCAACGGCGACGCCCGACGAACCATCCTCCAACATCCCGCGGCCCCCTCCGAGACCCCGTCGGAGATTCACTGGCCCGCGCTGCAGATCCCGCCCCGGGCGCTACTCGAATTCGGAATCGCCCTGCCGCCGAAGTACTGGACCGCCGGCGGCGACGGCGTCCGCTTCGAGATCGAAGCGCACTCTGGGCGCGGCGCCGAAGTGATCTTCAGCCAATACATCGACCCCAAGAATGACCCCGCAGACCGCAAGTGGTTCGACTACCGCCTGCCGCTGCAAAAATACGCCCATAGTGACGTGCGCTTTGTCTTTAAGACGTTCCCCGGCCCAAATGGCAACCACATCAGCGACTACGCTGGTTGGAGCTATCCCAGATTGATCGTGCCCAGCCTGGCGAACCTCTCCCTCAACGAACGTGTACCCGCCCACATCACGTACCTGGGACAGTCCGGCCGGGGGCATGTCAGTCGCACGGGTGAGAATGCCTTCGACGTGACCCTGGCGCCCGGCGCAGCGCTCGCAAACCTGAGCGACTTCACTCTGCGGGGCGCTGCGCCGGCCATGGCCGAACCCGTGCTGCTGATGTCAAACGGTGTGCTCCAGGGCGCGTTCGAGCTGCGCCCCCACGGCACGGCCGCACCGCCCGACTCGCCGGCGACGAGCGCCAGCCAGCCACTCAAGCTGGCCGCGCGCAGCGACGTGGCCAAGGTCGCCCGCTGCCTGGCTGTCTATGACCTGCTTGGCAACTTCTCGTTCGGGCCGCGCAGCCTCGCACTCGTGCCCAATCCAGACACGGGACTGCTCGAACCGCTGGCCTTCGCGCGTCCTGATCCCCGGGGCACTGTCGACCTGTTCGCGCACACGAACGCGCCCTTCTACGACTTCCTCGAGCAGCGCGAGTTTTTTGTGCATTATCTGCGCGAACTCGAGGCGCTCGCGTCGCTCGCGCAGGTCGAGGAACTCTGTCGGGCCTCTCCCGTCGCGCAGTTGTGTCCCAGCTACCGGCCAGCCCGCGACGTGCTGAGCACCAACTGTGAGCACATCCGAACGCTGCTGACCGGCCTCAAGAGCATACACGCGCACTGCGATGCGGCCACCGCGGATTCGATCACCATGCGGCTCGGCTCGATCCGTTACCTGCCGCTCGAAGTCCTGCATCTCACCCAGGGGACGGATATCGCCTTTGTGCCCAAACGCGAGATCGTCCTGGAGCCCAAGGTCATTCACCAGCCCGTGTCCTACCACGCGTGCACGTTTCAGCGTCAGACCGGATTCGAAGCGAAGAAAGTCCGCGTCGCACAACTTCGCCTGGCCTACCGCTTCGTGGGCACCGAAACGGTCCTCTACGAGAACATCTACCCCTATCCCTACCTGGACGAGGACGCGCTGGCTGACGACCCGACCCACCGCCCGCCCAACCTCGACTCACACCCCTTCTTCGAAGCCGACCCGGCCACGGGGGAGCTGCGTATCCGTCCCGGGACCTGGACAATCGACCGGCATGTGATCATCCCGGCCGGCTACCGCGTTGTGGCCGGTCCGG
This sequence comes from Planctomycetota bacterium, assembly GCA_018814045.1. Classification (GTDB taxonomy): domain Bacteria; phylum Planctomycetota; class Phycisphaerae; order UBA1845; family Fen-1342; genus JAHJAR01. The sequence continues at coordinate 21,215 of JAHJAR010000282.1, read as the reverse complement.
GCACCACGCTCGATCTGACCGCTGGCGCTGTACTGCTCAGCTATTCCCCGCTGGAGTTTGTGGGGTCCGGCGGCGATCCGGTCGTGATTCGCTCGACCGACGCCAGCGGGCAGGGACTGGCCGTCTTGCAGGCACGCGGGCCGTCCGTGCTGCGACACGTTGTGTTCGATCAGCTTGCGAATCCGGCCCATGGCGGTTGGGAGCTGACCGGCGCCGTCACCTTCTACGAGTCGCCCGTGCAACTCGAGCACTGCGCCTTCCGCAACTGCCGCTCCGAGGACGCCCTGAACATTGTCCGCTGCGAGTTCTCCATCCAGGGCTGCGAATTCCACCAGGCGCAGTCGGACGCGTTCGACGGCGACTTCGTGACCGGAACACTGTGCGACACCTCCTTCACCGACATCACCAACGACGCCATCGACGTTTCGGGCAGCCAGCTCACGGTGCGGGACGTATCCATCGCAGGAGCCGGCGACAAGGGCCTGAGCGCGGGCGAGAACAGCAACGTGCAAGCCAGCAACATCAGCATCACCGCCAGCACCCTCGCCCTCACCAGCAAGGACCACTCGCAGTTGACCGTCACCGGGGCCCGCATCGACCAGGCCCGGATCGCCTTCACCGCCTTCCAGAAAAAACCCGAGTTCGGCCCGGCGACGATTGTGGCGCGGCAGGTCACGACCAGCGGCGCCCGCAACCTGCACCTGATCGAGATCGGCTCCGCGTTGTGGTTGGACGAGCGCAAGATCGCCGGCCAGCAACGCAATGTGAAGGACGAATTGTATCCCCCATAGGAGCCCCGCCCACTGCCACGTGGCCTTCCCGGAGAAACCCGACGTGTCCACCAACCCGACGGATGGCATCAGCGCCAAACGAAACCGCTATGAGCGCAAGTTCGCCGTGCGCACACATGCCTCACGGGCTGACGTGGAAGCGTTAGTCGCCCTGCATCCGGCCTGCTTTTCCGAGATCTACCAGCCCCGCCACGTCAACAACATCTACTGCGATTCGCTCACCACAGCCGGTTTCATGGCCAACCTGAGCGGCGAGCGCGACCGCGTCAAGGCCCGCGTACGCTGGTACGGAGAGCAGTTCGGCCAGGTGTCGCGCCCCGCCCTGGAGCTCAAGATCAAGCGCGGCTTCCTCGGCCGCAAGCTCGTTTACCCCATGTCCGGCTTCTGCTGCGACGTCGGTTTCGACTGGAGCCAGTTGCTCGCGGCCATTCAGACCTCACCGATCCCGGAAGACATCAAGATCGGCATGGCGTGCCTGAAGCCTCACCTGCTGAACCGCTATCACCGGAAGTACTTCCTGTCGGCCGACCGGCTCTTCCGGATCACAATAGACTCAGACCTGGCGTACACCGAAATCGCGGCGCAGCGCAACTCCTTCGCCCATCGCCGCCTTGACCATGGCACTGTCATCATCGAGCTGAAGTATGATCAGTCGCACGATGACGTTGCCGAACGGATCTCGGGTTATTTCCCCTTCCGCCTGAGCCGCTTCTCGAAATACGTGGAAGGAATCCTGGCGCTGCAATAGGCGTACTGGTACCAAAGTGGATACACGTCTGAAGACGCACGAGTTCGCCTTGCTGATCTTCCTGCCGGTGGCAGTAGTCGGCCTCGGGATCGTCAGCCTGCACGTCGAATCGGAGATGGCGGCCCTTGACCGCGTCCTCAAGAACGCCGGCCTGGAGCGGAAAGACATCGCCGTCTTTCATGACGCCCGGCAGTTTTTCGAACGCAGCCTCACCGATGGGATCATGATCGAGGATGGTCACATCGTGGGCTTGCGGCTGATCGGCAGCCAGTTCGACGATATCCGGCTGCTGCTCCTATTCCGCCAGTTGCGTCATCTCAACCTGTACGGCAACCGGCTGCGGAGCGCCGCCGGCCTCGAGCTGCTCACCGAGCTGCGCCGCCTGAACCTGGCCGGCAACCCGCTCGAACGGGTTGAACGCCGACTGCTCGAACCGCTGCGCGAGCTGTCCGTGTGCGAGTTGGGCGACACTCCCCTCTGGCCTCCTTCGAACCGCCCGGCACACCCCTGGGATGACACGGTTGAGGCAGAGCAACTCTGAGAGCGCGTAACAAGACCGAGCCGCGACCGTGAGGGAGCCTCTTCCAGAGCCGGCCGGTCCGCGCGCGCGGCTCTGCTCAGGCTGACGTCCTGTGAGGTGCTCTAAGGCCTGCGGTGACCGACCACGTGGGCGGCGTCTCGGCCCACCGCTTTCATCCCCGCATCGGGCCGTCCGCCCGCGGCGGCGTTTCTGACCTGATCGATGCTCAGATCCCCCAGCGCATCACGCAGCTCGTGCCAGTTCCCCGTCACGGTCTCGTACAGCTCGTGGTCGTTCAGCATTGCGGCGAATTGCGGGCTTCGCAGGACCGCCCCCATGTCGCCACGTTTGATGGCCGCCTGGATCAGCTCGTCGCCCTCGAACGCATCGAGGTGTTGCCGCACAACCGGCATCCGCGTGAACTCGCGCATCGTCTCGTTCTGTTTCAGGGCCGCGGTAAACGCGCCCGGCGATGATGCCACCTCCACCACTTGCTGAACAGCCTGCACGGCGGGCATCCCCGGTAGAGGATTGACGCGCGTGAAGAGCTGGCCGGCCGGGTCGTCGCGTACCGCGGTCCGCAGCGCGTCGAGCCGCGCAAACGCCCAGTGATCCGTGGTGAATCCGCGTTCCGCCGCCTGCTGCTGCGCCCGGGCCAGCGGCTCGCCAAAGGTCACGATGCCCCAGCAGACAGTGGCCACGACCAGCACACCCTCGGCCCCGCCCAACAACCCGCCGAGTACATGGTCGGCACCGTTGAACGCCGCCCGACGTCTGACCAGACGTGAGCAAACCCGCCCGATCATCCCCATCACGAAGATGATGGCGATGCCGGCCACGGCCATGCCGATGCCGCAGCCCACCAGGATTGGAACACCAAGCAGCGGCGCAAACCGCTCCCCAAGCGGGCCACCCAATCCCGGCGCCAGCCACAGCCCCAGACCCAACCCCGCCAGCTTGAACAGATGGCGTACCAGTCCGTCGCAATCGCCCAGAATCGACAGAAGCAGCGCTGCCCCGCTGGCCGCCTTGGTCACCGGTCCCCCCAAAGCGACGCCCCCCAGCAGCAGCGCGTAGAGAGGCAGACGGAAGGACCAGACCGCCCGCGGCGTGCGGGGCCGGGCGATCCCCTTTTCGTTCCGTTGCTCAACCGATGGTGTACCGCATACGGCTGTCGTGCGCATAGTGCTTCTTCCCATGGTGATGATGTGGAATATTCAAATCACGAGGTGCTCTGTCCAACACATCTGCGCTGGATCCGTGCGCGGACACCGCTCGCTCTCGGAGCGAGCGGTCGTAACTGCCGCCGCTGCAGATAGATGCGCATCAGTACGGCTGGCCCGGGATCGAGAGGGCTCTGACAATCCGTCTGTCGGATCCCGGCGCTTATGGGACGCCCCCCGATCAAACGGAGCCCGAGCCGACCAACCGGTCTCCCCGCCCGGGCACGCGCGCGGATCAGACTTCCTCGAACATCTTGCGATAACTCGCGTAGCGCCGCGGGCTGATCGCGCCCGCCTCGAGCGCCGCGATCACATTGCAACCCTCTTCATAGCGATGCGAGCAGTCGCCAAAGCGGCACGCGCCGACGTGCGGTGCGAATTCGATAAAGAACGCTTCCAGCTCTCCCGGCTGAACGGCCCACAGGTCAAACTGTCGGATTCCCGGTGTGTCCACCACGTACCCCCCGGAATCGAGTCGCAACAGCGCCACGTTACTGGTCGTGTGCCGGCCCTTCTCGGTCTCGCTACTCACCGTCCTGACGGCGAGATTCAGGCCCGGCTGCACCGCGTTGATGAGCGAGCTCTTGCCCACGCCGCTCTGGCCGGCGATCACCGTGACATGATTGACCAACTCCGCCCGCAAGGCCGCCAGCCCTTCACGTGCAACCACACTGGTCAGGATGCAGCGGTAACCCAGGTCGCGCCACTCGCCTACGACCTGCTCCAGGCTCAGGGGCGCTGCGCTTTCGTCGGCGAGATCGTCCTCCACGTCGGCAACCACACGCTCAGCCTCCGCCGGCGCAGCGCAAAGGTCGATCTTGTTGATGCACAGCACCGGCCGCAACTCGCCGTTGTGCGCCGCGACGATGTAGCGATCGATCAGGTGCGGCTTGAGCCGCGGCTCGGCCACACTGGTCACGATCAACAACTGGTCGGCGTTGGCAACGATAGTGTGTTCGCGTCCCCGCCGATCACGCCGCGACAGGCACGTGCGCCGTTCCGCCACGCGTTCGATCACGCCCACCGACTCACCGTCGGACAGCTTGGATTGATCAGAGAACCACACGCGATCGCCGACGGTGACGGCGCAGCGCTGCTCGATCAGCAAGGTCCGCAACACGCGCCGCACGGTGCAATCCCACAAGTACCCCTCGGCATCGTCCACGCGGCAAACGAGGCCGTGCACGGCGGCCACGGTGCCGCAGTGCCAAAGTGATTCGTCCACGAGGGGAGTATCGTCGTCACCCACGACTACGGTGCGCTTGCGGGACAGCGCCCCCTTGGCCCGGACCGACTCGTGCAGTCGCTCATCCTCCAGTGCTTCGGTCTCCTGGTGAAAGCGCCGGGTCCAGTCGTCCGAGCGGCGGGGCTGCTCCCGGTTGTGGCGGAAGTCAACACGCACCTTGCGGCCGCTCTTGCGTTTGCGAGCCATGGGCACATTGTAGCAAACACGGACATGGTGCGAAGGACACGGGCCACCTAGCCCAGGCGGAGCTAGCGCAACCAGTCAGCAGCCTTGCTCCCCGTTGACACACCGCCAGCGCCCGCCAACACTGCCCTCATCATGCAGTATTGGGTCCTGGCCATCATCGTGAACTATGTCCTGGCGCTGTTCGTGGTCGCCTCGGTACTCCGTCGGCGTAAGGAGCCGATGTCGATGTTGGCATGGATCTTCGCGATCCTCTCGCTGCCCTACCTGGGCATGTTCTTGTACGGCGCGCTCGGCTCGAACCGCGTGCGGCGGAAGGCCGGGCGGCGCCGGCGCCGCGTCGCCCACCTGATTGCCCGGTACGAACGGCTGGCGGGGCAGCGGGCCCAGGTCACCGGCGTGGCCACCAACGTGCATCTGCCCGACGACCTGGTTGCGCTGGAGCGTATGGGCCAGAGACTCGTCCAGATGCCAGCCACAGAAGGAAACGAAGTCCGCCTGTACGAGGATGCCAACGCCACCTACGCCGCTCTCGAAGAAGCCCTGCGGAGCGCCCAACACCACATCCACCTCGAGTACTACATCTGGCAGCCCGACCAGACCGGAACTCACTTCCGCGAGCTGCTTGTGGAAAAGGCCCGCAGCGGCGTGCAGTGTCGCCTGCTGCTCGATTCGGTCGGCTGCTGGCGGTTGCGGCGACACTTCACGCGTCCGCTGGTCGAGGCCGGTGTCGAACTGGCCTACTTCCTCCCCTTCCGCCCGCTGCGCCGACGCTGGAGCCTGCACTTGCGCAACCACCGCAAGATCGCCGTCATCGACGGCCAGGTGGCCTTCGCCGGCAGCCAAAACATCGGCGATGAGTACCGCGGACGGCTCAAGCGGCTGAGCCCCTGGCACGACACACACATGCGCATCAACGGTCCCGCCGCCCTGTTCCTTCAGCAGACCTTCGCCGAAGACTGGTTTTTCTCCACGCGCAAGCAACTCGAGGACGAGGACTACTTCCCCGAGCCACAGCGTATCGGCCCGTCCATCGTACAGATCCTGCCTACCGGACCCGACCAGGACATCAGCGCGTTGGCCCAGATCATCTTTGCGGCGGTCTCCGCGGCAACGACCTCCATCTGTCTGGCGACGCCCTACTTTGTGCCCGATCACGCCTTGCGCATGGCCTTGATCAACGCCTGTTATCGCGGCGTGCGCGTGCAGCTCCTGCTGCCCACGCGGCACGATCTGCCGCTCGTCCTGTGGGCCGGACGCAGCTTCTATGCCGAACTGCTTCAGGCTGGAGTCGAGATTTACGAGTACGATGACGGGGTGCTGCATTCCAAGATCATCACCGTCGACGACCGCTGGTGCGCGCTCGGTTCGGCCAACATGGACATCCGCAGCTTCCGGCTGAACTTCGAGATCACAGCGCTGGTGTACGACCAGGCCGCCGCCACCCAGCTTTCGGCTTCAGCCGAGCGCTACTGCGCGCGGGCCCGGCAGATCACGCTGCACGACGTCTGGCACCGGCAACTGCATCAGCAATTGCTCGAAGGCGCCGCGCGCTTGTTCGCCCCACTGCTGTAAGCGGTCGGCCATCCTCCCCTGCGCGACGGTCGGCTCAAAGAACTCCGCCCGGGCCAAGTTCGATCTGGAAAAAGGGAAGAGGGCGCTCCGCCAGAGCGAAGCGCCCTCGGTAATACAGTTCATTGTGCGGCGGACTAGCCGAGCAGCGCCAGCACCTGTTGCGGTTGGGCGTTGGCCAGCCGCAACGTGTTCGTGGCCGACTGGACCATGATCTGGGCCTTGGTCAGCGTACTGGTCTCCAGGGCGAAGTCCGTGTCGCGGATCATGCTCTCGGCCGCACTGGTGTTTTCGAGTGTGACCCTGAGGCTGTTGGCGGTTGTTTCGAGCGTGTCCTTCTGGAACGCCCCCAGTCGGCCACGCAGTTTCGAAACCAGATCCTGCGATTCGCGCACGATGCGTTGCGCCGTCGAGTAGTTGCCGGACGTGAGCGCGTTGCTCTGTCCGGTAGCCAGCGAGGACAGATACCCGACGCTCCCGCTGCCCAGATTTCCGGTCGAGACCGACGAGATACCCAGGCTCTCCATGCCGCCCAGCGATACCGCCGGTGCGATGGCGAAGTCGGCACCGCCTCCCAGGATGTAGAAGGTCGTGGTGCCGATGGCCGTACCGAACGACGCACTCAGCTCCATGTCGACGCTCAGCGAGGCGTTCCGCATGCTGGCAGTCAAGCCGTCGGTGATGGCGGAGGTGCCGTTGATCGTGGCCGTCGCGTCCGAGCCGTAATCCTTGGTATCGCCCGCGTCACCGCCCGTGACCGTGAAGGTCCCGTCAATCGCCTGCACCGAGACGAATTGCGTCGAGCCGTAGGATGTACTGTAGAAGTACATGTTACTACCGCTCGCGAGCGCCGAGACGCCCGTCACCTCCTTGCTCTGGTTGACCGCAGTAGCCACGTCGCTGATCCCGGTACCGGAGGCGAAACTCAGCGTATCGGCCCCATAGTTACCCGTGATCTCGATCGTCACGTTGCCACTACTGGTGGCCGAACCGCTGTAGACGAGCGTGCCCACCTGGGCGGAACCGGTCACCTCAACCACAACGCTCCGCGACCCGGACGAGGGGATCTTGGCGCCGTTGATGGTGACGTTGGAGAGGTTGGAGTTGCCGGTCACGCCGGAAGTGTTATAGGCCAACTCGCCGCTGAGCAGCTTGCGGCCCTGGAACTCCGTCGAATTGGCAATCCGGTTGATCGAGTCGAGAATCGCATCCATCTCGAGCTGGTTGGCATTGCGCTCGTCCTCGCTGATGCCGGCCTCATTGGCACTGCGGTCAATGAGGTCCTCCAGTTCTGTGAGGAGTTTGTTGATCTCAACCAGACCACCTTCGGCGACCGCGACGACGTTGTTCGCCCGGCCGACGTTCGTGATCGCGGCTTGAATAGCGGCTTTCTCGTTGCGCAGCGCTTCCGAGGCGATCAGGCCAGCCGGATCGTCCTTGCCGGAGTTGATGCGCATGCCCGTGCTCAGCCGCTGGAGCGAAGTGGCCAGTCGCTCGTTTTGCGTGTTGAGGATGCGGGCGGCAACCATCGATGGGATGTTGGTGTTGATGCGACTCATCGGATCTACGCCTCCACGGGCGACTCGGTTCCTGCCCTACCAGGTCCTCACCCGGAGGGGCCTTGCCTTCGTCCATGTCACTCGCAACCGCGGGCCGCGCCGCCGGTGCTACGCTCTGCGAGCGGCTTGCGGTGCCAGAGGGGGCATCGTCCTGAGCGGGGGGTGGCTTTAGTAAAATCGGACGCCCACCACACGGCCACCCACCTTGCGAGACCGGTTCAGCCGCGCTCGCGTGGGCCACCCGTGTGGCGGGCGTCTCAACGACACCTTTATCGGTCGGTTACTAGCCGCCGGTCAGACCAAAAGCTAGCCGCCCAACAGTTGTAGGACCGTCTGGGGCGTCTGGTTGGCCAGCGCCAGCACACTCGTGCCCGACTGCACCAGAATCTGGTTGCGTGTCAGGCGGGACGTCTCGAACGCGAAGTCGGCGTCGCGGATATTCGACTCCGCCGACATCAGGTTCTCCATCGTGATACTCAGTTGGCTCACGTTTGTGTCGAGCGTGTTCTTTTCGAACGCCCCCAGCCGACCGCGCATGATCGAGACCTGGTTGATCGCCTCGGTCACGATCGCCTGCGCCTCGGCGGCCTTCCCTTTCGGCAGGGCATACTCTCCAGAGCTAGAGACCTGCGACAAGAAGCCAACCGCAGTGTTCCCCAGCCCCGACGCGGCGACCGACTGCACACCGATGCCGATCTGGAGATTCGAGTTGACCTGCGGCCCAACCTGAAACAGGGCCCCACCCTCGGTGATGGCGAACGAGGTCGTCCCCAAGCCGAAGCTGTCGGCCAAGCCCAGTTGCAGGTCAAGCGTCGAGGTCTTCAGCACCAGGTTGTTTCCATCGCCGATGCTGAGCCCACCGTTGATCACCGCCGTGGCGTCGCGCCCCTCGTCGCGCTGCGTGGCGACACCGGTGTCGTCGGTGAGCGTGAAGGTACCGGCGCCCGGACCGGGCAGCGTCGAGACGGAGACGAACTCCTTGCTGCCGTAACCCTTGCTGCTCATGACGAAGCCCCGGCTGGCGTCCGAAGAGAGCGTGGCCTCCACGCCGGTGGCGTCGCTCACGGCGTTGACCGCCGCCGCCACGGCCGATGCGGCCGTGCCGGAAACGAAAGAGAGCGTGGTCACGCCGTCATTGCCCATCAACTCGATCGTAACGCTCTGTGAAACGGCCGAAGTGCCGAAGTACAGGTTGGCCGTCTGGGCCGAGACGAGCACCTCGACATTGACGGGGACGTACGAGCGCGTGCCGAACTGAGCGCCGTGAATCGTCAGCGATTGCACCACGCTCGTGTCCACCCCGCTGGTGATGTAGTCGAGGGAGCCGTTGAGCAGCGCGCGTCCGGCGAAAGTCGTGGTGTTGGCAATGCGTGTGATACTCTCGATCGCCGAGTCAACCTGCAACTGGTTGGCCCGGATCTCGTCGTCCGAGAGGGCCCCGCTGTTGGCCGCCTCGACGATCAGGTCCTGGATATCGGTCAGCAACGCGGCCACTTCGTTGAGAGCCCCTTCGGTAGTGGCGATGATGTTGCTGGCCCGCTGGGTGTTGGAAATCGCCTGTCCGACGGCGCTGACCTCGGCCCGCAGCCGCTCGGACATGATCAGGCCGGCCGGGTCATCCTTGCCGCGGTTGATCCGCAGACCGGTACTCAGGCGTTCCAGCGTCGAACCAAGAGCCCGGTATGAGCTATTCAGGTTTCTCTGGGCGGTTACGGCCCCGACATTCGTGTTGATTCGAGCCATTGGCCATCCTCCTTGAACGGTTCGTGGCTATCCGTGGTGAGGTGTAGCGAAACTTCGTCCGTACCAACCGGCCCACTCTAACGTCGTTTCTGACCGGGAGGGGGCGGAGTAGCTACCTCGGCCAAATCGTCGGTCGTGACGTCGGCCGCCTGACGATTCTCCCGCTGAATGGCTTCGTACACTTCCTTGCGATGTACGGGAATCTCGGCGGGCGCGATGATTCCCAGCCGTACCTTGTCCCCCCGAATATCGACGATCGTGATCTGCACGTTGTCGCCGATCATGATCGACTCGTCTCGTTGTCTTGAGAGCACCAACATCCGCGGCTCCTTCCTGGGCTATGCCGATGCGCAGTGCGAGCACTACCAACACACACGCTGGGGACCGAAGCTGACCAGTCCATGGCTTTCGGTCCGCCAGCCTGGTAGCGACGCAACCGACATTGCGCACCTTTGTCGACCTTCCAGGGCGTAGAACACCCATAATCATAATAGCCGACCTCTCGATCACAACTCTACAACCGGCGGACAATCCTAGGCGGTTCGGGATCTGGCCATCGCCATGTCCCGCTGCGCCAGGGGCTGCCGCGTGCCGTAGCGCTTGTCTGACAGCACGAGTTGCTTGGCCAGCAGCGAATGCGCACCGACCACGATCGGCCCCAGCAGGTTCGCCGTCAGGCAACCGTCAACCTTGTTGACAATCGTCAGCACCTGACAGTCGCTCAGGTCCTGCAACTCGAGTGCCTTTACGTCATCCGCCCGGATCGGTGCCGTGTAATCCGGTACGAAGGCCAGCGGGTCGCAAACCACGAACGCCAGCGCCGGATTCTCCACCGACTGCAGCCAGAAGAAGACCGGGTCGGGCGAGGTCTGGATCAGGGCGAAGCGCCGGTGCTCTGGAAACCCAAGCAGGCCTTCCACGAACATGATCAGCTTCGTGTCGTCGACTTCCAGTTGTCCAAATCGCGTCGTTTCGATGAGCATCCTGTTGCTCCCTTGGCTCTGCCGTCTCCGGTGCGCCTCACGAACGTCCCGACCTTCGTCGGCCGGACTACCCTGCGAAGCCCGTCCGTCAAGCGGCGCCCTCCGGGCGCCTGGCCCGCATCCTGCGAGCCAACCGGTCGTCGCGGCGGGTCGAGCCACTTGTGCCGACCGCGACGTTGTCTTGGTGGGGCCAACCCACCGGCGCCTCTCACCACTCTCGGCCAGCCCTCCGGGGCCAGTTTCCGCGCCTACAGCAGCGCATCCATCACCGACAGCCTCAGCGTCCGCGACGCGGTTGTCAGATTCGCCTGCAAGGCAGTCTCCAACTGCTGAAAGCGAACCATCGCCTCCGCGATATCCGTGTCGCGCGCCTCGCTCAGCAGAATGCGCGCCGCTGTCACTTCACTCTCGATCCGCTCCGTGCGTTCGGACATCGTGCGCGCCTGCGCGGCCATGCGTCCCTGCACCGCCTGCATCTGCTCCAGGGCCGCCTCCAGGCGCTCCCCGGCCTGCGTGATCGCACGCTGATCGTCCTCTTGCAGCCCCTGCCGCAACTCCATTAGGGCGGTAAAGGCGCCGTCCACACGGATCGGATTAACGTTTCGGCCCACCAGCGTGTCTCCGCTCGCTGGCACGTCGAGTCCCAGGCCATCGATCGCCGGTGAATTGTTCACCCGATCGATACGCAGGCTTCCTCCGCCAACGGTGTTGTCCGTGATCACCAGGCCGCTCCCACGGCTGGACAACGCCAGCGTGATCGCTCCGCCACCACGCGCGTTGAACAGGTTGACCACGTCCTGTAGCGTCGTCGTGCTGTCCAGATCGAGTTCATCCAGGTCGATCTCGACAACCGTCCCGTCGGCGGTTGTAATCCGAACGTCGTTCCCCGCAATCGTGTTCATTCCCCGACCGTCGCGCAGTTCGTCGAGCAGCGTGCCGGCGTGCAGCGACCTGATCCCCAGCAACGCCGCCGTCTGCCCTCCCTCTTCTTCGATGTACAGGTCCGCACCCGAGACGCGGCTCACCACCTCCAGCGTCCGACCGTCGCTCGCAATCCGGGCCCAAACGCCGACCTCCGCCTGGTTGATCTCGTTCAGCACGTCTTCGACCGTCTCACTCCCGTTGAAGCGCACCGTCGCCGAAGTCGCGCCATTACGCAGCGTGATGCCTCCGCTCAGCGTGAGACCGCCGCCACCCCCCAGAGCGCTCAGCGGCGTCCGTGGCGTAAGCATCGGATCGAGGTCGGCCGTCGCACCGGCGATCGAGCCGCCATCCGTGGCGAGACCAAGATCGCGGGCGGCCTGCCCACCGGACACATCACTGATTGTGATGCTCAGCGGCGCGCCCAGCAGCCCTGCCGGGCGAACCACCAGACCGGGCGAATCGATCACGGCCTCCAGGCTGGCCGGCATCTCCGCATTGAGCCGATCGATCACGTCACCAACCGTGGCCGCCCCGCTCAGATCGATGTTCGCCTGTGCGGTACCGTCACTGACCACAATCTGTCCCAACCGCACGCCCTGACCGGTTGTGCCGCGCAGATCGCTGATCCGCGTCTGCTCGGTCACGGCCGGGTCAAGATCCACGATTCCCTGGACCCTCTCCGAGACCGACTGAAACAGCTCCGGCCCCGAGAGCGTGAACCAGTCCTGCGACAGATCCGTGTCCGCGATCGTGCGCAGGCGGTTGCCGTCCCCGCGGAAGAGCACGCCGTCCTCGACCATCTCGAAGGGTGCCTGATCGACGTAGTGCCCGGCGAACAGGTAGGTGTCCAGGTAGCGCTCGTTCCCCACCGCGACGGCCCGATCGATGAGCGAATCGATCACCACCGCCAGCGCCTTGCGCTCGTCGGTGGAGATAGTGTCGCTGGCCGCCTCAGATGCCAGCGCGCGGGCCTCGACCATCAGGTCGACCGCGTTCTGTATCGCTTCCTCGCTCACGCCCAGCACGGCATTCGCATCACGCAGGTTCCCCGCCACCTGACCCAACAGCTCCAGGCGCTGGTCCAGCGTGTTGACGGCGGCGGCCCGGTAGGGATCTTGACTGGGCGTGACGAACCGCAACCCGGTGGCAAGCTGGTTCTGCACCTGGAACAGCCCGACCTGGCTCTGCCGCGTCGTTTGCAGCAGATTGAACGCCCGCAGGTTCTGACTCACGCGGGCCACATTGATCGCGTTCACTGCCATAGTGCTTCGCCAGAATCACCCTGGTCTGATGGCCATGCGACCACCGGACCGTGCGTTAATTCCTCAACTTCTAGACCAACGCCATCAGCTCGTTGGTCAGACTGTCCACCACACTCAGGTAGCGCGTCGCGCCCTGATAGGCTTTCTCGAACTTCGCCAGGTTGATCGCTTCCTCATCCAGGCTCACGCCACTGATCGCCTCGCGCTGCGCAAACAGCCCGCTATAGACGGCGTCCGCCGCCTCGTGCTGGCTCAGCGCCCCCGAGGTCGTCACCGCCAGCATGTTCACCGTCGAGGCGTGAAAGTCCTGGATGCTCTGATTCTCCAGCAGCGCGCTCTGGGTCTCGGCGATGCTCGCGAGCAGCCCGGCGTTGTTGCCGTCGCCCCGCTCGCCGGTCAACGAAGCCGCGATCAGGCGCGGATCGTCACGCACGGCGGATTTCACCGTGATGGTCGCGGCGTTGGTGCCCTCGAAGAAGTTGGCCACGCCCAGAGCCGCCAGGGCCCCGGACGTATCCTCCGAGAACCACAGCTCCTGACCGGAGTCGGTCGCCAGTTGCAGACGGCTGTCAGTCGTAACCGAAGCCGTCAGCCCGGGCACATCGTTCAGAGCGGCAGCCAGGCTGGTCAGGGTGGTATCGCCGGTACCGAGGCCATCCAGATCCACTTCGATCTGTCGGGTGATGGTCCGCCCGCTGTCGCAATCCTGCACGTTGACGATGAACGTCCCGTTCTCAACCGGGAACGTCAGGTTTGCCGCGCTGCTGTTCAGGGCCGCGCGCGCGTCCTGCACAGCGTACGAACCGCTGGTTTGCGTGTAGCCCACCAATCCCCGGCCACCGGAGTGCACCCGGTTTACCTCGTAGATCAAACCTCGCGCCAGCTCGTCCAGCCGTTCGATCTGCCCGGCCACGTGCGTATCACGCGCCTCGAGCAACCCGGCCAGGCGACCGTCGCGAATCACCACCGACCCGTTGTTGTCGGCAAAGCGAACGCTGGCCCGCTCGTAGCCCCCGCTCAGCTCGCGCTGTACGGTCAGGCCGCGCGAACGGTTGAACTCAACCAGCGGCTCGCTGCCAATGTAGATGTTGAGCGAACCGTTATCCTGCTCGCGCACCAGCACGTCCATCACCTCGGACAACTCGCGCACCAACGCCGCGCGCCGGTCGCGCAAGGCCCCCGAGACGACCTGCCCCCCCGCCTCTTCGGTCACGATCTGCTCGTTGAGCGACCCGATCTCCTGCGTGAGCGCGTTGGCCCGCAGGGCCGCGGTCTCGGTCGTGTCGTTCAAATCCACGGCCTGTTGCAGCAACGTCTCGCGCTGCCGCAGCATGGTCCGCGAAATCCGCTCCGCCGCCGCCAGAATCAGGCTGCGCGTGCTCGTGTCGCCGGGTGCGGTCTGCAATGTGGCAAAGGTGCTGAACAGCTCGTTCAGATCACTGGAGAGATCTTCGTCGCTCAGCTCGTTGTACAGGGCCTCGATCTGGGTCAGGGCATTGTAGGTCTCTTCCGCACCCGCACGCTGGGCCATGGCCATGCGCAGACGCCGCTCGAGCGCTTCATTGGCGTGGCGTTCGAGCGTGGCCAGCCGCACGCCGCCGCCCATCGTGGTGCCGCCCAGTGGCGCCCCGCCTGCCTCGGCCGCCAGCCGTCCCGTCTGCCGCGTGTAGTCGGGATTGCCGACGTTGGCGACGTTCTGGCCCACGATCGAAATCGCCGCCTGGTACGCCGCCAGCGCGCTACGGCCAATCTGAAATGAAGCTCCAAACAACGACACAGGTCACCCTACGGCGTCCACCCAGGAACGCTTGTTGGTGTGTTTGTGATCTCCGTGCGGTCCGTACACGACAGTCTCCTGGTTGACCTTCGCCAACTCGCTGAAGATGCCACGCACGTGCGATTGCAGGTTTTGTGCCACGCTCGCAGTCAGGCGGTTTTTTTCTCGCAACGCACCGGCCACTTCGCGTAAACCCATACTCCTGGCCCGGATACGTGAAGCAAGCGGCTCGCCCAAACGTCCCGCCAATTCAGTCACATGCACCGCCCGCCCCTTCGGCCACTGCAAACCATGCGCGAGTCGAGCAACAATTGCATCGCGCTCCTGCTCCAGCCGAAACGCCTCGTCCAAGACCTCCGCCTCCGCGGCGGCGCAGCGCTGCAACACCTCAGTGTCCGCACGTGCCAGCGCAGTGAGCTTCTCCTCCGCCAGCTCCAGCAGCCGTCTCAGCAACGTTTGCAGCCGACTCAGGCGTTGTTCGAGGCCCTCGGCGGTCTCGGACAACGCCGCGCCACTGGCTACAACTTGCAATGTGGTCTGACTCTTATTCATTCCCGCACCATGGTGGTGTTGCCGCCCATCTCGCGCGCCGGCCGACCACCCTGCAAACGTGTTGCCAGTTGTGTCGTGAGCCCGGCGCAGTCCGCGGCCGCAACCGCGTCGGCCATCTGCCGGTCGAGGTGCTCGCCGAAGACTTCCTCGGTGCGTCCGCCTTGGCCATACTCACGGCCGAAGGGCAGCTTGCGCATCTCGGCCAGCAGTGGTGCGAAAAACAGCTCGGACGCCAACTTGCTGGCCGCGTGCCGGATCGTGGCCGGATCGCTGGGGTCCAGCCGTCGCCCAGCCGCCAGCAACACGTCGACGTCCACGCGCTTCCGCGTGGCAACCGCCGGCTGCCACGTGGCCGTCATGGCGCCGTGTCGGGATACTGGCAAAATACCCGTGTCCATCTGCCCACCTACTCCGTATAGACCAACTGCGCGTGCAGCGTCCCGGTCTGATGCAAATGCTCGACCGCCTCCACCATCTGCTGCTGCGTGAGCTTGATCTTCGACAACGTTGCCAGCAGTTCCTGGAACTCGACGCCGCCCGCCTGAGCCGTGTCCAGCCCCACCACGCCCGCCCCGCCAGACTGTCCGCCCGCCCCGCCCACGCTCACCGTCCCAAGACCGGGGATCTGGAGTACGGTGGGTGAGATTGTCACCGTGCCGGTGAACGAGATATTCTTCGTGGTACGATTGATCACGACGCGCGCCGGCTGCTCCGGCAGCATGAATAGCGGTGTCTGCAAGACGCGACTGATGAAGTTGGCCGGCCGGGCCAGTTCGAAACGCGGAATGCGCACGCGCACGTTCTTCGGCCCCAGCGCCTCTGCCGGAGCCGACTCCACTACCAGCAGCCCCATCTCGCCCCGTTCCCCCGCGCCGCCCTCGGCCGGGCTGGAGAGTTCGTGGTTGATCGCCCGGGCCACCATGCGGGCCAGTGGGAAACCCGCCTGCTCGTCGGGCAGCACCAACGTGATGTACTCGCCATCAATGAAACTGTAGTAGAAATCCTGTTCCAGCGTGGCCCCCCGACGAATGATGCCGCGCCGCTGGTTCTCGCTGTCGGGCAGAGCCACGCCCCCCCCGGCAAACGCCAGAATATCCAGCACGGTCAGGGTGGCGTCCTGGAGCGGCGTGGTCAGCAATTGCCCCCCGGCCAGGCTCTTGGCGTTACCGAGCGCCGAGACCACGACGTCCAGCGTCTGGCCCTCACGAGCCCCGTGCTCCGGAATGGTCACTTCCACCGCGACCAACGCCACCGTGTCATTGGCCCGCAACTCGGCCACATCGAGCACCGGTTGCTCATAGCGGCGGTGCAGGGCCATCAAGGCCCGCATCGCGTTGGCGCTCTTGCCCCCGTCGCCGGTCCCGTTCAGGCCGACGACCAGTCCATAGCCCATCAGCTTGTTGGTGCGCTGGCCCTGCAAACGGGCAATGTCCTGCACCCGCACCTCGGCCGAGACGGTCAGCGTGGCCTGCGCCAGCAGCACGCCTGCCAGAGCCATGGTTTGCCACCGGCTTACCACTCTTGTTCGCTCCCTTAATGCGCCCACGGCCTCCGATGAGCCGCAGGGTCGCCGTGATGGTCCGCCCTAGATCGGTCGCGCCAGGTCAAACAGCCGCATCAGCCAGCCGCGCCGGGCGGCGTCGCGCGCCGCACCGGTGTGCTGTATGTCGATGTGCAGCCCGAAGATCTGCGTGCTCAGCACCGAGTTCTGCGCCGTCACATCCTCGCTCCGACACGTGCCCGTCAGCGTGACGTTGTATTTCTCCTCGTCCACCTCGACGCTGTTGGCGGCTTCGAGCACGAGCGTCCCATTGGGCTTCACGTCGACCACCCGCGCGGTCACGCGGGTCGTCAGCGTGTCCTTGCGGTCCAGCTTCCCCTTGCCCTCGTACTGATTCTCGAAATCGAACTTCGCTCCCGGAGTCCCCCCGGCAAACGTCTGCGGCACCAGTTGGTCATGCACATCGAGCCGGAACCACTTCGATAACTCCGCCTCCAGCGCCCAGTCCTTCTCCGACTTCATCTTGCTGTCGCTCAGCGACGACTTCGTCTCGCGAATGATGATCGTGACCAGGTCGTTGACCTCGATCCGCTCCGGCTCCGGCACTTCCACCGCAATCGCCGAATACCGTGCCAGGACCGGATTGACGGCCTCGGCGTAGGGAGCCGGGCTCGCCACTGTCCGCGCCGCGACCGGCGCCAGCGTCGTAACGATCGGTGGCGCGCCAACCGCCGGCTGCGTGGTCGGCACGGCACTTTGCACCGCCCCACCACTGCGGAACAGCGAGTTGCTCTGCGCTCCAGCCGGCCCGCAGAATGCCGCGGCCGCCAACCACGCGCATACGCTTGCGTAAACCGCTCCTGTTCGCATACGCAGCCCGCGCATCACAGCACGCCCTCCGTAATCCGCACCGTGCCCATGCCGGTCACTACGCCACGCAATTCGCGCCGATCCTCCCGCGAGTTGCCGATGCGCACGCGTACGACGTCGCCATAACTTCCCGAATCCAGCGCCACCCCGGTGATCCGCAGGTGCACGTTCTCGCCGGCTCCCACCACCGTCACCGGCCGCGCACGCTTGACTAGGTCGACCGCTTTCAGATCCCCCCGGCGAATCAGGTCACCCGCGGCGACGAAACGCTTCAGTTGCTGTCCCACAACCTGCTCGTCGCGCTCCAGCCCCAACTCGCTCACACCCGCGAACACGCGCGTCTCGCGCCGCAAATCTTCCGGCCGCACGAAACTCCCGACTGCCAGCGGTTTATCCGCTACCAATGCATTCTTTATCAGCCGCACACGCGCTCCGATGTGCAGCGTGCGCTGCGCCCGCCCGTCCCGACGCAGCGCGACCTTGAACTCACGCAACCCCAGTTGCTCGCCCGCGCTGCTGCGAACCGTGAAGCTCCAGGGCGGCGTCGTAAGATTCAGAAACTCCTGCCCGGCGTACTCCAGCTCGATATCGGGGGTGCCTCCCAGATCGCTTACCTCGCGCGCCACGTACGCGCGCAACACCTCGGCCAGGCTCCGGCCGCCCGCGGACCCGCACTCGCGCAGCAACGGTGCCGCTTCCCCTTCGACCACAACCGCGACACCGTCGACGGGTCGCGGCTCCCCCCGCGCCGAATCAACCAACCTTACCCGGCAGTTCAGCGGCCCGGCCACCAGAACCCGGGCCATGTTCACCCCCAACTGCTCCAGCCGCCGCACAACCTGATCATGCGTGAGTACGGGGCAGGCGGTGCCCGATGCGTTCGGCTCAACCGGCCGCGCGCCGATCTCACGCAGCAGTCGCGGGTCCGCTTGCGCGAAGTCCAGCACGTCCGCCAGCGTGGTCGGCGGCGCCGATACATTGGCTTGGGCGCGCAGCCGCAGCCGGCTCACACCGTGCGTGACGAGGTCATCAGCACTCACGGGGAGCACGGCCGCCAACAGAACCAGCGAAAATGCCGCTTTCATACGCTCGTCTCCGGCGCGTGCTCAGTGTTCAGGCGTCTACCGCTTCAGTTGTGCCACAACCTGCAGAGCCTCGTTGGCGGTTTGAATCGACTGCGAATTCATCTGGAACACGCGCTGCGTCTTGATCAGTTCAACCAATTCCGTCACCGCTTCGGTCGTGCTGAGTTCCAGGTGCCCCGGAATCAGGTGTCCCATGCCGTCCTCGCCGGGTTGCCCCTCGATCGGTTCGCCCGACGCCCCGCTTTGCAGGTAAACGTTCGAACCCTGCTGAATCAGCCCAGATGGATTCGCAAAGCGGGCCAGCGTGATTTGCCCGAGGTTCTCAATCGTCCCGTCCGCGCGCGTGGCGACGACCTGCCCATCACTCGAGAGGGCCACCATGTCGGTCGAGACCTCCTCGGGAATCGTGGGCGAGTCTTGCAGGCGGAAACCGAAGCTGTTGCCCAGCACGAGCTCGCCGTTGGCGTTCCGCACAAAGTTACCCGCGCGCGTGTACGCCCTTCCGCCTCCGGGCAATTCGATCTGGAAGAACCCGTCACCCTGAATCATCGCGTCCAGCCCGAAGCCGGTCTGCATCGCCGAGCCCTGCTTGAACAGGATCTGCGTGTTGCTCACCGCGACGCCCAGGCCAATCTGCGTTCCCAGCGGCGTATTTGTCTCGGTGCTGGTTTGCACACCCGGCTGGGCGCGCAACTGGTAGAGCAGATCCTGGAAGTTCACGCGGCTCGCCTTGAAACCCGGTGTTTCGGCGTTCGCGATGTTGTTGGCGATCACATCGATCTTGGTCGACAGGGCTTGCATCCCCGTCGCAGCAGTATGCAAGGCAGTGATTGCCATCGCTCAGCGTTCCCTTGGCACCATTCTCTGCGGCCCGCGCAGCCCCGCGGCGCACCGCCGGTGTTCTATCCTGGCCTCAACTCCGCCGCCTGCGCACCTACACGCGCGCCACCTGGTTGATCAGTTGTCCCAGCGATTGGGACTGCAACGAGACCATCTCGGCATTGAGCTGGTACGCTCGGGCGGCCTCGATCATGCTCACCAGTTCCTTCACCGGCTCGACGCCCGAGCTCTCGATGAACCCGCCATGCGCGCGCGCGGCGGGGGCAATCTGCCGTCCGCCGGCCGCACGAAACCGCCCAGTGCCGACCTTTTGCAGTACGCGGTAATCGATGAAGTCCCGCAGCCCGAGCCGCGCGACCTCGGCATCATCCTGGAAGATGCGCCCCTCCGAATCGACATACGGGCTGCCGCCACGCGGGTCCAGCCGGATGGGCGCGCCGGCCTCGCTTAGAATCTCAGCGCCATCCACGGCCGCGAGCAGCCGCCCATCGGCATCCATCAACATTCGGCCGTCGCGGGTCAGCAACTGCTCCCCGTCGACCTGCACCATCAGGAAGCCCGGCCCTTCGAGCGCAACGTCCAGCGGATTGCCGGTCGCTGCGAATGACCCTTCACTGAAGTCCGTGTGCGTACGCCCCAGCCACAGCCCGCCCGTCAGCCCCTGCAACATGTCGTTGCTCGGCCCCCGCCGCTCGCCAGCCACCGACGCCGGTAGCCGCTCGGCAAACGTCGCGATCTCGCGTTTGAAACCCGCCGTATCAGCGTTCGCCAGATTGTTCGCGATTAAGTCCTGGCGGTATTCGTTGACCATCATACCCGCCGCGGATTGGTACATGCCGTAAATCATCGCGGCACCTCCCCGCACGACGGCAGCCGGGTGCCCCCTAGTGCACCCAGCTCCGGACGATCTCCGTCAACGGCCCAGCGACCATAAGCGGGGACGGGGTTGGCCGAGTGACCGCCACGGCACGCACGAACCGCTCGACCATGGCTGCCCTCCTTGGCTGGCTCCATGGCCGATGCCAACCCCGGCAGGAACGGATACCCGGCGGCATGTGCCGTTGTGATCTGTGCCTGCCGTGCGGCCTCGGCCAACACCCGTCGCCCCAGTTCGCTCCAATCCCGCGGCGCGGATCCGCAATCCGGCACGACACACTGCGTCTGATCATCGGCGTGTGATCCGGGCAGCGACGACACCGCTGGGCCAGTGGTGCCGTATTCGTGCTCCTGCATGGCGCGACTCCATCACCGCTCGTGTCACGCGCACCGCGCTCCTTGCGGACTGATTGCATGACACGCATCCCGTCGAAGGCAGACGCCGTGCCAAACCGCGCCCAGGGCAACCGCCAGCGCCGCCGCACGCTGTCGCAACTATTTGCAGTAGCGGCACTTGAGACGACCGAGGCTCAATCTTGGCCTGCACTGCGCCACACCCGCGGGCCGTGCTCGGGCGGCAAGCGCTGCGCGTCACCGGCAGCTTCTGCGTATACCGCAGGCGCGGGTTGGCTGAGGCCTTGATCTGGCCGGGCAGAGCGGCGTTATCGTCGCCGTTCACGGACGTGGTCGGCCAGCAGGGCAACAAACGCCAGCACGCAGGCTCCCTTCCAAAACAGCAGCCAGAACGGCCGCCACCACGCCCCCGTCTGCACCTCGACGACGTCGGACGCCCCGAACAGCAGAAACGCTATCGCGGCAATGGCACAGCGACGACGAGTCCGGCCCGCGGGTGCCCCATCCCGTTTCGGCCGCCCCACAGGCGGTCGAACGGGGTGGGGGACGGACTTGAATGACCCAGAGCCCCTCGCGCTCGAATCAGTCCCCCACCCTTGGAAAGGG
>JAHJAR010000281.1 GCA_018814045.1 Planctomycetota bacterium | reverse complement strand
GTTACGGCGTTCTTTCGGCTGTTGAGCAGATTCGCATTCGTAATGGGTTTGACTTTGGCCACTAATCTGGTACTATATATATATGGCAGCACAAGAGGCCCGCTCACGAACGCACATGACCGCTGCGGAACGGCGGCTGCGGGCCGGCGTGGCCCGCTACTGGTTACGTACGCGGCGCGTTAACAGAATGGTGGTGGGGCGTGGCATTGCGGTTGGGGAACTCAGATCGCAGATCCCAAGTCGAAAAACGGGCCGCCCTGAAGAGAGCGGCCCGCGTGCGAATTCGTGGGAATCGTAAAGAAGCGTTCAGCGCCTGCGCCGCAACACGGCAAGACCGCCGAGCATTACCAAGGCCAGCGTTCCCGGCTCCGGAAGGTCCTGAACCTCATCGGCGCTCAGCGCCCGGTTGTAGATGCGCGCCTCGTCTATCTTGCCGTCGAAGTAGTAGCGGGCCCCCTGCTCCATCCGGCCGATGTTCATGTTCTGAGTGCTAGCCGTGTAGTAGCTGAAGTCGCTGTTGCTGCCGCGCCACTCGCCGTCGATGTAGAGCTGAAGCGCGGATCCGTCATACGTGCCTACGATGAGGTGCCATTGGCCATCCGCGATGTCCTCAAAGTCGCGCACCGTGGCTTGGTAAATCGTGCCATTTATACCGCCGGCAGTTACCGCGGTCATGTTTCCATAGGAGTATAGCCCGATGCCCCGCGAGGAGCTGTACATGTTGTTCAGGATATAAGGCTCCGGGCCAGAAACGGTCGTCCTGTTAATCCAGGCACAGAGGCTGAAGTGCTGCGTACCGCCGAACTGCGTGAACTGCCCGACGTTCACGTAGTCGTTGCTGCCATCGAAGTCCAATGCGTAGTCTGATGGCGAGCCGGTGACGCCCGCGACCCAGGGCGGGCCGCCGTAGATGGTGCCGTCGTGATTGCCGGCCACGTCCTCGGTCCACGTGCCCTGACCTTCACTCAACGGCCAATGTGCAATGAGGCCCTGATTCAGGTCGGCGCGCGCCGGTGTTGTGCCGGCAGCGAAACAGGCCAGAATCGCCGTGACGGTAGTGATCGCCACGTTAGCGCCGTAGCTATGTCGAGCTGTCATGATCGTACCCCTTCGCCGCGATGCGGCGTCTGCGTGGCAGGGCAGTATCCGCCCTGAGACTTCGAAGTGTTCTTTCGAGAACGGTGACCGCTTTCACGTGCCCGCATCGACCTCCTCCTCTTCCGAGGTCCCGAGCGAAGCCCGGTGACCACCTTAGCAAACGCGGGCGACTGTGCCGATTGCGCTGGGCTCTGCGGCCCTGGGGACGTGACTGGCAGCGCAACTGACAAACGCGCTGCTCCGTCGGGGGGGGGGCGTTGCGCCCTCTCCTCGGCGGGCTGGCACGTCCACCCGAACCATCGCACCAGCCCTACTTTCGATAGAACGTATTCTGACGATGCCGCCGCTGCCTTGTCAAGGCTGGCTGGACAGAAATCTGATTTGCATCGCCCTTGCCCTCCGTTTGCGCGGCTTGTGCCGGCCTGCGATTCGGTTCCCGTGAAAGATGGTTGCTGGTTCTATTGCAGCGTGGCGGAGGGGCGGTATGAAACGTGGTTTTAGATAGGTGCTCGCGATTATGCGACACAACGAGCCGCGGCCTTCAGGCCGCGCGGCATTGATGCGCAAATGAGCGTCCCAGGACCTTGAGCGGCTGTTTAGCACCGGCGGCCATGTTGCGGTAACCGCTCCCTCACGGTCGCGGCTCGGTTCACACGGTCGCGGCTCGGTTCACGCGGTCGCGGCTCGGATTTGCGGGGTCGCGGCTTGGGTTCGTTGGGGTCATGTCTCGGGTTTGTGGGATCGCAGCTCGGATCAGACCGTTCGAGCCTGCCGGGAGTGCTACGGCCCCGCCGCGTACCGCGCCACTACGATCAGGTAAGCCACGTCGGCCGCCGCCACTGCGCTCACCGCCAGCCACACTAGCCCGATCCCCAGGTAGCGTCCCACGCCCCGCAGCGGTTCGAGCGCCAGGCCCAGCAGCACCGGCGCTGTCGTCAGGCCACTCAGCGCGAAGGCGGCCTTCATGGCGGCGAAGTGCGGCAGACGTAGCGTCTGGAATACGACCACAAACAGCCCGGCTAGAAAATGCACGGTCAGCAATGCCAGCGCCGGGTCACGCCGGAACCGCCGCAGTGCCAGCACCAGCCCGGCCAGCAGCGCCGCGGTGATGGGCAGCCCGGCCAGATAGCCCGCCACCGCAACCCACCTGAAATCGGGCGGGACGTCCTGTGGCCCGTAGTCGAGCATCAGGCGTTGCCGGCGTGCATTCCAGACCGGCTCGAGCGCATCAACGCGGTGCCAGAAATCATCCCAGGGCGGATACAACTTGAGCGTCACCGCGAAGCCCTCGTAGTCGAACCACAGGCGTGCGTAGAGTTCGGTCCAGAAGCTGTCCACGTGCGCCAGATGCACCCACGGGTGCTTCAGCAGCGCCGACAACCGGAACGAGTAAAACTCAGTCTCCCAGATCGAGCCCGGAGGCTGAAAGCGCATCGGGGTGTCGAAGATGTCGTAGTTGTCCACGTGCGGCTCGTCGAAGATGTACAGGTTGCGCACCGTGGGCCAGACCCCCACCGCCAGCGCTCCGACCAGAACCCACGCGACCGGCTTAAAACTCGGCCAGTACTCGTGTTTGGGCAGCCGCCGGGCTTTCGCGTGCGTGAACAGCCAGAGCGTCCCGGCGATGGCAAGCACCGTCATGGCCCCGTAGCCCTTGCTGAGCACGGCAGCGCCGGCCAGGGCACCAGCCACCAGGCAACCGCGCGTCGTCCAGCCGCCAGCCTGGACGCTCAACGCCGCGTAGATCGCGATCGACGCCACCATGTAGGTGAAAGCGTCGTTGGTCGCCATGGCGGACATATAAACGTGCCGTGGCAGGACGCCGACACAGGCGAGCACCAGCGCCTCACGGCCGGGCGACAGCTCGCACATCCTCCGTAGAATCAACAAGCATAGCCACAGCGTCACGGCCCCCGCCACGACCGAGACGAACTGCACGGCCTTGCGCCCCGCGCTGACAGCCTGCTCGTGCTCAGCTCCGACCTGTTCAGCGACCTGCATCGAGGCCGCGTAAACGCCGGCTGACACGACGTAGTACAGCGGCGGCTGGAAGCACTCCCAGCAATCGGCCGCATCCGGGATGCGGCCTTGGTCGAGGATCACGTGCAACGGAGCAAAGTGGTCGTCGTAGGCGCGCTCGGGCGGCGTAACGACCGCAACTGCGATGCGCAGCGCCACGCCCAGAGCGAGCACCGCATACGTGCACCAGCGCTGTCGGGGCGGCAACATGCACGCAGGTTAACCGATGCGAGCGGTCCGGGAACCAGGCGCAGTTGACAGCGGGCGGGCAAACCCGGGTGCGGGCCGCGTTTCGCATTCGTGTGCAGCGCCGGCTCTCGTGGTATAGTCGCCGCCCACGAACACCCTGGGATGACGACAGTGCCAGAACCATCGTCACAACCCGTCGGCTGGGATCGCGACACACTCCGCGACCCACACGGGCAGGCCGACAAGGCCGCGCGCGTGGAGTCGATGTTCGATGCCATAGCGCCGACGTATGAGCGCGTCAACACAATCGCCAGTCTGGGGCGCGACGCGCACTGGCGCCGCCGGGCAGTCGCTGCGGCCCAGGTTCGTCCCGCTGATGTCGTGCTCGACATCGCCTGTGGCACGGGCGACATGATTCGCACATTCGCGGCGGCGAGTCCATCCCCGGCGCTGCTCGTCGGTGTTGATTTCGCGGCCAACATGCTGGTTCAGGGCCGCTACGCTGATCTCGCCACGCCGCTGAGCCTGGTGCGGGCCGATGCGCTGCGTCTGCCGCTGCGCGACGAGTCTGTGGATGTGATCAGTTGCACGTTCGGCGTCCGCAACTTCGCGGAGCTGGCCGTCGGTCTGCGCGAAATGTGCCGCGTGCTGCGTCCGGGTGGCCGCGTGGTGATACTCGAATTCGCGCTGCCGGACAACCGCGTCCTGCGCTGGTTCTACCGCCTGTACTGTGAGCGGATCATGCCCCTGCTGGCCCGCTTGATCAGTGGCGAGCGCGTCGGCGCCTACCGCTACCTGCCCCAGTCGGTGGCCACCTTCGATTCAGGGGCCGCGCTCGCTGGCCGCCTCACCGCGGCCGGGTTCGCCAACGCGACGACCCACAGCCTGAACCTGGGAGGCGTCGTGCTGTGCCGCGCCGGGAAACCGCCGCAGAAGCCGGCCTGATCGACGACGGCGCGCTTTCACCAGCGCGGCGCCACTCGTAGAATGCCGCGACCGAACGGCGTTCCTGGTATCGTGCCCGGGCACCGCGAGCGTGGTGGACACCGTCCTCCCTGGTTTCGAGCGCCGAGCCTGCACTCGTGCCGACGGCGACCGCGATGGATCTGATCCAGCTTTGGCGCCCCACCGCCCTGCCGGTCCTTCTGTACCTGGTGTGGCTCCCGCTATTCCTCCTGCTGCCGGGGCAGCATGTCAGGACGTTCTTCATCGGAACCGGGTTGGCGACGCTGTTAATCGTGGCCGGGCCGGCACTCGCACTCGGCCTGGTACTGGCGATTCTCGGCGGGTTTGCACTGGTTGAGGGAGTCGTGCGCCTGGGCCGCGGCCGCCGGCTGGCGTTTGCGGTCGTGCTGGTGGGCATGCACGTCGGCTACTGGGCCTGCTTCCACCTGCCGCGGCCGGAGCCGTTCGAGCACGCGGCGCTGCGCCTGGAGGACCGGCCCAGCCTGATGATCCTCTTCTGCGGCATCGCCTTGACCTTCCTCCGCCTGGTGAGCTACTTCTGGGATCGCATGCGCCAGCCGCGCGTGCGCGTGGCGCTGCTCGATTACCTGGCGTACATGCTCTTCTTCCCCCAATTCCGGCACGGGCCGCTCGAGCGCTGCCAGGCCTTTGCCACGCGGCTGCGCAACGCCCGCGCGAACTGGACGACGCACGATTTCAGTGCCGGCGTACTGCGGATCGCCCTGGGGTTCGCCACACTGGGGGCGCTGGCCGCGATCCTCACGCAACTCGCCGGGGCGACCCAGTTCGACCCATTCCGGCAGCCCGAACTCGTTTCAGCCACGCGTGTGCTGCTGTTGGTGCACGGGCCCCCGCTGGCGCTGTATGCCGTCGAAAGTGCGTATGCGAGCCTCCAGCTCGGCGTAGCGCGGGTGTTCGGCGTTACCGGCAGTGAGAACTACCGTTACCCCCTCATCGCCCGCACGCCGCGCGAAGTCTGGCACCGCTGGAACATCACGCTGTTCGCCTGGCTACGCGACTACGCCTACCGCCCGCTGCGGAGCCTGCCCGGTCATCGTCACTGGGGCGTGCTGGTCGTTTTTGTTTACTGCGGCCTGCTGCACGGACTGCAACTGCGCTGCCTGGCGTGGGGGATCTGCACGGGCGGGACATTCATGCTCTGGTCAGGGCTGGCCGGCGCTCTGCCCAGACGCCACTCTGGCGGCCGGCCGCGGCGGCGCCTGCCCCCCCTGCTGCGGTCGGTCCTCAGTTGGGCTGGCACCTATTGTTGGGCCTCTCTGAGCCTGCTGATCCTGCTCGACCCGGACTACTGCGGTTGGCGCCTGCTGCTACGGTACTTTGAAGTGCTGGCAGCGCCGCTGTCCAGGCTGCTGTCCTGAGCACCGCCGACCGGCCGCGTGGCGGCGGCCATCGGTGCGAAGCGCAGCGCCTCGTCCGCGATCCCGAGCCGCCCGAGTTCGTGCCGGAGCTGCGCCACGTCGCTCGTCAGAGTGCCGGCGACGCTGAAGGTCTGTACGTAGGCCGGATCCAACCGGCGGGCGGTGGCGATCGACTCGGCCAGGTCCGACAGCGACGCGTAGCGCCCGTCAACGAACACCGCCCCGCGAAAGTCCACCTCAACCAGGTGTGAACGTGGCTCCGCGGCACGCACGGCCAACCACACGGGCGTTTCGAGCGGGGGGATTGTGTTCGTATTGGCCTCGAGCCAGAGCGCAGCATCCGCGCTCGAATGCCGCCGGAAGAGGCAGATCAGGCTATCGGCAAAATCGACGACCGCGACACCGACGCCGGAGTGGTCCGCCAGCAGCGTGTCGTCCGGCAAGCGCACCGAGCCGGCAAAGACCCAGGGACGCGCGTGTGGAATGCGACCGAACTCGGCGTCGCGCAGCCACTGGAAAGCGTTCGCCGAGCGACGCTCATGCCCCTCGAGCCACTCGAACGAGAGCTCGACGAGGTCGCCGGTCGGCGGCACGTACGCCTCCCCGCGCTCGTCCCACTGGGGCGGGTGGCCGGGTGTGATTCCGACCAGGCCGAGCGCCATGTAGATGTGCGTCGCCGACGCATCGAGCCGTACGATGCTCTCGTGTTCCTTGCCCGCGAAGCATGCCAGGAATTCGAGCGGGCCATGCCGCAGCACGACGCGGCCGGCCACACGCACCACGTGTTCGCGCCAGTCGATCGTCACGCCGGGCTGAAAGGCCGCCGGAGCCGGGTGGCTGGCGGACGTGGTCGCGCGCGAAGTCGCCGGCGTTGTCTGGGCGGCGACGCCCAGCGGCAGCACCAGCAGTGCGAGCAGCAACCTACTAGTGCAGCGCGCGGCGCAGGCGTGCGCGCAACGGTCCGGCCCGGCATTCACAGACCGACGCCCGCCGCCTCGCAGCGACGGGCGCCAGGTTGTATTCCGCCGTGTGGTCATGTGCCCGGCGTGGATCGCTAGCCGCCGGCCGCGGCGCTGATCATGGTCGGGAACGCCTCCTCCTCGGCCTCCTTCTGGATGATGATCTTGGCCTTGAGCAGGATCAGCAGCGTTTGTGTGTCCTTGACGGTGGTGGTGTTGGTGAAAGCCCGCTTGAGAATGGGGATCTTGCTGAGGATCGGCACGCCGGCGTCGACTTCGATCTCGCCGACCTGCTTCAGACCGCCGAGCAGCACCGTGCCGCCATCGGGTACCGTGACCTGGGTGTTGATCGTAGTGAACTCCTGATCCAGCAGCGTCACGAAGATGCCGGGCGAGTTACCGCTGGCACGCTGCACCTCGAATCGTTCGAAACGCGGCTCCTTCGACTGCGTGGTCTGGATGGTAACCGTGACATAGCGGCGATCGGCACTGATCGTCGCGTCCACGTCGAGCGTGGTGCCGCTCGAGGCCTGGCTCAACTGCGGCGTAACACCGACCACACCCTCGGCCAACTGCGGGGTGACGCTGCCGACGTATTGCCGGGCGCGGCCGATGGTGATGTTGGCACGCCCGCCGTTCGGCATCAGCAAGCGCGGCGCCTGCACAATGCTCGAACGTGCGTTGGCCTGCGTCGCGCGAATCAGGAAATCAACCTGGAGGTTGTCCAGGAACGAACCGGCGATGCTGAGCGCCGGCGTATTGGCGACCGCCTGCGCCAGCGAGCCCGGCACACCTGTGTTCAGATTCGCCGGATTGACCAGCGACATGGAACCCTGCTGGGCCGGGATCGGCGTCATGTAGTGCGAAGTCGGGATCATGCCGCCGCTCGAGGGCACGAAGCCGGCCTGCTGGTAAGGCTGGCCCACCGGCGTCTGCGGCATCGGGTTGCCAAAGCCCGGCGTGGCCGGCGTGGCCCCGATCTGGCTGTAAGTGCGGGGCATCAGCACCGGGGCACC
This sequence comes from Planctomycetota bacterium, assembly GCA_018814045.1. Taxonomy (GTDB): domain Bacteria; phylum Planctomycetota; class Phycisphaerae; order UBA1845; family Fen-1342; genus JAHJAR01. The sequence goes on along the minus strand of JAHJAR010000281.1, from coordinate 606 downwards.
GGTGAACGGATCGGAGATCCCAGCTCCGGCCGCGTTGAACGCGCGGTCGAAACCGGCGCTGCCGGAGTTGAAAACGAAGTCCAGATCGACGCCCATCTCCTCGAGGAAGTTCGACGTGACGTTCAGGAAGCGCGTCTCGACGGCCACTTGCAAGGCCCGCGTCTGACGCAACTGCGAAAGCAGGTCGGCGACCTGCTGGTGCGCGTCGGACGTGTTGTAGACGATGAGCTGGCCGTTGAGCTCGCGCAGCGAGCCTTCGCCGCCGCCGGTCTCGCGCCAGGAGTCCGGCTCGACCGTCTGGCGGATGATGTCCATGATCTCCTGGACGAGTTCCGCCCCGCCGAGACCACCCGGTCCACCGAAGTCTTCGTTGTTCTGACCGCCTTCGGTCTGGAAGAGCTGCTGGCTACCGCCGCCGCCCCCGCCGCCACCGCCCTGGCCCAACTGGTTGAGAGCCTGGGCCGGATCCAGCCGGGCCGCGTTGGTGTAGCGCGGCACCGCGACGGTCAGGTCACGGATGTCGTAGACCAGCACGGCCTTGTCGCGGTCGAGCTTCTCTTTGGTGGCGATCCGCAGCAGACCGGCCCCGACCGAGAACGAAAGCGT
>JAHJAR010000280.1 GCA_018814045.1 Planctomycetota bacterium | reverse complement strand
GTGCCGCACAGTCTTGCGTGTTGCGCTTCGGGCGGCTGGCCAGCCAGCATTCCAGATCGCCGTTCACCGGCCTCCGACGCTCGCCGACAGCGGCGGCCATACGGCCGGCGGACAGTCGCAAGACCGCGCACGGTGATTCAGGCCAGTTGTGGCGTAGCCTCCGTTGTGAGCGCGAACTCCGGCAGCGGTCCCATGGCCTGAACGCGTTTGAGCACGTTGTGAGCGGTGTCGAAGCGGAACGTGCGTAACAGACGCTCGAGCTTGGCTTCGGTCGTGTGCAGGTTCACGCGGTGTCGCCACTGCGCCAGTCGCCCCGCCCGCAGGCGTGGTTGCTGTGGGTCGAGTTCCCACGGGTGGACGTAGACCAGCGCGGCCTGCCGCTGCCGGGCCCGCCGCCCCAGACACTGTCGCAGGATGGCGCCCGGCAACAGCCGCAGGTATCCGCCGCCACCGACCGGAACACGCAGCGCGAGACAGTCGAGCGTCAGCGGTGGAAACTCGAGCACACACGCCCCCGACGGCGTGACCGCCCAGAACGGCGAGGCCGGTGCGTCGGGCACGCCGTAGCGGTCGTGGTGAATGGGGAAGATGCTCGAGTCGTACTCGAAGCCCTGCTCGCTGATGATATCCAGTGCCCAGGCCGTGGCCCGGGTTACAGAAAAGGTCGGAGCGCGATATCCGCGGATACGAACGCCCACAGCATCCTCGATTCTCCCGCGGGCGCGCGTGAGGTCTTCGCGCAGGGCCTGGGGGGTGAGGCGGCTCAGGTGCTCGTGCGCGTCGCCGTGACAAGCGATTTCGTGCCCCTGGGAGGCCAAGTGCTGGAGCAGTGGTCCCAGGTACGGGACCATCCAGCCCAGCACGAAGAAGGTGGCCCGGCTCTCGTGGCGTTGCAGCAGGTCGCCGAGCCGCTCGACAAACGGGGCGGCGCGGCGCTCGAAATGTGACCAGGTCGAAGCGGGGGCACAGCGGGCATACACCTCACAGTGGAAGTACTCCTCCACATCGACCGTGAGGCAGGCGAGCGTGCCAGCCGAGGCGTTCGGCCGCGCATGGGCGGCGGCGTTTCTCTCAGCCAAACCTGGGAGGGTGCTCATAGCGTTACCATCGGCCGCCGGGGGCTGCTGGGTTCAGGCCGGCGCTGCGTGCCAGGACGCGCCTGGCGCTGATGGTCTTGTGATTGCTACTAACGTCTGCGGGCGATCCGGGCGATTCATAAAACATGGGTAACAGCGCCCCGCGGCGCTCCAGCCCGATAACGGTGGAGTCGGAGGACAACGTGGTTCCGCAGGGACCCATCGCGGCAGAGCGGGGCAGTATGTCTCCGTCCGAAGCCCCTGACGGAGACGATCTCGCGACCTTCGAAGGCGGACCGGTTTACCGGTGTTCCCGCTGTCTGGCTCGTGTGCCTGATCCCGGGGCGGCGACAAGGATCCCGTGCCCCAACTGCCACCGGCACCTGAGCGTGCCGGGGCACATCACCGTGCGCTGCGAACAATGCGGGAAGGGGCACCAGATGCGCAATAGCGAGTTGAAGGTCGAACGCCTGTGCGCCAACTGCGGCCACCCGCTGTTCGTCGGCAACGTCGTGCTGTCCCCGCACCGCACACGCCATTCGCACTCGCGCTCGCGTCATCGAGACCACCGTCATCCGCGTCTGAGCACGCACGATCACGCCGTGTGGATCATGCTGCTGATGGGCTTGATTCTGCTTTCCTGGCTGGTCGTGTTCAGCCGGCTGTAGCGGGAACTGGTTCGACTGTCCGAGGTGTGCGAGCGATGACATGCGCTGCACGTGCCGGCCGCAACCGGGCCGTGTAGCACAGTCATGCCCGCCGTGACGTCGCCGTGACACTCTGCGCAGTTCGCCGCGCCGGCCCCGCCCAGCAGCATGAGGCGATTGTCTGCACCGTGCGGGTCGTGACACTGCACGCACTGACCGTCCGCCACCGGCTGATGCACGTGCGCGCCCTTGAGCTCCAACGCGTGGCAGAATCCGCACAGTTCGGGTCCTGCGTGGGGCAACTCGAACGTATGCCGTGCGGGATCGGTTTCCTTGTGACAGGTCTCGCAGGCGTCCACCGCGACCGGACCGTGCGCGAAGGCCCGGGCCTTGATGCCCGGATGACACTCGGTTGTGACGCACCCGCCGTGCGGTGTCGAGGCCGTCGGCTTTTGCACCTGCGCCGGCTGCCGGTCCTGCATCGTCGTGGGGGACGGCTCCGGGAGCACCGCTGCGGCCGCCGGCCTGTCCAACTCGACCGTCTGAGCAACCGCTGCCACCATCCGAGGCGCGTCCGCGGCCTCCATCTCGCTCAGCGCGGCGCTCCGGATCGCCGCCTCCGGTGGCCACGTCGCCAACTCGACCGCCTGCCGTTCATCCGCGACTATCCGCGGCTTGGCTCCGGTGAGCTGGACGGCTCGGCAGCCGACCAGGGCGGCCACGACCAGCGCGATAGACAACATCCATCGTCGCGTAGAACTCCTCACGTATCACCTCTCTTCATCGTTGGGCATACTGGTCGGAACCGGCCCGGTCGATCGGTACTCCTTGGGCCCGTGGCAGCCCGGGCTGCAACGCCCGCCCGTTGTGGTTTGCTCGAACCCGATCGGCATCGACCAGCCGCCGGTTCCGAAGGGAACCCCGCTGGCCATGTGCCGCGGCAGATTGCTACCGTGGATCTCGTGGCACGCCCGGCACGTGCGCCCCTTCTGCGGACGATTCACGTGAAGGTAATGCAAGTTACGCTGGCCGTCGCGGAAGGCGGTCCGCACGCTGGTCGCCGCTTGCAGATCGACCGTCTTGCTGTGGCACTCCATGCACAGGGCATAGTTGTTTGGGTCGAAGGGTTGGTAGAACTCCGCCGGGAAGTACTTCCGCAGCAAGCCGGCGTTGGGCGATCCGTGCACCGCGTGGCAAGCGTTGCACTCGCCGGTCCGTACTGGACCGTGCAACGACTTGCTGTTCAGCAGCACCGGCCGCATGTCGGGAATCGTCCGCCCGTCGCGCGTTTGCTGGGGCTGGTCGTGACACGTCAGGCACAAGGTCCGCTGCTCCGCGCGCAGCAACCTGGGCTGCGCCGCCGCGTGAGCCGTGTGACAGGTCGCGCAGCGCCGCCCGCTGGAAACCACGCTGTGCGACGAGCCGCCCTGGCCCAGTTCGGCCTTGACCTCGGCGTGGCACTCGAAGCAGGACTCCTCGACTGCGACACGCAGCAAATGCTCGTGATCCGACGAGTGTCCCTCATGACACGTTGCACAACCCTCGTCGAGCGGCTTGTGGCGGCTGCCGGCCGCGGCCAACTCTTCGCGTACATCGTCGTGACAAGCGAAACACCGCTCCTTTCCTTCCGGCGAGAGTAGACACGCCTGGTCACCCTCCTGGGCCGGCTGGTGACACGCTGTGCACTGCCCCTGGGCCAGCGGCTCGTGCACGTGGGCCTTCGGTTCGATCTGGTGGCATTCCCCGCAGTTCAACTCCGCGGAGTCGGCGGCGGCCTGGTGGAAGTTCTCGGGCAGCAGGGCCTCATGACACTGGCTGCAGCCGCGCTCGAGCTTAACGAAAGGCACTGCGCTGTGACACACGCGGCAGCCCTTGCCTTGGTGGTACTCGTCGAGCGGCCAGCCCGTGCTGGCGTGATCGAACGGCGCGGGCTTCGATTCGCCTTCGTTCCAGTGACAACGGACGCACTTGTCGGGCGCCTCGACGTCGTGGCAGGAGCGGCACTGTTCATGAGACCCCTGCGCCCGGCGCTCCCTGGGCGTGCGTTTGCCTTCCTCCACGTGGCAGCGTGAGCAATTGTCCTCCTGGTGACATTCGGCGCACCGCAAGCCGAAGCTGTGCGCGTGCACCCGGTGGGGGAAGAACGCCTTGTTTCCCGGTGCGTCCTTGTGCGGCGTGTTGTACGTCTCTTCGTCCGGCTCCGGGATCGGCGGGTGCATCCGGCCGATTATGTCGCCTGCGGTCGGCGTCGCCGAAGCCTCACCCTGGTTAGCCTTGGGGGCGTGGCACGCTTCGCACGCCGAAGCGTCGCTCCATTCACGGTGGCAACTCAGGCATTGTCGGTGGTAGGCCCCCCGCAAGCCTGGCTTGTGAATGTCCTGCCTGGCCGGCTCGACCTCGTGGCAGGCCTTGCACGCCGAACGTTGTGCCTCCTCGGGCGTGTGGTGGTGGCATAGCTCGCAGCCGCGTGTGATCGCGGCCATGTCGGCGTGGCCCTTGTGGTCGAATGGTACCGGAAGATAGAGGTCCTCCAACTCGTCAAGCACCACGATGTCGGGACCAGGCTGCTCGCGGAGTCGGTCAGTGGATTCCCTCGTGCGGGCCCGCAGACAGGCGCGCAGGCAGGGCTCCTCCGCCGTCGGGCTCTCGCACGTGTGACAGTCTGCACAGGAAGACTCGCCGTGCCGCGGCGCCTGCTGCGCCACAGCCGGCGACGTGGAGCCGAATAACAGCCAGCCGGCGGCGACCGCCGTCGCCACCAACCGGCCTACCCCAGCCGGTCGGTCGCCAACCTGGGCCCGAGCGCGGGTCTCTCTCATGTCGTTCTCGCTTTACCGGGATGGCTGATCACGGGGAGGTAGGTCACGATGATGCGGTAGATCAGGATCAGCAGAGCGGCAAGACCGATCACTACCGCGAACTCGCCCACGGCCGGGAAGTAGGTCTTGGTCGCGTAGGGTGGCCGGTACGCCACCAGGAAGACGTTCACACGGTTCAGCGCCACGCCCAGCACTATCAGCAGAGCCGCGACAAACAGCCAGCGCGGCGAACTGCGCACCCGCGCCGACAGCAGCATGGCGAAAGGCACGATCAAGCCGAAGACCATTTCGACGATGAACATCGTGCTCTGAGCCGAACGCTCGGTCAGATACACGTAGCTCTCGCGGAGAAGCATATCCCCCAGCTTGAATGCCAGATAGACCCCCAACAGCACGGGGATGTACCGGGCCAGGGCGCTCAGCACGTGCATCTCGGGCTTGAGCTTCAACGCCCACGAAGCGTAGATCGACTCGAAGACCACCATCGGAAAGCCAACCGCGATCGCCGACAGCAGGAATAGCAGCGACAGGATCGGCGTGTACCACAGCGGGTGGACTTTCGACGGCGCTATGACCATCAGGTTTCCCAACGACGACTGGTGCAGGCAGGACAACACCACGCCGGCGATGATGAACAGGAACATCGTCCTCTCCACCAGCCGGTGAACCACACGGCAGATGCGATCCAACCGCGGGAAACGCGCGTCGCCTATGAAGCGCTCACAGACGATCGGCAGGAACTCGATGTACAGCACTGTCAGGTAGCACATCACGCACATGCCTACCTCGAACAGCACCGAATTACCCTGCCACATCGTCGGCCAGCCCGGGTGCCAGATGTTGTAGTAGCGGCCCAGATCGGCCATCAGCCCGATGCCCACGAAGGTGTAGCCGAGCATTGCCGTCAGCAACGCCGGCCGCGTGATCGCGTGGTAGTGCCCGCGGTGGAAGATGTGGGCCAGCGCCGCCGTGGTGAAACCGCCCGCCGCCAGGGCCACCCCCGTAGCCACGTCGATTGCGATCCATATCCCCCAGGGGTGCTGCTGGTCGAGATTCGTTACCGCCTCGAGGCCGAAGATGAACCGGTATGCCGCGAAACAGAACCCGATCGCGATCAGTCCCAGTAAGACAAAGACCCCCGGCGTCAGCAGCTTTCGCTCCACCGGCCTGGGCTGTTCGTGTTCACTCACTCCGTCGCTCCCTCACGCACTCGGCCTGCTGCCTGGTCCGCCTCACGATCGGCGGCCGCGACGCAGCCTCACTCGCGGTGCCCCGCGCTGCTCTCGGCTGACTCGGCCTGCCGCCGCGGATCGGCCAGCCACATGATCGCCCCCAGCAGCCCGTACCAGGCCAGCGGCGGAACAAAGCGCTTGAACACCGCGTGCTGGATGGACTCGGTCAGCCGCGGCGGGGCCTTGGAATCCAGCTTCACGAAGTTCAGCTCTTCGAAGGGCACGCTCGAGAGATACAGCCAGGAGGTTCCGCCGACCTCGTGTTCGCCGTAGACGTGATCGACGTAGCGGTCCGGCTCGTTGCGGATCTTCTCATGGGCCAGATCCAGCAGTCCGCTGCGCTTGCCAAACGTCAGACACTCGGTGGGGCAGATCCGCACACAGGCCGGTACGCCGCCGGGTTGGGAAATCAGGTCGAAGCACAGCGTGCACTTGCGCACTTGCGGCGTAAGCGCGTTGTCATACTCGTAAGTCGGAATCTGGAAGGGACAGGCCACCATGCAATAGCGGCAACCTATGCACTTCCAGGCATCGTAGGTCACCGCGCCGTTGGGCTGCTTGCGAAAGGCCCCGACCAAACAGGCCGATACGCAAGCCGGGTCGTTGCAGTGCAGGCAGTTGATCTTGGCGTAGACGAGCTCCCCCGCACTCGGCGGGCCGTCGAAGGCGTTCACCACGGTGTGGGAGCGCGGCGCCGGTCGCCGATACTCGGCGAACGCCGACTTGTCCGAGAAGCTCTCGAGCGCGGGCACGTCGAAGCCGGCCGCCTTCTGGCAGGCGTACTCGCAGGAGCGGCATCCGATGCAGTTGGGAATGTCCACCAGCACTCCCACAGCATCGCCCAGGGGCTGGCCGCCCTCAGACGCCTGGGCCGGCTCCGCTGACAGATACGCCGCCGAGCCGCCGGTTCCGGCTAGCCCGACCACCTTCAAGAAATCCCGTCGGTTTAGACTCACTGGACACACCTCGCCGCCGACACACCGCCAGCATGTAGACACACATTAGCGCGGCGGCGCCCTGCGCTCAACACGCCGCTCGGACCGCCCTCAAGCCGGCGACGCCACCGGTTGGCGATCGGCCGCGGAAGGGCGGCGCCACGACCGCCGCGCCAGGTAGACGACACAGCAAAGTGCCACCAGCGCCGAGTCGATGGCGCCAATCAGGAACATGTAGCGCACTACCGCGCCCGTGCCAAAGCCGTAGCTGTGCAGGCCAACACCCAAAACGTAGTTCACGCCCACGTACGTCATGATGATCAGCCAGAAGGCCAGCACGCTCTTCAGCGCCGTGGCAAAGGCGCCCCGCGCCAGCACGAAGATCGCTATGGCTACGGCGGTGCTGCCCAGCGCGGCTAGTCTCAGCCCGCTCAGCGGAGCGAGCTTGGGCACCACCAGCGCGAACAGGCCGGCCGTCAGCAGAGCTGCCACCACGTACATCCACCAAGTCACGCGCCCGCGCTCGAGCCGCGCGTGCAGAATCGCCATGTAGCCCAGGAAGGCCACCAGCGACCAGACTTCCTTGGGGTCCCAGCCCCAATAGCGGCCCCAGGACGATGCGGCCCACATGCTCCCGGTGATGATCCCGGCCGCCAGGAAAAGCGCGCCAACCTGCACATACCAGTAGTGCAGCGTGTCGATCGCCACGGCCAGTTCCCTGCGCTCCGGGGCCGCTGCCATCACCACCAATTGAGCGTGGGCAATCAGGACCGCCAATGCCAGCACCGAGTAGGAGACCATGATGATGGGGACGTGGATCGACATCCAGATGGTGTCCAGCAGCACCGGTGCTATGGGGCGCACAAAATGGTCCAGCGGCAGACAGTCCGCCAGGATCAGCGCCACGGCCCCCATTGCCGAAGCCGTCAGCGGTACGATGCGCTGGCGCTGCACGAACATCGCCACGATCGCGAAGGCCCCCATGCCCCAACTGAGGAACAACAGTGACTCGAACATATTGGCGGCTGGGATGCGCCCGGCGATCGCCCAGCGCATCGACAAGCCATACGTCAGCAGCGCGAAGCCCGCAACCATCGCAGCTATCGCCAAACCATCACACCATCCGCGCCGGACCAGCAGGGCCACCACGGCCAGCAGCGCCCCGACTACCATCATCATCCAAGCGGCACGGCGCGGCCTCAGCCAGTTGTAGCGCAGCTCGGTCGCGATCAACTCCGCTGTCGGGCGCTGCGCCGCTGGCAGGGCGCGCTGCGCCGCAGCCAACTGCTGTGCTGCCGCCGCAAACCCCGGCGGGTCGCTGGCCAAGAAGGCCGCCCGCAGCGCCGACCACGCCGTCCTGATCGCGGCGAGGTCGTCCGCCCCGTGCGGCGGCGCGGGTTCAATTGTCCGCCAGGCGCCCACGACACTCTCCGGGTGGGGAACAGGTCGGATCACCTGGCCGGCGAAGATCCGCTGTAGCAGGATCAGCTTCTCGTTTATGTCGTTGACCTTGGATTCCAGCGGGTTCAGCTTGCGATCTTCGACTAGGGCCAGTTCATCCGCCAAGTCGTGCAAAGGTCGGTGAGCGATCAGCTCCACGTACGAGAAGGCGGGCTGCGCAGCCGGGAGCCGCAGTTCGGCCCGCAACTCGGCGTTCTGGATGGCGATCAGCGGCTCGCGCATCCACGTCGGCGAATCGAACGTCCAGGCCAGCAGCAACAGCACCGGGTCGTGACCGCGATAGAACATCTCGCCAGTGATGGTCTCGACCAGGTCTCGCGCCACCGTGTCCAGTGGCGGCCAGCGCCCGTCGTGCTGGACCGGAAGCGCTCGAATCGTGTCCAGATCCAGCGCCGCAGAGAGCTTGCTCTCGGCCGGCTGCGTCGTAAGAAGCTGGAGGCTTGCCAGTATCAGGGCCAACTGCGACATTGCTGCTCCACTCCTCCGCTCAGTCCTGGGGCCGGGGCTGAGCCGAAACGCCCGTTCCTGCGGCGTCTGCGGCGAGCGCACCGGTTCGGTGCCGGCGCTCGGCCAAGCGCGTGCCGAACACGACCAGCAAACCCGCGATCAAGCCGATGTATCCGGCGAAGACGATCGGCTGCCCCGGGTCGCGGGAGACGCTCAGGTAGCTGATGGTCTGGCCGCGCTCCGAACGGTAGCTCGACTGGTAGAGGTTGTAGCCTCCGAAGCGGGCCGGGCGGTTCATGCTGACCACGCGGCTCTGTGACCGCCCGCTACTGGGATCGGTGACCGTGATCTGGCTCTCGAACGAGCGCGGGCGCCGAGACCCGGGGTAATACCCCACACGGAAGCGCTCCAATGTGACTGAGAAACCCAGCGGTTCGCTCTTGTCAACGTATGACAGCTCGTACGCCAGGTCCGCAACCGACACCGGCACGCGGCTGTGCTTCTGCAACCAGGTTTCGCTGGTGTGCGCGTGTTCGCTCAGCCGCACCAGGATCGCCGGTGTGCGTGTATCTCGCACGGGCTCGACCGGCTCCAGCGTCCATCCCATCCGTGCGTGCTCGTAGTAGCTCAGCACGGCCAACTCGCGCTTCGGCCAAGGCGACTCCACCGCGGTGCCAACCGCCAACGCACGTGTCACCGTCTTGAAGCCGGCCCGCGTGAAGCGGACGTACAGCTCGCCCTGGGGCCCGCTGAGGACCTCCACCGGAGCCGTCGGAAGATCGTCCGAGCCGGCCACGAACGCCAGCCTCAGTCCGACGATGCGCCCCGGCCCGTGCGTCGATTCAAACTCCGGGAACTTGGCGAACGCCCTGCGCGTCTCGCTGCCTTCGGGGCCTGTGAGTTCTACCTCGATGTAGGGGTTTACCGGGCGGTTCGACGCGTTGACGACGCGCTTGTCAGATCCGACGGTGGCATGGGGCAGGTAGCGTACCACACGGGCCGTGTAGCCCGTCTCGCCCAGGAGCACGGGAGCGTCCATGCCAGCTTCCACCGGAAACTCGTGCGTGCCGCCCCCATATTCGATCCGCACCATGCCCTTCGAGACTGGCTGGCTGGCCGGGGCACAATTCACGAGCCGCTCAAGTTCGGCGCGGTCTTCGGCCTGGCGGTAGCTCACATGCACGCCGCCTATCAACGTCGTTTGCCCGGCCAACAGCCAAACCGGATCACGGCTCGCGGCGTGGGCAAACACCACTTCGATCGCCGTGCGGGCATCCGGGCTATCGTCGGACACCTGCTGTCGCCATTCGCTGTCGGGCAAGTAGCGGACAACCTCCGCCCGCAGCTCGCCGAGACTTAGCACGGGTGCTTCGGAGAGGTCGCTGGGACGGAATCGGCCGGCCACCGTGTCACTCAGGTCTAAGATAGACCTATTCTGTTGACCGCTCTGTTCGAGCGTGAGCATGTCGCGGGCGACGCCAAAATGGCTGACGGTCTGCCCCTCCGTGATGCCAACTTGACCGCTGGTGGCGCGGTACTTGGTGACCAGCGCGCCGGCAAACGTCAGGAGTATCGACGCGTGCACCAGAACAAATCCGGTTTGGCGTCCAGAGAACGGAATGCGCAGCAGCAGGGCCGCCAGCACGTTGAGCGCCAGCAGGCAGAGCAATGCTCCGAACCACCACGAGTAGTAGAAGGTGGCCAGCGCCTGCTCGGTGCCACGGGCGGCTTCGACCACAGTGGCGCACGCCATGGCCACGAGCACCAGCACCAACAGCACGGCTGCGAACCAGAGCGACCCGAGCGCTAGGAGTAATAAACCCAGTCCTATGCGAGTCTGCATGATCGTAGTTCCGTGGCCGGGTGGAATGCATCGCCCTCGCCGCGTGCACTGCTCCGTGACTCCCCCGGCGGGGGACGGTGCGGAGAGTATATACACATGGGACAGCCGAACGAAACCATTATCCGGCCGTTTTCCCGCAGCCGGCGGCGACACCGCTCCGGCGTCCCAGCCCCGCGGGCAGCCTACCGCACCCCAGGCGCCTCACTCCGCTCCGCGGGCATTGTAGGCGCGGTCGCGATGCGCTGATCCGTGACAGGTCAGCGTACAGCTTCCCGACCGGGCGCCACGATCTTGAAACGCCATGCGCCGCGTCGTTGGGTCCGGTCGGACAATCTGCGTGTTGAAGTTGATCAGGTGCGTATGATCCGAACCGAATCCCTGCGTGCGGTTGATGCCGTGCGGATCGTGACAGGCCGAGCATGGCGTACACTGATCCACGACGTGCGCACTGTGGAACGGGAAACTGCGGTCAGAGAGAATGCTGCTCTGCTGATGACACTTGTAGCAGAGGGCGTATTCGAAGGCGGATTCGACCGCGCCGTCACGTACCGCATAGTTGCGCTCTAGCAGGAAGTCGTAGTTGGATCCGTGCGGCCCGTCGGGCCCGCCGCCTCCGGCCCGCGGGCCGTCATCGTTGTTGTGACAGTCCGTGCAACGGATAACCGAGCCCGGGTATTTCTTCTTCTGTAGAAAACGCCCGGTCAAGTCGAATTCCAATACCGCTCCGTCGTCGTGACCGCCCGCGCTGAATCCGGGGGCGGTCTCTTCGTATTCGTGCTGGAGCAGGCCAAACAGGCCGGCGGCGGCGGTGAACTCCAGTAAGTTGGAGTGGTAGGCGAAGCCGGCCGTCTCCAATTGGACGTTCTCCCTGAACGTTGTTTCTTTCGACTTCGCATCTCCGCTGCTGGTCCGCGACGTTTGCTCTTGCGCCCTGCGGCGCGCCACGAGCTCCAGGTACCGCCTCAAGTTCATCCCGGGCGAGCCTTCGCAGGGCTGGATGCCGCGGACGCAGGGGCTGGCTGTAGATGCCGCTGGCCGCATTTACGTGGCCGACGCCATGATGAGCACGGTGCGGGTCTTCGACCCGACCGGGGCGGAGTTGGGCAAGATTCTGGAATACGGTTTCGATTCGGGTGATCTGCGGACGCCGGGCGGTTTGGCGTTGAGCAACGACGGCGCGCGGCTGTACGTGGTAAGCACGAACACCTCCAGCGTCGAGATCTACGAGACTCCGGAGTTGAGAAATTCACGCGACCCGGACGGTGACAGAGATGGCGACCAGTTGGGCACGAACTACTGTGCCTACGACGTTTGGCACCAGCACGCCGGCACGCCGACGGACCTCATCAGGAGACCGGGTCCATTGGGCGGGGTCTTTGACGGGCCGCACATGGTGGACGATTCGCCGACGACGTGCGGCCGTTGCCACGGGTTTCGGCTTTTCTCCAGGATGGCCGTCCCAGTAATCGCCGACTGCTTGAGCTTGCTCACTAGGCGTCATAGCCTCGTTCCTGTCGTGTACAGCGCGGGAAAGCGCTTGGTCCGCGCGGCACAATCATCCTCGTGCTAGCAAGGTGGTGACATCCGAGCTTGCCACTCCCACCAGGTCCTGGACACCGTCCCCGTCCAAATCGCCAACCGCGATCGACTCCGGCTGGAGCGGCACATCCATCGTTACAGGTTCGCCAAACGTGCCATCGCCATGGTTCACGAGGATAGTGTGGCCGGCTCCCAGAGCGAGATCGACGGCTCCGTCGCCCGCGATATCCGCAGCGTAAGAGTTCACCCGTCTGCAAGATTTTCTGAGGGGTTTGCATTCTAGCCCTTGCGCCGGGAGCGCGCACGCGCGTATATACTCGCTATGCGCAGCTCGGCGACACGTGCGGACGCGTTGGACCGCTTGGTGGCGGCCTTGCGGGCCGGCCACTGTGATGAAGCCACCGGCCGCCAACTCTACCAACTCGGCCCCCACGCCGTCACGCTCGCGCTGCTCAGCGCCGCACGGCGCATCGCCCAGCAAGACGTACGCATCGCCCAGCACGCCCTCGGGCATGATGCCAGTCTATACCAAGCCGAATGCCGACGCCGGACACGCCGCGACCGGACGCCGACGCAAGAAACCAGGCGCCCGCGACGGCCATCCCGGCCATCGCCGCCCGACGCCGACGCGGATCGATGAGCGGAAGGAACATCGCTTGCCCGTCTGCCCGTGCTGCGCCGGGCCGCTGCAACGTTGCCGCCGCACCCGCACGCGACTCATCGAAGACCTACCCGCGAACCTCCAGTCGGTCGTCAGCGAGCACACGCTTCACCGCGACTACTGCCCCAAGCTGACCGTCGGAATCCGCCCCGCTGAGCAACCACGCGGGCCCAGCGGACGGTTCGGCGCGCGCCGCAACGCTTTAGCGCGTCTTCAAGACGCAAACGGAGGATAACCGACTCCAGCAATTGCTTGCGTCGCGTCAGCAATGCAGAGCTTCTTCGGGTGGAGTTAGGACCCGGTTTCGACCAGCTTTCTTGGCCTGGTAGAGCATCCGATCGGCGGCTTCGAGCAATTGTGCCGCGGCGGATTCTCCGGTCGGAATCGCTGTGGCAACCCCACCGCTTATGGTGACCAGTTCTGCGATGCTTGAGTCTGCGTGGGGGATTCCCAGCGCGATAACAGCTTCGCGGAACCTGTCCGCCAGCAGGGCGGCGCCGGCGGCGTCCGTGTCTGGCAGCGCGCAAACGAACTCCTCACCGCCGTACCGCGCAACAAGGTCAGCCGGGCGGCGGCTGACGCTGGCCAAGGCCAACGCGACACGGCGAAGACAGTCATCGCCGGCGGCGTGTCCGTAACGGTCGTTGAAGCGCTTGAAGAAATCGATGTCGATCAAACACACGGACAAAGGGCTCTGGTTGCGCCCGCCGCGCAGCCATTCCTGAGTCAGGAATTCATCGAGGCGGCGGCGGTTGGCGATGCCCGTCAGACCGTCCCGAGCGGAGAGATCTTCGAGCATGTCGCGGAAGCGTTTAAGCTCCAGGTGGTTTCGCACGCGCGCCTTGACGATGGGGGCGCTGATGGGCTTGGAGATGTAGTCGATGGCTCCAACCTCCAAGCCCCGCGTCTCGTCCGCCTCCTCGCTGAGTGCGGTAATGAAGATCACCGGCACGTTGTGCGTTTTGGGATCGGCCTTGAGTCTCTTGCAGACCTCGTAGCCATCCATTTCGGGCATCATGATGTCCAGCAGGATCAGGTCGGGGATCTGGCTGGCGACTAGTTCCAGGGCATCCCGGCCGCTGGTGGCGAAGAGGATCTGGTGCTCGGCCTCGAGAACGGAACTAAGGATTTCGATGTTGGCCGGAGTATCGTCAACGATCAGAAGGGTCCGAGGGACCGACGGCGTCGTTTCCATCGCTGCGCCTCGCTAGGACAGGGCCACGCTGAGTTCCTGCGTAATGGCGCCCACGGCCGCCTGGGCACCTTTGAAATCCAATCCGTTCACGCAGCTTTCGAGTTGTGCCAGGAGCTCCGCCACCCCCGTCGCGGCCAGCAGATCGCGCAGCGGCCCAAGCTGTTTCTTCGCCCCGAGGTTGTTTCTCTTCAGCAAGCCGTCGAGCTCAGCGAGGGCCCGCGTCACCCGCGGCAAATCGAGTGCGCCCCGATTGGGAGTCGGTGCGGCGGGCGGCGACGACGGCGGAGCCGGCAGCCGCGCTGCGGGGATGGCCGCCAGGACGGTCTGCAGGCGGGCGTGCAGATTGTCGAGCAACTCGCCCAGACGCTCCTGCTCGGATTCGCGGATGGCGGTGTCGACGGCCTGGGCGGCGGCGAACACGTCGGTTGCGGCGATGTTGCCGGCCACGCCTTTGAGCGTATGGGCGGTGCGCTGGGCCAATTCGATATCGTTGCTGGCGAGGGCAGCGCGGATCTGGGCAACGACTTCGCCAAAATCCCTCCGAAAACCGTGCAGCAGTCTGACGAACAACTGCCGGTTACCGCCGAGCCTGCGTAGCGCGGCATCAAGGTCAACGCCAGGCAGTGGATTCGGGAGATCGGCGTTTGACTCGACCACGGCCTGGGGCTGGGGTGGCGGTGCACTGGCTTGGCGGCTCGGATCCGGCTTGATCCAGCGGACCAGCGTGGCCAAGAGTTGCTCGGGATCGACCGGCTTGGGCAGATGGCCGTTCATGCCGGCGGCCAGGCATTTCTGGTGCTCGGAATCCAGCGCGTGTGCGGTCATGGCGATGATGGGCAGTTGCTCCGGTCCCAGCCGCTCGCGCAGCCGGCGTGTGGCTTCGTAGCCGTCCATTTCAGGCATCTGCAGGTCCATAAGAACCACATCGAATGCGGTCTGGCCGGCCGGGGCGGCCTCCACAGCCTCGCGACCGTTGCCGGCGATCTGTACGGTCAGGCCGAAACCTTCGAGGATCTCGCGAGCCACTTGCTGGTTGATTTCATTGTCTTCCACGAGCAGCACGCGGGCGCCGCGGATGGCCGCAACCGCCGCAGGGTCGGCGGAAGACGATGGCGCAGGGGCCAGCAGTGCGCTGGAGCCGCAGGTAGAGACTTCCATGATGGCATCGAACAACTGGGAACCGCTCACGGGCTTGGTGAGCAACTTGTCCAGGGCGAGATCCTCGGCCTGGCGTCTGATCTCTTCGTTGCCGTAGGCGGTGACCATGAAGATGGTCGGCGTCTTCGGCAGACTCTGATGGCTCTTGATGCGGCGCGCCGTCTCGATGCCGTCGAGGCCGGGCATTTTCCAGTCCAGCAGGATCAGGTCGTAGGATCGCTCATCCGCCTTTGCCACACGCTCCAGTTCTGCCAGCGCGGCCTCGCCGGACGCGACCGCTGTGACCTGAAAGGCCAGCGCCATCAGGGTGTCGCTCAGGATCTCGCGAGCCGAGGCATTGTCATCGACGATCAGGGCCTTCATGTTGCGCAGGTCAACGGGGGCAACCGGCGCTTGGGGAACGCTGACCGCCTGGATACCGAAGGTGGTCATGAAGGCAAAGGTGCTGCCGCGTCCCGGCGTGCTCTCGACATCGATCTGGCCGCCCATGAGTTCCACGAGCTGCTTGCTGATCGTCAGGCCCAGGCCGGTGCCGCCGTACTTGCGCGTGGTTGAGCCATCGGCCTGGGTGAAGGGACGGAAAAGCCTGGAGCGCTGCTCTTCCGTCAGGCCGATACCGGTGTCGCGCACGGAGAACTTGAGGACCGCCTGGTTGTCGTCCTGGCCGATCAGTTCCACCGCGATGATGACCTCACCGCGCTCGGTGAACTTCACGGCGTTTGTGGCGAGGTTCACGAGGACCTGCCCGAGGCGCAACGGATCGCCCACCAGCGCGACCGGTACCTTCGACGGTCGGGACACGCAGAGTTCCAGGCCCTTCTCCTCGGCCTGGAGGGCCGCCACGGCCGATACGCGGTCGAGCACCTGGTCGAGATGAAAACTGGTGGACTCCAGGTTGAGCTTGCTGGCTTCGATCTTGGACAGGTCGAGAATGTCGTTGATGATGCCGAGCAGGGCGCGGGCCGAGGAGTGGATCTTGGTCAGGTAATCGCGCTGCTTCGGGTCCAGGTTGGACTTCAGGGCCAAGTGGCTCAGACCGATGACCGCATTCATCGGGGTCCGGATCTCGTGGCTCATGTTGGCGAGAAAAACGCTCTTGGCTTCCGTGGCCGTTTCGGCGGCGCAACGCGCATCCGCAAGCAACCGGTGTCGTTCCTCCAGAATGGCGGTCATGTCGTTGAACACCTCGCCGAGATCGTGAACCACATTGCCCCGCGCACTCTGATACACCTCGCACTGCTGGCAGTCCTTCAGCTTCTGGGCGAGCATACCCTGGACCGCGCTTTCGCAGTGGGTTCCAACAATCTCCCAGCACCGCAAACTGTCGTTGCGGTAGGCTGGACACTCTTTGTGGGCGCACTTCTTGACGTCCCAGCAGCGCGCGAGCGATGGGTTTGCTAATCGCCGAGTGAAGTTGTTGTTGTAGGCGACGTCTCTCATCACCTCCCTGATTTCGCTTGCAGTCGAGTTGAGTAGCTGATTGAGCTGTCGCAGTCCCTCCTCTGCCTGCTTGCGTTCAGCGACCTCGCCTAGTAGTTTCTGGTTCGCGGCCGACAGCTCGGCCGTCCGACAGGTGACGAGTTGCTCGATCCGCGCGCGTCGCGCCCCCACAACCACCAGGTACGCACTCAACCACGTGGTGAGCAGTAATCCACCGGCCAACACCGCCGGGGCGGGCCAGGTTGCGCCGGGGGCGTGATACCCCGGCCCAGGTGCGCACTCCAGCAGCCAGGGGCTCTCGGCCTCGTCGTGCCAGACGATGCGCCGGGTGCTCGCGCGGATGGGCTGTCTGCCCTGCTCGATCGCCGGGGCGCTCCGGCCGCCAGCCGCCTGCGCGTACAGCAGGCGCCGTTCGTCTGCCGCGGCCCCGTCGAACAGGCGGAAACGGATGCCGTCCGATTTCAATTCTGCCAGGCTCCGTTCGACGAGGCAGCGGACATGAAACGCGGCTACAACGAAGCCGCTCAGCTCGCCAGGTCGCCTTTGGAAGTCGGGCGGCGCGCCGTACCCGTAGACGGGCAGCACGACCCGCACGCCGGGTTCACCGTCGATTGGGTGGACTGCGGTCGCGCGCGCCGTGGCAGCGTCCGCTTTGGTTTCGAACACCTGCTCCAGCACGGCGCGACACGCCGGCGCGGAGCCCAGGTCGAAGCCTGGAATGCCCTCGTGCCCAACGCCGGCCGCGACCCAGAGCACGGGGAAGTATTCCCGGGCTGGCGCGGCCCGCACCGGCCCGCCTGCCTCCGCTTGCTCCGTGATTTCAAAGTCGCGGTGCCCCTGGCGCTGCGCGTACTGCTCGATGGCCGACCGCGCCGGCGCTGGGACACGCGGCACCCACTCCAGGGATTCAACTTGCGGGTATTTCAGCAACAACAGCTTGGCGAAGGCCGCAAACTCGCTTCGCTCCACTTCTTTGGAAGCGTCGTAGAACGCGGCGAGCGAGTGCGCGACGTCGGCGACGTCCTCGAGGTCGCCGCGCAGGTTAAGCGCGAAGGTCGTGACGTGTTCTTCGAATCCTGCCTGCGAACGGCTTTCCTCCCACGCCCGCACGTCGCGAAAGGCATACAGAGACAGAGTAAGCCCCAAAGCTGCCACCAGGCCCAAGGGCAGGCAGCGGCGCAGACCTCCGGCCGACACCCGCTTGCTGCGAGCGTGAAGAGAAACGCGCGTCATTACGTCACCACGGAGACGGGCGGCGTTGGCCAACGTCGCGCGAACCAGTCCTGAAGCGACCGATTCGGGCAGTTCGGCCACGATTCCGCCCAAGCCAGGAGCCACCTGATTGTGTATCGTCTGCGTTTCGCCTTGTATTAAGCACCTTGTGGCCCAAAGCGATCCTCGGGAATGGGAAGCCTTGAGAACGGCTTATAAAAGCGCTCCTCACGACTCACCGCGCCCGTCCGGTCGTTCAAAGCGTCACTCGTGCCGCCAGGGCGCCCGCAATGCATCAACGATCTCGGGACTCAGGCTCGCGGAGCCAGCCACGAAAAGTCCCAACCGTGTCCAGTCACCCCGATTCCGAGACTGATGTCATCGCCGCGGAATCCCGCTGCTGGTTGTGATCGATGAGCTTACGTTTCCAGTCCAAAGTTCAAACAGGGTCGCTGTTGTCGCAGATGGTCCGCGGCGCTCGTTGCTAAGCTCCGTCCTGGCAAGGGCTTGTCAGAGTTCAAACGAGGCGCAGGCGATCTGGATCATCCCGGTGGGCTGCGACGGCCCACTTCGGCGCTGTGTGCAGAAGCGCCTTCGCTCGGGTTTGTGCTTGTGCCTGGCACCAACCGCCCACCAAGATCCGAAACCGAGCTCCCCCCTCGACAGAACAACCACCAAACCCTTACCCCATGGACAACAGATCATGCGCCGCACTTTTCACGCGCCAGGCACGGCAGTATTGGACCGCCGTTTGCACAGGCGCGTAGTGCAGTCCCCTTCACCAGTGCACGCGGATATTGGTCGCTGGCCGGCACCGTGACAGGGTTCCCGGAGTGAATCACTCGACGATCACGCGCTCCGCCGATCGCAGCATCACCGGGCCGAGCAGTCCGGATTCCAAGAGTGAGGAGTCGCGGGTGTAGTGTTTCCAGGTCGTGAAGGTCAATCGTTCTCGCACGGGGCGCGGCTGTCCTTCGGCCAACCACTGCGGCCAACTCTTCAGCGGCTTACCGTTCCATTCACAGTCGTCCGGGTATTGCTCGTCGCCCACCAGCCGGTTCACCCAGAGGTTTGTGACGCGGACCTTGAGCGTGTTTTGGCCGGGCTTGGCGATGCTGGTGACATCCGCGGCGAACGGCGGCTTCCACCACACGCCGAGGTCGCGGCCGTTGAGCGTGACTTTGGCGAGGCACATCACCTGGCCGAGATCGAGGTAGAGCACCTGGCCGGATTCCAACCGCTCTTGCGGAATCTCGAATTCCCTCTCGTACTCTGCGGTGCCGGAGAAATAGCGTACGCCGACATCGCTGTGATCGGTCCACGAGATCAGTTTGTCGAGCGTAATGCTGGGCGGTGCACCCCACTCGCGCGGGAAGCGGACCGTCCAAGGGCCGCTGATCTCGATCGGCGCCGGCACAGATTCGACCTCGGCTTTCGCCGTTTTGCCGCCGGCCGTTTGGAACTCATAGGCGCCGGGCTGGAAGGCCTGCAATTCGAGCTGGCCCTGCCTGGACACTGCGAGTTTGCAGACGGGTATGCAGGCGGGCCCCTCGCTTTCAAGCAGTTCGAGTGTACGGCCCTCTTCGACCGACTTGGTCATCGGTTCGCCATCAAGCATGTACTCCACCCGCAGACGCTTGTAGTGGTTCACGATGGGGTCGCCGAAGGTGGCGTTGTTCGCCGGGATGCTGGTTTCGCCGGCATCCACCAGAGCCGCGATTTTGGCCGTCACATCGGCGCCGCCCGCACCGTCCACGGCCTCGTAAAACGCCTTGCGTATCTCGATCTCGACAACCGTGCTCTCACTATCATCCATGTTGGGCCGAGTTACAGAGACAAGGTGGTCAACGTCCCCGGCCGCCTGCCGAAACACGACGAAGACCGAGCCGGCTGGGTCAAAGTGGATCGGCACGGTGATGCGGCCATCCTGCTCCGACC
Organism: Planctomycetota bacterium; assembly: GCA_018814045.1. GTDB lineage: Bacteria > Planctomycetota > Phycisphaerae > UBA1845 > Fen-1342 > JAHJAR01. The sequence goes on along the minus strand of JAHJAR010000280.1, from coordinate 12,419 downwards.
AGACCGGTGCTACCTCCATTTCGCCGGTGTCCGCGTGCCACAGTTCGGGCACTTTGCCGCTCATGCGGAACGTGCAGTCCACTTCCGCCGAACGGGGCTTCTGGTTCGAGACAAAATAGAGATCGGTGCCGTCGACCGCCCGGTGGATCCAAGTCATCTTCGGCCGGCCCGGCACGCCGGCGAACTCGCAGTCCGGCTTCACGTTCATGCTGGCGAGCACTTCTTCGGGCGACCGGCCCCAGATGACGCGACCATGGCCAAACGCGTGCTCCTTGACGGTCTGCCCATCGCAGTTACCCCAGACCTCGTCTGCGAACTGCTGCACCGTGGCGTCGCCGTCGGGATAGTCCGCGAGGCTGGGGGACTTGACCGGCCTCGGTCCGATGACCGTGGCGCCCTGCTTCACGAGGTCGCGCAGCTTGGCGAGCAATCTCGGCGTCATAAATGGGCTGTCCGGCAAGACCAGCACGCGGTAGCTCATCCCGTCCGGTAGCACAAGGCGTCCGTTCTTCACCGCCATGCGATTGAGCAAGACGTCGGCGTTGCAGGCGTCGTAGTCGTAGCCGTTGGCCTTCAAGCCCGGATTGTGCGGGGCGCCGTTCGGGGCGGCTTCGCCGGCGAAGTAGCAGATGTCGGCTGCGAAAAGGCCCTGCTGTAGCAGATACTGGCAGCGCGTCAGGTATTGGATCCAGGCCGCGCCCGGATCCCACCACGTACTGGTCCGCTCGAAGTGCGTGCCCCATTGTCCCATGGTCATGCCGGGGAACTTGTCCAGCCAGGGTTGGTGCGCGTAGCGGTGCACGATGAAGCGGTTGATCCCGACGCTGTACATCAGGTCACCCACGGCCTTGAGCGCATAGGGGTGATTCTGCCAGCGGCCGCCCTGCGGATTGGCGGTGAAGGACTCGGCACCCACGGTTTTCCTGCCATACGTATGTGCCACCGAGGCAGCGAGCTTGCAGGAATTGCTCTCGCCGCCGCTGCCGACCCAGAATTCGCCCATGGGGATGTCCGCATCCCGGCCGGCCAGCAGGCATTCGAACGGGCCATCGTAGGGCTCGATCGAGGCCAGCAACCCGTTCGTGTGACAGAGTTCGCTGAAATAGCCGAAGTAGTTGTCCGCAAACAGGTCGGCGATCGTGCGCCGCAGATCCCAGAGGAACCGTTCCGAAACCTCGCCGCTGTCCACCACGCGGCCGGTCAGAACGGGCAGCAGGAGCAGCGGATCGTAGCCGCGGCGTTGCTTGAATTCATCGCGGAACCGCGGCGTCCAGTTCTGGTGGCCGACCTCGTAGCTGTCGATCAGGCAGTTGTTCAGAGTCCGGCCCGCCAGCGGACCGAGGTCCTGAAGGACCTTGCCCATCATGCCAGCCCAGTGCACGTCCAATGCCGCGCGACTGAGCTTGTCGCATTCAAGACCGCGCCCGGATTCCGGCGCCGGGTGGTTTTCCTTACCCGTGGGCGTGTAGCCGATGCGGAGAATGGTCCAGCCACCTTGCGGCACATCCCAGGTGAGGTGGCCGTCGGGTGCGATCCCGCCCGTGAGGTCTACAATGTCATCCCGATTCACGACCACTTCCGACGGATACTCATCAGGCTGCGGCTGCTGGCCGTAACGGGCTTCGTAACCGGCCTTCGGCTTGATGTCATTGATGCGCTGACTGTCGTCGCCCGGCGTGGGGAAGGCGAGCACGGCGATATCCCGGTAGTAATCACGCCGTGTTTGGGGCTGGGGCAGGGTAGCCGAGAACCGCACCGGCCCCTCGGCGTGCGTCTCGCTGACCACGACCGTCTGCATGGCGTATTCAGGCGTGATCCAGGGGCCGCCGCTGCTGGACCAACCGGCGCAATTGTGGATACATAGCTCGAGTCCCAGGTGGTTGGCCTCTTTCACGGCGTGTTGCAGTAGCTCACGCCACTCCGGGCTCATAAACAGGATTGGTCCATCTGGGATGGCTTCGGAGACGTTGAAGACCTGGGCACCGCCCAGCCCGATCTGCTTCATAGCTTCGAGATCCGCGGTGATGCCTTCCTTGGTGATGTTGCCGTTCATCCAGTGCCACCAAGTGTGCGGCCTGGCTGAGTCCGGCGGGCTCTGGAAGCCCTCCGCCAGGTTGACTTGCGCTGGACTGCTTCCAACCAGCATCAGGAAAACCAGTGTCAATCCCAGGATTCCCGTCGTTCGTGTCATGGCTTGGTTCTCAACTGGCAGGCCTGTTTCCAACTGACTGGGGTACCGGAGTTCCGATCAACCCGCCGCTAGCGGCCATCTCCCACCGTATGGTATTAGGCGCGGTCCGCTATTCCTCTCGCAGCTCAGGATGATCGCGGGTGTAGCGCTGGATCTTGGCGAATGGCAGGCACGGAAACCTGCCCCACTTGCTGGGTGGGGCGGGCGTCCCCGCCCGCCAGAGTCTTGCGTTACACCCACGATCGCGCGCCAAAGTACCTCTGGCCATGTCCGCGGTCAAACGCGCCCGCTTGGCAGGGATGTGGGAGGAGCCCTCTTCGTGGTCTCCGAAAACTGCTGTTGAGCCGTCGCTAAGTCATGGTGGAAATCGCGTCCAGAAGAGTGGCCGCGATAGGGAGAAGTGCGGAAACGGGTGGGGAAAGCGGTCGATCAATCGCCGTTCGGGTACCCCTACGACGCTGGCCGGTCGTTGGCCGACCGCACCTCTCACTACCCACCGCGGATGCGACAATCCTCGCGTCTACCCGTTTCATCAACGGGCTTCACGTAAATGACCTTGGCATCGCCGGGGCCGTAGAAGTCGTCCAGGCGTGCTTCGGCGCTGTACCCGCAGCGCTCATAGAAGCCTCGTGTCGGCTCATACAACGCCCGGGAAGAAGTCTCGACGTACAGCCGACGCCCACCAGCGCGTCTCACGCGGCGCTCGACCTCGCTGAGCAACCGCCGCCCCAACCCGTGGCCACGACACGCGGCGCGGACTGCGATCCAATACAGGTCGAAGCTGCCCACCGTGCAACCAATCGGACCATAGCAGGCGTAGCCGATCGGATCGCCGTCGACATCGGCGAAAATGAAGTGGTATCCGCTGGCCGCACCGCGGGCCAAATGCTCCTCGACGAGTTCCACCGCGATGTCGATCTCGTGCGGCGCAAAGAAACCGGAGGAAGCGACGATACTTCGCACAGCCGGTACGTCCGCGCCGCGAACGGTGTCGCGGAACTCAACCAGCCCCGCCCCGTGAGCACCTGTGGACGTCACGCGCGTCGTCATTTGCGATTCTCCCGCGCGGCTGGTTTCGCTACGGCATGTCCATTCGCGGGCGGTCCAAACGTGGCCTGGACCAGACCGGTGAAGAAGTATCGCGCGTTGATGCCCAGCGTGCGCGTGCGGTAGCCGCCCTCCTGAACCACGAGCGTGGGCAGGCGCAGACTGCCGATCAGACGCCCGTTTTCCTCGAAGTCGCGTGCCACCAGTGACCAGGTGCCGGTCGGGTCAGCCTTGGCCGTGTCCAGCCCGAGTGCGACTACGAGAAAGCGGGGCCCGAAGTGACGAACGCGGTCCAAGGCGCGCGTGAGTGACTGCCGATAGCGTTCGGCGTCGATCTGTTCGGGCAAGGGGATGTTCAGGTTGTAGCCGTTGCCCGACTTCGCACCCCTCTCATCCTCAAAGCCGCTGAAGTACGGATAGGCGAATCCCGGGTGTCCGTGGATCGAGACCGTGAGAACGTCGCCGCGCTCGTAGAAGATCTCCTGCTGCCCATTGCCATGGTGATAGTCAATATCCACGATCGCAACTGGGCCGGTGCGGCTCAAGTGATGCGCCGCCACCGCACAGTTGTTGAAGTAGCAGAACCCCCCAAACGCAGCATACTCCGCGTGGTGGCCGGGCGGCCGAACGAGCGCGTACGCCAGACGCTCGCCGCCCAGAAGCGCTTCGGCGGCCGTCAGGGCACAATCGACGGCGCGCTTGGCGGCCGGAAAGGCATTCTGATTGAGCGGCGTGAATGTATCAATACAGTAATACCCGGCGCGCACCGATAGCTCCTTCGGCGGCCGCGTGGTATTCCGAATCGGAAAGACATAGGGGTAGAGCGACTTCCCCGCCGGCACGTTCTGGCAAGCCCGCTTCAGGTAGTCGACAAACCGGCCGTCGTGGACAGCCCGGATATGCGCCTCCGGGAACTCCTTCACCTTTGACGTACGAAACAGGCCCGTCGGCTCCAGCTCCTTCAGAATGGCGGCGATGCGGACCGGGGCCTCCACGTAGCCGCGCTCACGGATGTGGTGGATGTCGTGCTTATCGTTCACCACCAACAAGGCCCGCTCGTGAGCTGCCCGCTGGAATGGCCTTTCAGCGGGCGATTTCGGTGGCACGTAGCGCGGCTCGCGGAACCGGACCGGATCGTCACGGAACGACGCCACGACTTCATCGACGTATTCTGGCGAACAGAGATAGTCGTACTTGCGCTCCAGTATCGCGCGGCAGGCCGCTCGAACCGTCTCGCGCCGCAGCGGCTTAGCGCCACCCAGACCGTCAAACAGGAGATATGGCGAGCCGCGCTCGTCGGGCTCGACCGGTTTCTGGTAGGCCGTGTTGATGATCGGCCGAACCCCGTACCGCTCATAGAATCGCAAACGCGCCACGTTTTGACGGTACTGCTCGCGCGACTCGCATTCGGCCGGATCGTCCGGCAAGCATTCGAAGAAGATGCCAACCACCCCGTGGGCTACGGCCTCGTGCCGCAGGCGCTCGTACAGCGCGCCGCCTACGCCGCTGCCTGACAGTTTCTGGCCGGTCGCGATGTAATCGAGGAAGAAAAACCGCAGTTGCGGATCGTGCGCAACCAACGCAAAGCCGCGCACCACGCCCTTCGCATCATCGGCGACGAAAAGCAGGTGACGAAACTTGTACTTCAGCGGGCTACGCAGCTTGGCCGGTAGGCTGACGACGTCTTGTTCGCGGATACCCGGGAATTGGGCGCGCAGAGTCTGCTCGATTTGCGCGATCTCCTGCTGGTCGATCGGCAACGCATCGTCAAAGACCCGTCGAATTCGGAACACTTGGCCTGCTACTTTCTGTGACGCGTCGGGGTCTGGAGTGCATCCGAAACGATGCGCCGCACCACGTCTACACCGTTCAGCCCTGCCTGGCCGGCGGCGGCGGCAAAACCCGCATCCGGCGAAAGACAGGGATTGGCATTGACTTCCAGGATCCAGGGGTGACCCTTCGCGTCCACGCGAAAGTCCACCCGCCCATATCCCCGCACACCGAACAGCGACCAGCTCGCGCGTGCCAGGCGCCGGAGCTCATCCAGCAGCCCCGCATCCCGCGCGGGGAATTCGAAGCTTCGCGGCGTATGAGAGTATTCGAACGATGCCATGTCCCATTTGGCGCGGTAGCCGACCAGCCGCGGCCGCCCAGGGGCGTAGTCCAGGAAGTGAATTTCTGCGATGGGCAACACCTCCGGCCCGTCCGGCCCGGCAAGCACGGAGACGTTGAACTCGCGTCCCTCGATGTAATGCTCAGCGAACACTTCGAGACCGAGGGAGTCGACACGTGCCCGCATGACTTGCTCGAGCTCCTCGCGCTCGGCAACCTCGGCAACGGCGTCGTCTTCGAGGCCTACCGATGCGTCCTCAGAGACGGGTTTGATGACATATTGCCCGGGACGCAGGGTGCCGGAGCAATCGCCGGCGCCGGTCTCAACCCAATCGGGCGTCGGCAGGCCCTGCAACCTGAGCAGGCGTTTGGCCAGCAGTTTGTGAGTGGTCAGAAACATAGCTTCGGTCGGGGTCCCGGTGTACGGGATTCGCAGCGTGTCGAGCAGCGCCGGCGCCAGATGCAGCAGTCGATTCTGCCCGGCGACGGCCTCGACGAGGTTGAACACCAGATCGGGCTCACGGGCGTTCAACTCGGTACGCACGGCCCCCAGGTCCAGCGAGAACGGCAATCGAGACGTCCTGTATCCCAGCGTAGAGAGTGCGGCTTCGACTTCGCTGGCCTGCGCAAACACGTCGACTTCGTCCGCGCGGGCGTTTGCCGGCAAATCGTCGTGTACCACAACGGCATGCATGCCGACCTCGATCACGAGTGCACGGCTACCGGTTGCTCTGATGCGGAACTCCCGCGCCCAAGCGCGCCAAGCCGCGGGTCGGGCGCGCGGACGCGAGCTTCCGCCGAGGCGACGATTCGTCTGATCAGTTCCAGGTACGGCATGCCGACGGCCGTGCAGAGCATGGGCAGGTCGGAGTGGGATGGATGCAGGCCCGGCAACGGGTTGATTTCGAGGAGCTGCAGCTTGCCGTTTGCGTCCGCGCGCAGGTCGACGCGCCCTGCGTCACGGCACCCCAGTCCCCGCCACGCGGCCAGCGCCAGTTCCTCGGCCGGCGCTGCCCAATCCTGGGGAGCGCGCGGGAATTGGCACAGCTCCTCGCAGCGCTCCTTGTTGACATAGGTGTAGGAGTGCGGCTCCGCCTCGGGTAAGAGCACGATTTCGAGCGTGGCCACAGCCTCCGCCCGCGGGCCCGTGCCGGTGATCCCGACGGTGAACTCGCGGCCCGGCAGGTACGCTTCAACCAGAGCCGGCTGGCGAAATTCGTCGAGCACGCGCTCCACAACCACCTTCAACTGCCCCGCCGAGTCCACCCGCGAACGACCGTCGATTCCTTTTGCCGTGCCCTCGGCCAGTGGTTTGACGAACACTGGAAATGCCATGTCGAAATGGGTGAGTTCGCCCGTAGACTCGATGACGACAAACGGGGCGGTTGGCAACCCCAGGTCGCGCAGCACGCGTTTGGTCGTCGCTTTGTCGAGCGTCAGCGCCGACACCAGCGGGTCGGAGAAGGTGCACGGGATCTGGAAGGCTTCCAGCATCGCAGGTACCTGCGCTTCGCGTGATACGCCGGTGAGCCCCTCGGCGATGTTGAAGACGAGGTCCCAGCGCTCGCCGCGTGCCAGTCGGCCGGCCAGGGCGAGCGCATGTCCGATTCGCTCGGTTTGGTGCCCCAGTTGTTGTAGCGCGGCCTCGATTGAGTCAATCGTATCGGGCCGGTCAAACTCAGCGGTTTCCTCTTCGCCGAAGCCGGCCGCGAGGTAATCAGCCCGCAGGTCGTACGTCAACCCGATCAACATCCCTGGGCTCCTCCTCCGTCGGCAGTCTGGCAGAGCGCGTCCTGTGCCGGCAGACGGCATCCGCCAGCCGCGTGTTCCGCATCTGGAAGATCATCTGCCCGGGAGATCGTGGGAGGCAGACTCCCAGGACTCCTGCTCACTGGTGATCGCCGCGGTGCGTGTTCTGACACCCTCGCTGACCGGCCTTTCCCGGGACCGACCGCCGGCACTACCCGGACCGCCGTGCGCGGGGTGCAGCCGCCTGCTGATTCTCGATCCACGCCTCAGCCCCCCCGTTCGAGCGGATCGGGGTAGCGGAAGATTTCGCCCTCGTAGTTGCGCAGCAGCAGGTCATCACCCGCTCTTCCGACAACGCTGTTGGGCCACAGCGCGATCTTGCCGCCGCCGCCTGGCGCGTCGATCACGTACATGGGACAGGCGTACCCGGTCGTATGGCCGCGCAAACCGTTGATGATCTCCATGCCGCGCTGCACCGACGTGCGCAGATGCGCTGAGCCTGAGATCGGGTCGCACTGGTAGAGGTAGTACGGTCGCACTCGGATCCGCAGCAGCCCCCGCATCAGCCGCTTCATCGTCTCCACGTCGTCGTTCACACCGCGCGTCAGCACCGTCTGGCTGCCCAACGGAATCCCCGCGTCGGCCAAACGACCACAGGCCGCGGCCACCTCCGGGGTCAGTTCGGTCGGGTGCATGAAGTGGATGCTCATCCACAACGGGTGATGGCGGCGCAGCATGCGCGTCAGGCCGGGCGTGATGCGCTGCGGCAGCACCGCCGGGATCTTGGTCCCGATGCGCACGATCTCCACGTGCGGAATCGCCTGCAGTTGCCCCAGGAGCCGGTCCAATCGCTCGTCCATCATCGTCAGGGGATCGCCGCCGGAGAGCAGCACATCACGAATCTCATCATGCGCGGCGATGTAGTCCAGCGCGCGTTTGTACTGGGCCTCGTTGAAATGGTACTCACCGGTCTGGCCCACCATGCGCGCCCGCGTGCAGTAGCGGCAATACGTGGCGCAGAAGTTGGTCACCAGGAAGAGCACGCGATCCGGATAGCGATGCACCAGCCCCGGCACTGGCATGTGCGTGTCTTCCGAAAGCGGGTCGTCCGCCTCGCCCGCAGCGCGCACGAACTCCGCCGTCGTCGGGATCATCATTCGGCGGATAGGATCGCGGCAGTCTTCGGAATCGATCAGGGAGGCGTAGTACGGGGTGATGCCGACGGGCAAATGCCCGCCGAGGCGCCGGATGGCCGTTTCCTCATCGAAGGACAGGCGCAACGCGCGGCCGAGCCGCTGCAGATCGCGCAGTCGATTTCGCAGTTGCCAGCCCCAGTCGTTCCACTCGCTGCGGCGCGCCTCCGGGAAATACGCTCTGCGGAAGGACTCACTGCGCGTGCTGCCCGTGACGCTGGATCGCGATTCACGATTGATGTCGGCGTGCTCATTAACGCGATACCTCGGTCTACGCTCTTCGATAAGATGCCGTTGATCCAGGACAGGCAGGACGACGTGACGGGGAAGGGCACCGTCGGGCTCCGTGTCGGAGCCCAGCAAACCCGCTTCCATTTTACCTTTGGCCCTCGGGGCCGAATCGGTTCGTCTGACGAGACGCCGCGCGGCGTCACGCATGCGTCAGCCGTTCCGCGACACATGGCGTAATGAATAGCTCATGCTTCCGAAAAATCAACGGAAAGTCTGGTAAGTCGGAGTTTTTTTTTCTCGGCCGCCGGACCCGGCCGCGCATGCCAACGTGACCCGGTGCAGCGCGGCGTTCGGATCACGCTGGCTGGAGGTGCTGTTTGCGGCCCATTAGTCGTAGGCTGTCCACGCCGGCTGATCATGATGATCCCGCAGCTGGTTTCCCGAGCCACGCGGAGGGCCGGCCAGGTCGCCGAAGGCCTCTTGTCGCTGACCGATCCGCCCTAGCCCGAGCACGACGAGGTCGGCATCCGCGGCATATCGCGCCACCGCGCCCGCCCGGCGGGGATGACGACCCTTCGGACGTTGCGCAGAAGCCAGCCGGGGGGCGCCCGGAGGCGGGCTACATCGCATGGCGCTTGCCCGAGCAACGTTCGAGTCGGCCTTCAAGACTTGGCTCGGTCAGGCTGCTCAACCCCAGCAGCAGGCTCTCACACCGATCGCACCGGACGACCCGGGCGATTTCGTTTCACCCGTCCGTGGCGACCGTGGTCAGTGCCTCGGGGCCCAGGCCCGCGCGAACGACCCCATCAGGGGCCCCCCGGATCACAGCCCGGGAGGCATCGAGTGCGGGAGGCGTCTCCTCCGACTGTCAGTCTCGCGGCGGCGGCACGATTGAGAACAGGATCACCCGCCCGACCCTGGGGGTGGCCAAAGCGGTTGCCACTCCGACCATCGCAACCGGGTTGTAGGGGTTCGCGATCGGGACCAGCACCAATGGGCCGCGGCCCCGCAGACGCACCAGCTCGGCCTCGAGCGCCTGGGAGTATGCGTCCATCGTTCTCGCCCGTCGCGCCAACAAGGGCGCGTAGAGAACCCCGCCTGGTGCGAGCCAGGCGCACACGATCATCCCGGCCCTCGGAACATCGATCCCCTGGAAGACTGCCAAGCCCGCGCACGCGGGTGCGCCGACAGGCGCAACGAGCGGAAACCCCCGGCGTACAGCTCGGCTTGACCGGGTCCGGGCCCAAAGCGGACGGGGTCCCAGCGCGACTCTCCTAAAGCCGGCCGGCGGGGGGATTCTCAGTGGCGTGGCCTTCCGCCGGGGCGTACTGGGCATATGATCGCTGCAATGGAACAGGCCGAACTCATTGATGCCTGCCGACGATGCGATCGTGACGCACAACACGAGTTGTACGAGCGGTACGGCGAGCGGATATACCGGCTGACGCTGCGGGTAGCCGGAAACCCGCATGATGCGTTCGATCTCACGCAGGAGACGTTTATCCGGGCCTTTCAGCGCATCTCCGCGTTCGATGGACGCTCAGACGTCGGCACCTGGCTGTACCGCATTGCCACCAATGAGGCGCTGCAGCTCTTTCGGAGAAGAGGCACCGAGCAGCGACACCTTCGCGTGTTGGCTGAGCAGAGCGCGCGGGCGGGTGACACCTGTCCGGCTTCCGATGGCCCGGACGTCGAGGGTGCGCTGGCGCGGCTATCGGAACCCCACCGTGTGATCCTGGTTCTAAAGTACCAGGAAGGCTTGAGTTACGACGAGATAGCGGAAGTCCTGGAGATTGCGCCGGGGACCGTCGCATCGCGAATGAACCGGGCCCGGGCCGAACTGCGGGCCATCTTGGCCGATGAATCGGCGCTTCCGGAGGAAGAAACGGCCCATCAACAGCATCCAACAGGTGGAACGACCGGCCCCGGCAACGGGGGGAAGGTCACCGCCGGATGAGTGAAGACGATGAGTTGCGATGAGGTCAAACCTCGATTGGGCGAATGGCTCGATGGCGAGTTGCCGATCGAGCTGCGCCCGACCGTCGGGAGGCATCTTGACGATTGCCCGGACTGTCGTAGCGAGTGCGAATCGCTGCGATTGATAGCTGCCGCACTCGCCAAGCCGCCTGAAGCGAAGCTGCCGACAGACCTCTGGGACGCGATCGAGCGGCGGCTGGACGAGGCACCACCGCTGTCCACGCCGTCAGCTGAGCCCGCGACGCACCGCCTCTGGATCTACCAGCTTGCCCGGCGACCCCTGGCTGCGGCGGCAGTTGTTGTCCTGGCCATAGGCCTCGGCTGGCTGGCGTTCAACGCTCCTTGGGAATCGCGGGCGATGGCGGCGCAAATCGACTTCCGTCCGCTTCTCGAGCAAGCCGATGGCGATATCGCCGCCGGTATTCGCGCCCTCATGCAGGCATACGGGGGTGAGAGGATCTCCCCGGACGATGCCGCCAAGCGGATGAAGGTCCGCATCCATGCCGCCGACCAACTACCAGGGGACCTGCGCCTCGAATCCCGCTACCTGCTCAACATGGGTGGCCATCATCAGGCCTTGGCGTTCCATTACACGACGCCGAGCGGCGGTCACCTTTTGTTGCTCCAGTGCCCGCCTGACGTCGAGAAGGACTACGGTAACTACGAGTGCGTGGCGTGCTCGGTAGGTGACCACCACGGCCAAGGCGTGCAGGTCGGCAAACTGCATCTGATGCACATGATGAGCGACAACGTGTGCGTGTGCGTGGTGAGCACGCTGGGTGAGCCGGAGCTGGGGGCGGCGCTCGGGGGCATCAGGATCAGCTTCTGAGGCGACTCGATCGAGGCCGACGCCGCAGAGTTGGTCCACGTGGTGAAAGTGACGAGCCATGCCGTAGCGAAAGAGCCCAGCCGGTACGCCATTAACGGCATCCTGCTCGAATCCAACGAGCAGGGCTCGGGGTTCGGCTATCAGCCATCAGCCCTCAGCTTTCAGCCAATCGTAGGGCGCGGCCCGGACGCGCCAATTCGAGGCCCACATCTGAATGGTGCGTCAGCCCACCATTCCCTGTTCAGTTCGAAACGCTCCTTCGTAGTTCTGAGACCGGCACGACCAGCGCGACGGTTGTAGCGGTCCTACCAGCCCTTGTCGCGGCGTTCCAGGTAGCCAACGGCAGCCTTGCGAACATCATCGGCCAACTTCTCATCGGGCCACGGGCGCAGGGCGTCAAGCAGTTCAAGCGCTGCGTTTGCATAGCGCTTCTGCTTCCATGCGGGCCAGACCTTCATCTCAGTCAAGTTGTGCAAGCGATCCGCCAGTTTGATTCGCTTGGCGCGCGGTGACATCTTGCGCGCGTGTTCAAGTAAAACCAACTGTTTCTCCGCGAACCTTCGGGCGGGCGGGCCGACGTTCGTCAACTCCTTGACCAGCCCAGTGATCTCATCCCCAAATTCGGCGTGCAAGGTGTTCTCGTCGATATCGGTGTCCTCCAGCACATCGTGCAGATAGGCCGCTGCCAGCACGGCTGCGTCGGCCACCCCGTAACCGACAAGCAGACGGGCGACGGCCGCCGGATGCATCGCATATGGCTCTCCGCTGTCACGTTTCTGGGCGACGTGGGCGGACTCGCTCAGGGCGCGAGCACGTTGGACGACGGGATCATCGAGGGGCTCGCTCATCGACGCTCATTCCTCGCTCAGAGAGACAGAGTGCCGGGGCCAACCTGGCCACCGGCGAATGGCACTCGTCTCATATCGCATCCGTTCGACACTTTAGTGCAATCGTAACACTTCACCCGTCTGCAAGATTTTCTGATTTTTCTGCGATTTAGCCCTTGCGCCGGGAGCGCGCACGCGCGTATATACTCGCTATGCGCAGCACGGCGACGCGCTCCGACGCGCGGGACAAAGCGAAAGCCCTC
>JAHJAR010000279.1 GCA_018814045.1 Planctomycetota bacterium | reverse complement strand
TCCGGCGTGCCACGCGCTGATCGCCGCGGGTTATGCGAACTGCCCCGAGTGCGGTCACGAGTTCCCCGAGCGCCAGCGCAGCAAGCACGAAGCGACGGCCGGCACCGAGGCCATCCTGTCGGATCAGGTCACGCGCACCGAATACGACGTTGCCGAGGTCTTCTACGCCATCCACGAGAAGCGAGGGGCGCCGCCCGATGCGCCACGCACATTGCGGGTGGACTACAAGATCGGGTTCCAGACGTATGTCTCCGAATGGGTCTGCCTCGAGCACAGCGGCTTCGCGCGGCACAAGGCGGAGCAGTGGTGGCAGGCGCGGTCGAACGAGCCGGTGCCCTATACCGCTGAGGAAGCGGTCGAGCTTGCGGAGGCTGGTGCGCTCGCGCCGACACTGGCGGTCACCGTCGAGCGGGGGAACGGGGACCGCTTCGATCGCGTGGTGGTCTACCAACTCGGCGAGCGCCCGCCCCGACTCGAATCGTCGGAAAACGTCCCCGAGTACGCCTACACCGCCGACGACGAGATCCCCTTCTGAGGAGGTGCGCCCTGGACTGCGGGTGTAACGCACAGTTCGGAACGCTGGAACGCATCGCCTGCGTATTGCGGGCAACGCTGGCGATCGACCTCGCCGAGCTCGAACGGCTCGTGCAGGAGGCGCACGAGTGCGCGCGCGACCAGATGGAGGCGCCCGAGGAGCGCTTCCCGGTCTCGCGGCAGGCGCTGCGGATGTTCTGGCGCTTCCGCCTGTACCTGGACACCGTTGACACGCTGCTGCCGGGGAACGGGGGTGATTCCGGATGACGACCGGCGACGCCGCCAATCCAATGCTCATCGCGGCGACGCGCTACCTCGACGCTAACTTGTGCGTTCTGCCGGCGATCGTGCCGGAGAAACGCCCGGCGCTACCGCGCTGGAAGCAGTATCAACGGCGCCTGCCAACCGCTGAGGAACTCGCCCTGTGGTTCCGCAGCGCCGACGGGGTGTGCGTCATCGCGGGCGGCGTCTCCAGCCACCTGGAGATGATCGACTTCGACGTAGGGGCCGACCGCTACGAGGCCTGGGCCGCGCTCGCGCGCGAACGCGTTCCGGGTTTGCTTGACCGGTTGGTCGTCGAACACACGCAGTCCGGCGGGAGGCACGTCGTGTACCGTTGCGTCACGCCGGTCAACGGCAATCTGAAGCTCGCCCAGCGGGCCGTCGACACGCCCGACGGCCAGCCGGTCATCATCCACGGCAAGCAGTACCGGCCGCGGCGGCACGGGGATCGCTGGCTCGCCGTGGTGACGCTGATCGAGACCCGCGGCGAAGGTGGGTTGTTCCTGTGCGCGCCGTCGCCCGGGTACGAACTGATCCAGGGCGATCTGGCGGCGTTGCCGGTGCTGACCGAGGAACAGCGCATCACGCTGCTGGATGTGGCGTGGGAACTCAACGAGTGGGCCGAGCCGGTCGAGCCCCCCACACCCCCCGGCAACATTAGCGACCGCCCCGGCGACGAGTTCAATCGCCGTGGTGACCCCCGCGATGTTCTGCGCCGCCATGGGTGGGCGCTCGTGCGCGGTGGCGACAACGAATACTGGCGGCGGCCCGGCAAAGCGGACGGGTGCAGCGCAACACTCAAGGACGGCGTCTTCTACGTCTTCAGCACGAACGCCGCCCCCTTCGAGCCGAATCGCGCCTACGCCCCGTTCGCGGTCTACGCGCTGCTGGACCACGGCGGCGACTTCGCCGCCGCGGCGCTGGCCCTGAGTGCGCAGGGCTACGGCAGCGTTGGCATGGCCGGGACAGGCGATGTCGATCTCAGCGCCTTCGGGAATGGCGGTCCCCCCGAACGCGATCCGCCGGCGGCGCCGTTGCCCGATCCCGGCCCGCTGCCGGACGAGCTGCTGCGTATCCCCGGCTTCGTCGGCGAGGTCATGGACTACTGCCTGGCCACGGCGCCGTACCCGAACCCGGTGATGGCGTTCTGTGGTGCGCTCGCCTTGCAGGCGTTCCTGGCTGGGCGCCGCGTCCGCGACGCGGGTGACAACCGCACGAACATCTACCTGCTCGGCCTGGCGCATTCGGCCGCGGGCAAGGACTGGCCCCGCAAGGTCAACACGCGGATCGTCCATGAGGTCGGCTTGGCCGAGTGCCTCGGCGACCGCTTCGCCTCGGGGGAGGGTGTCCAGGACGCGCTCTTCGTCAACCCGTCCATGCTGTTCCAGACCGACGAGATCGACGGCATGCTCCAGTCGATCAACAAGGCGAAGGATGCGCGGCACGAGAACGTCATGGGCACGTTGCTCACGATGTACTCGGCGTCGAACAGCGTCTTTCCCATGCGGCGCAAGGCCGGCAAGACCGCACCCGGGGTAATCGACCAGCCCAACCTCGTCATCTTCGGCACGGCGATCCCCAACCACTACTACGAGGCCCTGTCCGAGCGAATGCTCACCAACGGGTTCTTTGCGCGCATGGTCATCCTCGAGTCTGGGCCGCGCTGCAAAGGGCAGGAGCCACGGATCGTCGATGTGCCCGAGCGCGTGATCGACACGGCCCGCTGGTGGGCGGAGTTCCGGCCGGGCCGTGGCAATCTGCAGGATTGGCACCCCGTGCCCCAGGTCGTCGAGGCCACGGCGGGCGCGCAGGCGCTGCTCGTCGAGACGCGCGAGGAAGCCGAGGCTGAGTACGCCCGGGCGGAGGCCGGTTGCGACTCGGTGGGCACGACGGTGTGGGGCCGCGTCAGTGAGCAGACCCGCAAGCTGGCTCTGTTGCACGCGATCAGCGAGGACTATCAGTCGCCGCGCATCGGCGTGGATGCAGTCCGCTGGGCTTCGCAGTTTGTGCTGCACCAGACCCGCCGGATGCTGTTCATGGCGTCCAGCCACGTGGCGGACAACCCGTTTCATGCCGAGTGCCTGAAGCTGATGGAGAAGCTGCGCGACGCGCCGGGTCATGAACTGCCGCACAGCGTGTTGCTGAAGCGGATGAAGATGGACGCCAAGACCTTCGGCATGCTGATCGAGACGCTAGCCCAGCAGGGCGACGTCGAGGTGATGACCACGGCCAGGCCGGGCTGGCACGTGCGGTCTTACCGGCTGGCCAGCAGGGTGAATCTCGGCGGTGAAACATCACCGGGGGGTGAAACATGAACGGCCGGACCCGGCTCATGATTCCCCAACGTTCACCCAAGATTCACCCGGGCAGGGTGAAACTTGGAAAACGCGAAAACAGCAGGAATATAGAGAAAAATAACAACTCTCTCTCCATGTTTCTCTCTTTCACCCGCCCCCCCTCGCGCGATGCCCGCCCGCGCAAATACGCGTGCGTACGTGAGGGGGTGGGTGAAAGGGTGAAACATGGGATTAGGTACTTCCCGGCCACGCGGCCGGTCTTGGCCCGCGGGAACAGCTCGCAATCCCGACAGAGTTTGTTGCGGCTGTCCGGGCGCCCGGCGGGCGCCAACGGGGCCGCCCTGGGCGACCCGGGCGCGCCGGCTGGTACGTCCGTACCACTTGGCGCCCCCGCGACGCCCGTGGGCCAAACTTCGCGGCCTGGGGGCCGCCCGGGCGGCGGAGGTTCCGCCCGCAACGTGAGACAAGGAGGTCTGAACGATGCT
>JAHJAR010000278.1 GCA_018814045.1 Planctomycetota bacterium | reverse complement strand
GTAATACAAGTCCTCGCGGAAGCGTGCTTTGCCGGCCCAGTCGCGCAGATCGCGATTGGTCGTCGCAATCACGCGCACGTCCACCCGCCGCGTCACTGAGCTGCCGACGCGCTCGAACTCCCGCTCTTGCAGCACGCGCAGCAGCTTGGCCTGCAAGGGTGGTGGAATCTCGGATACCTCGTCCAGCAGCAGGGTGCCCCCATCCGCCAACTCGAAACGCCCCTTGCGCAGCCGATCGGCTCCCGTAAAGGCCCCTTTCTCGTGCCCGAACAGCTCGCTCTCCAACAGCGTCGCCGACAACGCCGCGCAATTCACGCACAACATCGGCTGGCTCGCGCGGGGCGAGGCGGCGTGAACGGCCCGGGCGATCAACTCCTTTCCGGTACCGCTCTCACCGGTGATCAAGACCGTGGCCGAACTCTGCGCGACGCGCTGCACTTTTTCGAGCACGGGCCGCATCGCCAAGGACTCACCGATCAGCCGGCGGTCGCGGTCCAAATCCTCGATGGTGCGGCGCATGACCTCGTTGTCGCGCAGCAGCTTGCGTTCGCGTACGGCACGCTCGATGAGGATCGAGACCTCCTCGGCGTTGAACGGCTTCTGGATGTAATCAAAGGCCCCCAGTTTCATCGCTTCGACGGCGGTCGCGACGGAAGCGTAGGCCGTCATCAGAATGACCGGCACGTCGATCCCCAGGCGGCGCATCTCACGCAGCAGCGCCACGCCATCCATCCCGGGCACGCGCAGGTCGGTGAGAACCACATCAAACGAGCGCTGCCGGATACTAGTCAACGCCTCCTGAGTGCTCGCGAAGGCAAAGACCTTGTGATCCTGTGCGGTCAGCGTCGCTTCCAGCGAGTCCCGCATCATCGCCTGGTCATCGATGACACAAACAAAAGCCATTAGTTCTCCTTCGTGCACGTCCCGAACGGCGCAATCTGCCGTGCGGGGCTACGCGGCACTGGGACACTGTGTCGCCGCCTCTTGGGGAACGTTCTCCCCAGCCTGCGCGAGCGGCAGCACCACGACGAACTCCGCACCACCCTCGAGGCGGTTGCGCGCCGTCAGGCAGCCACCGTGGGCTTCGACCAGCCGATGGGCAATCGTCAGCCCGAGCCCTGTGCCCTGTTCCTTGGTCGTGAAGAATGGATCGAAAACCCGGCCGAGCACTTCATCCGACAGCCCGGGGCCGTCGTCGGTAATGTGAATCTCCGCCTGTTCATCTACGGTGCCGACCGCCACTTGCACCGTTGCCCCGGGCGGAGAGGCCTCCGCCGCGTTGGCGATCAGATTGACCAGCACGCGCTGCAGCCCGGCCCCCTCGCCGAGCACGCACACATCTGCCTCGGCGTGTTGCGTGCGCAGCGCGACCCGGTGCGCGCGCAACGTGTTCAGGCAAACGTCGCGTGCCTGGTCGATCAACAGACGTAGCTCGCAACGCGACAATTGGCAGCCGCGCGGTGCCAACGCCAGCGTGTCCTGCACCACACAATCAATGGCCCGGATGCCGGCGTCGATCTTGCCGAGCAGCTCGCCCACGCGCCCATCGGATTCGAAGCGCCGGGCGTCGGCACCCAGTGCTTTGCGCAGCAACCCGCTGTAGAGTTGGATCGCTCCCAGAGGATTGCGCACCTCGTGAGCCACACCCGCCGCAAGTTCGCCCAGTGCGGCCAGGCGCTGGCGCCTTTCCAGCTCGCGGTCTTTCGAGGCCAACTCGTTGCGCAGGCGCACCACCTCGCGTTGCAGGGTCTCGTGCGTCTCCTGGAGCCGGCGGGCCACATCCATGTAGTCGCGCAGCACGCCGCTCAGCTCGTCGCCGCCCAGGGCCGGCACAGCCTCGTTCGCACCCTCAGGCACCATGCTCATCTCCCATCAACCGGTGATCTCGGCCGAGGTCCTTCGTCGCTGGGCAGCGGCCTGGTCGGCGTAGGCCGCGTTGGCCGATCGGCCGCTGGACAGCGCGCCCATCTCGCTGGCCACTGCCCGCTTGCGAGCGGCCAGCAGGGCACTGTCTTCCTGGTCGGTCTTGAGAATGACCCGCAGTAACTCGTTGATCTGCGTCAGCAGGGCGGAGGCCTGGTCGCGCGTGTCCTCCGGGAGCTGCGCGTACATCCCATCCCAGCCGCGCCGGAACGGAGCTAGTTGCTCGTTCAGCGTGGCCAGACCGTTCACCAACGTCTGCCGATCGCGCAG
This sequence comes from Planctomycetota bacterium, assembly GCA_018814045.1. GTDB lineage: Bacteria > Planctomycetota > Phycisphaerae > UBA1845 > Fen-1342 > JAHJAR01. The sequence goes on along the minus strand of JAHJAR010000278.1, from coordinate 4,661 downwards.
GATGTTCAGCAACATTTCCGGCCGATTGCCCGAGATCAGCGAACGCTGCCGCTCACTCAGTTCGCGTAGCTGTTGATACAGGTCACGTTGCCGGGTCAGCAGCGCGACCAACCGCTGTGGGTCGATCCGATCTGCGGGGCGCGATTCCATGCCCGATCTCCTTCTTTGTGTTGCGGCACCATCAACGCGCGCCGGCGAGTACGTCCCGAAACAGGTGCGACGACGAGACGGCCGCCAGGTAACGCTCCCAATACGCGCGGTCCGTACCGTCTGCATGTCGCTCAAAGGCATCTGTGGATAGCCGACGCAGCAGCCAGCGGGCACGCTCCAAGGCCCGCGCCGCCTCGGCCACCTGACCCAGCCGCAGGTGGATGTTCACCAACTGCACCTGCGCCGTCAGGGCCGCCGGGGAACGCTCGTACCGCGCGGCGGCCTGCTGGTACGTCAGCAGCGCCTGCTGCAACGTCTCCGGCTCATTCAGCTCGAATAGACAATCGCCGCGGTAGAACAGCGCCAGCCGTTCGTACAGGGCCACCGTCTCGTCCGCGCTGACCAGTTCGCCCACGTCTTCGAGGAACAGCTCGAACAGCCGCGCCGCCTGCCGAAAACGCGTCTTGCTCTGCTCGGCGGCACGCTCGGGTGTCACATCGGCCGGTGGGGCGTCGCGCAAGGCGCAGGCACTGCGGCGGTAGGCATCGGCGAGCAGGAAGCGGGCGCGATAGCGTTCCGCATCCTCCGGGTACAGCCCCAGGAAATCTTCCAGGCGCCCGATCGCTTCAGCGTAGCGGCCCTGTTGGTAGAGCAGGTCGCACAGCGTGAACAGCGCGTCGTGGAACACCATCGCGTCCGGGGCCACGTTTTCATCATTGAGCAAGCCGAGCAGTATTGCCTGCGCTTCCGGGGCGCGCTCGCCCCCCATCGCCAACAGGCAATTCGCGCTCAGCACTCTGGCCCGGGCCGCCTCCTCGAGCTTCGGAAACGACTGGGCCAGACGCTGGTAGGTCTCGTATGCGTTCTCCAGATAGCCGTCCGCCTCGAACGCCTGCCCCAGGCGCAGCAGAACCTGCGGCATGCGAGTATCAGATGGCAGATTATCAGCAAACTCCTGCAACACGCGCCGAACATCAGCCAACCGGCCGGCCGCGTCGTAGTGCTGAGCCGCCAACGACAGCAGACTGGCCTTCTGGGGCGTGTCTGGATCGAGATGCGCGGCCTGGTAATAGGACTGTCCGGCCTTAGCCTCGTGTTGCCGGCGTTGCTCCGGGTCAGACGTGCCCTGTGCGGCGCCGGCGTAGGCCTCTCCCAGCGTCTCGAGCAAGCCGAGCCGTTCGCGCACCGCCTCTTCCGGCGTGAGTTCCACCACCAAAGCGAGGTATTCGGCAGCGCTCCCGTGGTTTCCCGCCGCGCGCTGCTGCTCGAAGAGCCCCAGCAGCGATTCCCGGAAGCGGAGCACTCCCCGCATCAGCGCCGTCTGGTCGCTGCGTAGCCGCAGCAGGGCATCGCGAAACGACTCGAGCGCGGCCTCGTGCCGCTCCAGCATGCTCAGCGCCTGCCCGCGTCCAACCGTGGCCGCCACGAGCAAGTCGCCGTACGGCTGCAACACTTCGGCGTTCTCGAAAGCCGCCAGAGCTTCCTGCGGGCGGCCTTCGGCCAGGTGGATCTTCCCGAGCAACCAGCGGTTAAGGGCGGGCAGATAGCCGCAGCCGCCGAGCCGGCTCTCGTCTCTGGCGTGCTGTCCGAGCCAGTCGTCGATCCACTCCACGAGCGGGGCGGCCTCTTCGGTGCGTCCTTCGTGGACCATCACCCAGGCCCAAAGGTACTCGTAATAGCCCTTCAGGTCGGAACTCTTCAGTTGCTCGCCATGCTTGTAGAGTAACTGGCGGGCCCGCACGGTGTCGTTCTGATCGAGCGCGTCCTGCATGGTCTGTTGGAGCGCCCACCACAGGTACGACGGGGAAGCGCCCTCATCCGCCATCAGTTCGCGCAGGTAGTCCTTCCGCTCGGCCTCGGCCTTCGGGCCCAGTTTCGGATCACCCAGCAGCTTCACCAAGCCTTGCAGGGCCTGGCGGCGCACGTCACTCGGCGCGTCCTGCTTCAGGACGTCGCGGTACGCCGCGCGGGCCTCCGGCTTTAAGCCCAACCACTCCTGCGTTTGCGCCAGCCGCACCGCGCTGGACGCCGAGCGTGGAAATCCGAGTCGCTCGGCCTCGGCCTGGTGCTGCAATAGCACCTTCAGGTTGCCGGGATTGGGGATCCCGCGCTGCGATTCCTGTTGGTAGACGATCTCGGCCAGGGAATCGTGCAGGCGCGCCTGCTGGCCTAGTGGCAGCGGAGGCTGCATCTCGAGCAGATTGGCCACGCCATCAGCCGCGTTCACGTACTCACCGTCCCGCGTGAGCGTGCCCACGTCGGCCACGAGTGCCTCGAAGCTGATGGGTAGCCGCACCGGCTTCAGCCGGTAGAGGGTGAGCCCGCCCAGCGTGACGGCACAGACGGCCAGCGGCACTTGCCAGCGGCCGGCAAGCAACGCGCTCGCTTGTCGGAACAGAGCCATCCTGCTCTTCCAGAGTCTTTCCCACCCCAGGCGCCAGCCAGCGGTCCCCGGGGATGGTCGCATCCTGCACTTGTCGCGGGGCTCGCGTAGAGCGACCGCGGTTGTGTTCTTTCCTATCGGAAGGGACGCCGAACGGGGTGCATCAAAACTGCACGTCACCGGCCGACGGACCCCCTTCGCGGTCCAGTTGGCGCTGGGCAGAACCCGATAGAAAGGCGGTGAAAAGGACCCGACGATCGACAATGCCCGATAATACTCTGCACGTACTGTTGATCACGGAGGATTCGCAGCTCCGCGAGCGTGTGCGGCAAAACCGTCCACCGGCCGCGCGCTTGCGTTGCATCACACCCGGTGAGTTGGACAGCCAGCCACCGCCCCGCGCTGAGCAGTACTGGGTCGACCTTGACTGCGCCCCCAATCTCGACTTACCCCCGTGTTCACGGCGGGTCTCGTTCCATTCGCAACTGCGGCGACCGGAAAACCACGGACGCTTTGGCCTGCTCATCCGGAAGCCATGCACGCCGGCGATGCTCGATGTGCTCTGGGCTGGCGTTACACCTGCGAGCCCCGCGCCCACACGCGGCCCGGCTGCACCGGCGTTGGCAGCGATCGACCACCTACCCGGCTGGCTGCTTGATTTTCATGAGCTCAAGCTGCGGGAGCTGTGTCACAAATGCGTCGCGCTGCTCCCGCCGCGCCTGGGCTATGCCGACGCCTCGCTGTACCTGCACAACTTCGAGCAGGGTGTGCTGGCCCTGGCCGAGACCAATCACACGCGCCCGGTCGACCTGGCCGTTCACCTGCGTGATGATCGCAACCACCTGATGGTATCCGTGGCGCGCAGCGGCAGCATTCTCGTCACCGACGACGTTTCGCGCGACTACGAGACGCACGGCATCCGTTCGCCACGCCGCCGACAGCACTATGGCGACGGGGCGTGCCTGATCGCCCCGCTGCTGGCGTCCGAACGGCTCTGGGGCATAGTGAATCTCAGTCGCCCGTGTCGCACGAGCGTAACGATGGACACGCCACCACTCGCGGCGATCTTCGCTTTCATCAGCCGTTCGTTGCATCACGCGCGCGTGTACGATCGCGCCGCGACCGAAGCCCGCGTGGATGGCCTGACCAGCTTGTACAACTACCGGTGGATCATCGAGACGCTAGCCAAGGAAGTACGCCGGGCGCAGCGCTTCAGCAGTCCCCTGTCACTGATCATGGTCGACCTGGATGGACTCAAGACGGTCAACGACGGCGCCGGGCACGCGGCCGGCGACCTGCTGCTGCGCCACGTGGCCGGCCGCATAACTGCGGCACTCCGTCAGTTCGATAGCGCCGCGCGTGTCGGTGGTGACGAGTTCGTCGCGTTGTTGCCACGCACCGACCTGGCCGGCGCAAAGCAGGTCGCGCACCGCATCATGAAGACGATCCGCGAAGACGCGGCCTTGTTCCGCGGGACGGCCTTGCCGATCACCGCCAGCATGGGCGTGGCACAGTGGGAACCCGGCTGGGACGCGAACAGCCTGATCGAGGCGGCCGACAAGGCCATGTACCAAGCCAAGAGTCAGGGTCGCAACCGCCTGGCGTGCCAGCCGACGGTCGCCACAGAGTCAGAGCCGGCCAAGACCACGACGCCGGCGTCAGAAACGGTGCATTCGTAGCCCCACATGCGGCGGCATCACCCCCCCCTCGCCCAGAATACTCTGCAAACGCTGCGAACCAATGTAGAGCGGCAGGACCCGGTTGCCCATTGGTCAACGCCGGCGCCGGGCAACCCACAGACCGCCCATGGCAAATAACCACAGCGTCGCCGGCTCTGGGATGTGTGCGATCCAGGCGGCTGAGCCGGTGTTGCCGACGAATGTCCGGCCATCCGCGGACATGCTGCTGATGCCTTCGAGGTCCCAGCCGCCGAGGTCGAGGCCATATTCCAGTTCGAGCACCTCCTGGAAGACACGCATCCCGTGCTGCTCGTCCCAGATGAAAGCCATCGCCGGGCCGGTGATGTCTTGCGTCCAGCCGGCGACGAGCGAGCCATCCGCCGAGACCGCGCTGGCACCGCTCCAGACCGTGCGGCCGGGGATGTAACCGAGGTTGACCATGCCGGTTG
>JAHJAR010000277.1 GCA_018814045.1 Planctomycetota bacterium | reverse complement strand
CGGATCAACGAGGCGGTCCGCCATAACCACTCGGACGCCGCTACCATGTTTCCCGCACTCAACGCCTGGACGCTGCCCGCCGATCTGCCACCGGCGGAGCAGCTAACTGTCGCGGCGCAGGCCGGCTTTGCCGGGATCGAGCTGGTGATCGCAGCCGAAGGTCCGCTGCGCCCGGACACGCCGCTGAGTGAGTTTTCGGCCCTGGCCGACCGAGCAGCCAAGCTCGGGATATCGGTCGTGAGCCTCGCTACCGGTCTGTTCTGGGAAGTCAACTACGCGGCCGAGCGGGAAGCCACGCGCCAACGTGCGCGTGACCTGACGCTGCGGATGCTGGACCGGGCGGCGGCCCTGGGCGCGGGTGCCATCCTTGTGTTGCCCGCCGTGGTGGGTACCGCCGACGCGGCTCGCATGGCGATCGGCTATGCGGACGCCCTGTACCGCTCGCACGCGGCGTTGTCCGAGTTGCGCCACGAAGCCGAAGCGCGCTGCGTAACCATCGCGATCGAGAATGTGTGGAACCGCTTCCTGCTGTCACCGGTCGAAGCCGCCGACCTGCTCGACCGCGTCAACTCGCCCCACGTCGGCTTCTACTTCGACACCGGAAACGTGCTGGCCTGCGGGTATCCACAGGACTGGATCATGACGCTCGGCGGCCGAATCGCGCGCGTGCACATGAAGGACTATGATCTCACCCGGCCGGGCCCGGCGGGTTTCTGCAACCTGGGCGAAGGCAGCGTCGACTGGCCGGCGGTCATGGCCGCCTTCCGCGCGGTCGGCTACGACGGCCCCCTGACCTACGAAGGACCGGGCGAGCCGCTCGATATTTGCCGCCGACTGCGCAACATCATCGCCGGGCGTAATGTCTCCGCAACCGAGGAGTCGGATTGATGCCCGATTTCGCCGCTTTGCGCAGAACCGTCAGCGTGGCCGACGGGTCGTGGTCCGTGCAATTGCAGGCGCGTGGTCTGCCGGCGAACATCATGGCCGAGACCGCGAACCTGAGCCATCCGGAGCTGGTCGTCGAGTTGGCGCGCGACTACGTCGCCGCCGGAGCACGCTTCATCACGACCAACACCTTCGCCGCCAACCGATTCACCATCGAGCGGCGCGGGCTGAAGCAGACCGTCGCCGAAATCAACCAGGCGGGGGTGGAACTGGCCCGGGCGGCGGTAGGCGCTAGCGCGGCCCTGGTCGTCGGCTCGATCGGCCCCAGCGGCAAGATCCTGGCGGTGGACGAGGCCAGCCCGGATCAACTCGCCGCCGCCTTCGAGGAGCAGGCCGCGGCCCTGGCGCGCGGAGGCGTCGATGCCATAGTGCTGGAGACCTTCTCGGAATTGGCGGAAGTGCTGCTGGCGGTGCGGGTGGTGAAGGAAACCACGGGCTTGCCGGTAATCGCCAGCATGTCATTCGATTCCGGTCCGCAGCGGACGCGCACCATGATGGGCGCTGCGGCCGACGAGTGCGCCGCGGCGCTCGAGGACGCCGACGTCGATGCGATCGGCTACAACTGCGGAAGCGGCATCGAGCACGCCCTGCCAGCGGTGGTAGCATTGCGGGCGGGCACCGGCTGCCCGCTGTGGATCAAGCCCAACGCGGGTCTGCCGGAGCTGGAGGGAGGGCGTGTGGTCTACCGCCAGACTCCCGAGGAATTCGCCGCCTTCGTCCCCACGCTCATCGACGCGGGTGCAAACATCATCGGCGGATGCTGCGGCACGACGCCCGAGCACATCCGCCGCGTCGCGGTGCTGGTCGCCAGTTACGAGCGCCGGACTGGCAAGTCGGCAGAGTAGAAAACACCCTGGTCCTGGAGCCGACCTGCCGTTATACTGTTGTCCAGACGTCACATTCAATTCTCGCTGAGACCATTTTGTCCAGAAACGGGAGGGACTGATGGGCTGTTGGAACACCTGGTCACGCCAGTTCGCAGTTGGCCTGATCATACTGACATGTCTGGGGCTGGCCGGTTGCCGGGGCACTTCCGACTCTGACGAGTCTGGGGCTTCCCCGCCCAGCGACGCACAAACGCTGCCGTACGATGAGCAACTTGCACGGATGGTCGCTGAGGGCGCCGCGCAGTTGGAGGGTGATGCGGACGTTGAAAGCGTAGTGCACGCCTACGCCGTGGCGTACCGGGCCATGGAAGCCGGCAAAGCACAGGAGGCCCTGGGGCTGTTCGAGACTATCCTTGCGCAACACCCCACGTTTGTCCCGGCCCAACTCGGACAGGCCCGGGCCTTCGAGCGGCTCGGCCGTTGCAAGGAGGCGATTCGTGCATATCGGCGCGTCATCCGCAACGCCCCGAATGCCGTCGAGGCATACGTGGGCATGGGCACGACGTATAGCCAATGGGGCAAACCGGAGCAAGCCATCACGGCCCTCCAGAAGGCGCTCTGGCTGGCACCCAACGCGACCAGCACACTCTACGCGTTGGGAACGGCGTACGACGCGGCCGGCCGACACCGGGACGCCGAGTTCACCTATCGGCGTCTGACCCAGTTGCAGCCGGAGTACCCGCAATCCTGGGCGAACCTCGGACGCACGCTGATTGTCCTCGAACGCTACGGCGATGCGGAAGAGGCCCTGCAAAAGGCCCTGGCCGCCGACCCCGAGTTTGCAACGGCGATCACGCTGCGCGGCGTGATATGCGACCGCCGCGGCGACCTGGACCGGGCCGCCGAGCTGCATCGCCAGGCCGTCCATACCGACCCTGGACATGCCCTCGCCCTGAGCAATCTGTGCGACGCGTTGTTGCGGCAGGACAAGGCACGCGAGGCCGTGCGCGAGGCGACTTGGGTGGCCGGCCAGATTCCGCGACAGAGCTGGGTGTACATCATGCGTGCGCAGGCGCATGACCATCTCGGTGACCACAAGCGCGGCATCGCCGACTGGACGCGCGCGCTCGAGTTGCAGCCGCACGCGTCCACGTACCTCGGCCGGGCCGTAACGCATGTGATAATGGGACAGGAGGAGCGGGCCTGTGCGGATGCACTGGGTGCCCTCGAACTCGACGCCGACCAGCATTACGCCAGTTTGCTGCTCTGGGTGATCCAGACCCGCCGCGGCGACCGGGAGGAAGCGCGCCAGAGCCTGGCTGATATTGTTGTCGCATCGGATGAGCCCGCCTGGACGAGGTTGCTGGTGCGCTATTGCCGCAACGAGATTGATGCCGCGAGCCTCATGGCCGCCGCCGATGAAACCTGGAAGGAGTGTGAAGCCTGCTATTACATCGGCGAGAGTGTGGCGGCCTCGGAAGGAATGGATGCCGCCCGAGAGTGGTTCCAGCGCTGTGTGCGCACCGAAGCGAGGACGTTCATCGAATACCGTCTCGCGCGCTGGCGCCTCGCACAGAGCCAGCGGTAACAGATGTTCCATGATCCTGTGGCGCGGGCCAATGCTCCGCGCGCGCCAACCGTTTGGTGCAGGGTACCGGTTCGTCTACAATCCGGGTGTTCTGGTTTGGCTGTTGGTGAGTCTGTACTCCCCGCGTTGGCCGCTCGACCGTGAAGCGGGGAGGAGAGTCGGACCCGACCACGTCAGGGAGAAGCTGCCATGATCAGGCCTGTCGCAACTCGCCGCACTGCCCGTGCCTTCACACTGACCGAACTGATGGTACTGCTCTCCGCTGGCGCTCTGCTGGCCACGGTGTTCGGTCCGGTGCCGCATGCGGTTCGCATTGAGGATCAGCGCCGCAAGTGCGCTCAGAACCTGCACGAGATCGGCGTGGGTGTCGCGGCGTGCTACTTCGACAACAACGACTACGGCCCTACCTGGGACGACGGCGAGATCGTGCAGAACATGTTGAACTGGACCGATGTGCTGCACGACCTGGACTACGTCCCCAGGAACCGCGCCCGGCTGTGCCCCAATGATGAACACCCCGATCCGGTGACGCTGGCCCGGGCCGAGTATTGGGACTACCTCTTCGACGACAACTTCGGTGACTCGGAGCCGCCCGTGCGCGGCGTGCGCACGAGTTACGCCATCAACGTGCACATGCACCACAACTTCAAGGAAGACCGCTTCCTGGACGCCAGTCGGCAGGTGTACGCCATCGACGGCTGGTGGTGCTGGTTCGGCTCGCTCAATGCCGCCTGGCTTTTCTTCGAGCACGTGACCGGCAACCCACCCCCAGATCCCGTGTCCTTTCCTAATGAGCACGGCACCATGGTCGGCTGGCGGCACGGGGCGGACTACGCGGCCAACGCGCTCTACCGTGATGGTCACGTGCGCGCGATCGTGCCCCAAGTGCCGAGCGATCCGTACGAGTTGCTTTACGAGACTGTTGACACGATGCAGAGCTTCACCTGGCTGCCCGGCGAACGCCCCATACGCCGGATCGACGACGAGTACCGCGGCGAGGTTCCCGCGTATCAGGGAATGCACCCTTACTGGACGAACCCGCTCGACTGGAAGAGCGTCGCCGGCCAGGACATGCCGCCGGACTACCCCGAGGCGCTGAGCTGCGCTTGGCGAACAGTGACCCAGTCGTGGGTCAGATTCCCGAACGATCGGCAGTAGGGCGGCCTCCCACACGTTCCAGGAGCTGCTTCACAAGCTCGTGGCGCGCAGCTACCCGAACCGCCCGCGCTCGCGCGGAGCCGCCGTCTTGAAGAGCGGGGTCTGGTACGACGTGAGATAGCCGAGTTTCTGGAAGTGCGCCAGCGCTTCCTCCGTGGTCTTGAAGACCTGCGTGGCGGTCTCGGTCACGAACGGGGAGGGCTCGGCCACTGGTCGCCAGACGACGTAGACTTCCTTCGTGGCCTCGTGTGCGTGCTGGAGCTCGCGCTCGACGCCGGAGGAGAGCCCCGGCTTGCCGTTCGGCAACGCCGGGATCAGGCTGACGATCATGTCCGCCTGGTCGATGAGCTTGAAGTCGCGGGCGTAGATCTGGGCGTCGATATCGCGGGCGACGCTGCTCACCTCCGCCACGTCGAATTCGACCGAGCGTCCGTTGACCTCGACGTTGATCTTGGCTTCGCCACGCTGCGTGGCCGCCCCGGCCTCGAACAGCAGCCGCTTTTCGTCCAGATCACCCGGGTCAAACGTGATGAAATGCTCACTCAGCGCTGCGCGAAAGGCGTCGATCTCGGCGAGCGTATCGGGCAGGTCCATGACGTGCGTCATCGGAAAGGACGGGTAGACCTTCTTGGTGTCTGGTTTGAAGATCAGGCGGTACAACGATTCAAGGGTCTCGTCCTCGAGGCCCCGCGCGAAAACGTAGAAGCAGCCGTGCCCGCGCACCGCGCTGGCCAGCACCTCGGTCGCGAACATCTCCTCTTCCCGCCAGACGAGCACGTCTTTGAGCGAGTGTGGTACGTCGTGGTCGCGCAGCAGCCGCTCGTGGACCACGTCGAGATTGTCCACCAACGTGATATACAGGTCGGCGTCGAGCATTTGCATCTGGTCGTGGTCAAACGCGACGAACAGCCCGTGTTTCCAGCGGAATGACACGTGCGTGTTGACGATCACGGTTTGGTGCTGGTCCACCTCCGCCAGGATGTCCTTGAAGACCGCCCGGCGCAGCGTGTTCAGCCGGCTCAGCGGCAGGTCGAGGATCCGGCCGTGTACGACGTCGGGGGCCTCACGGTACATCATGTCGCCGATGTGATAGACCTTCACGCGCTGGCGGCGGGCCTCCGCGATCCGGGCCAACTTGTCCAGGAAGGGCTTCTTGTCAACTCCGACCTGTCCGGTAACAACGACGCGTCGCCCACCATGCGGGCGCGGGCGAAAGAGCGAGCCGGTCTGGGTATCCTGGGTCATATCGCGCTCTGATCTCCGTGTTGGGGAGCCGATCTTGACGATCGCCCCGCACAACGTATCATGTACAGTTTGCCGGATGCGGGCAAGCTGGGCACCGGCAGATGCACTGCGGCTGTGGCGGAATTGGCAGACGCGCTAGGTTCAGGTCCTAGTCCAGGCAACTGGGTGGAGGTTCGAGTCCTCTCAGCCGCATCCGTGCTCCAACGGGCGATCAGGTCACCCTGGTCGCCCGTCCGCATTCCGCGCTGACGCACCCGCGACCGGCCTCCAGCACGCCGCTTAGGCTCCGGCATCACCGACCCGATCGTGTGTGACGTCCCCCGGACGAACCTCTACGGCGGTGGCGACGAGCTCGCCCCCAGGCAGCGACAGACCGAGGCCAACCCGCGCAAACCGGGCGGCTGCTTGGCCCTCGAGGCCCCGCCTGCCACAGGCGCTACCCCAGCGGCTGGGCCGGCGTCTCGGTCCCGCGCTCCTCCTCTTCGGGCCCACGCGGCTTGAGTTGCTTGCGGTACTCGTCCATGTCTGGCGGCTCCGGGAAGGCCTTCTCGACGTCGAAATCCCACCACTCGCACTCGGTCCGGAAGCCGGCGGCCAGATCATCGTACACAGCCTGCCGCAGGTTCAGCGGCACCACCCGCCACAGGCGCGCCTTGCGGAGCGTGCCCTGCTCGTTCAGAGGCGGCCCCGCCAGATATCCCCAGAGCGCATCGGCACGCATCTGCTCGAAGGGCGGCAGCTTCACGCGGTCGCCGCGCTTCTCCCACTTGTCCTGCATGTAGGTCTCGAGCAGCCGGAAGGCCATTTGGACGCGGTTGTTGTAGCTGGCGTAGTCGCCGTCGGCGAGATCGTTGTAACCCGCCATCAGCAGGCCGTTGACCACGTTGGAGATCTCCCGAATGCTGCCTTCGCTTTCGTAGTAGCTGTCCCAGACGAACTGGTCCAGCGGCTTGTCGAAGATCTCGTTGATCTCGCCCAGGTCGTTCATGTAGTACGTGTCGCGCAGGTACTGGTAGTACTTGCGGGCCTCGCGCTTGCGATCCGCAAAGTACAGCATGCGAATCGCCTCAGTCAGGAAGTTGATGTGGCCGGAGCGGAACGTCTCCCCGGCACCCGGCCGCAAGCCGGGATCGGGGTCGATCATGCGTCCGTAGATGATGAAAGCCTGGTGCAGTGGCTCGACGAAGTTCGGGTCCGGCGCGAGGTTGATGTAGGCCCGATGCGGGTTGTCGTGGGTATAGGGCTCGAAGGTCACCTTGTTGCGCAGGTAGAGGTTGCGCAGGCTGAAGAAGATGATGCGGGCCGTATTGGTCTTGTCGTTGCGGAAAGTGTTGAGCGTTTCCTTCCCCATAATAATGGCCTGCGTCACCCAGTACAGACTCTGCGCATCCACGACCCGCCAGTCGATCGGCCCGAACGTCTCCGTCAGATACGCCATGAACGCCGGGTCGAGCTTGTAGACCTCACTCAAGACCTTGCGTTGTAGATAACGCAGCAGCGCCTGGCCGGCCGGTTTCTGGGAGCGCACGCCAACGATGCGATCGAATTCTTCCATCACCTCGGCGGCCGGGTCTTCCGTCCGCGCGCGGGCCACGCGGTTGAGCAACGAGACCGTATCGGTCAGGCGGCGGTAGCGCGCGAAGAACGTGATCGCCAGGCCTTCCTCACGCAGATAGTCGTCCTCGCTCGACTTGTCGTCGCTGATTTCGACGCCCAGAGGACGCAACTGCCGCACCATTTCGCGCGTCTCGGGCACTTGGGCGTAGAGCTCCTCCAGGCTCCGGGCCGCGTTATCGATGGCCTTGATGTAGTCGTAGCGGGCCTTCTTAACCACTTCGTAGGGTGTCGGCCCCTCGTCCGTCTCGCGCTGCGCGCGGGCTGCTTCGATCGCCTGCTCCGCGTCACTGCGGTCGCGGGGACGATATTCGATGCCGTCCTCCTGCGCCGTGTGCCAGCGGACTTCTTCCTTGCGGTTCGCCTCGGCGATCACGGCCGCCAGCAGCGGATCGTCGCGGCCGATGAAGCCCTCCGCCCGCGGGAAGGGCTGGTCCGGGTTGTAGGCCGTAAGCGGGTCGGGCGGCGGCCCCAGCACCAGGTGCATGCGCCAGGCCCAGTTGCGCTTGTAGTCCTGGTGGAACTCGTCGATGCTCTCGCTCATCTTGTTGTTGAAGGTCCAGGCGAGTTGCTTATAGAGATTGATCGCCCGCGGATTGAAACGCAGCGCATCGTCCCGCAGCAGCTTGACCCCGTTGTAGACCCAGTTCCACCGCTCTTCGGGCGTGTACGTCGTGACCGAGATGTTCCACGCCATGTTCCAGGAGAGAAACTCCCACACCGACGGAAACCGCGGCTGCAACGTGCAGATCCAGCGCGCCAGTTGCATCGCGTCGTAGTAGCGCCCCTGCTCCTTGTAGCTCTCGGCCCGGATGAAGGCGATGTCCGTGATCAAACCGCGAAACGCGCCAAACGCCTGAATGGCGAAAGCATACTCCGGTGGGGTGTTCTCGAGCACCGACTCGGGGCCGACCAGGTTGAGCAGCGCCCGCCCCTCGTTGATGCCATGCGTCAGCCCGGACGAGAGGTACACCAACCCCGCCGCGATCAGCACTGCGATGACCTGTATCACTCGTGGGCGGAACATGGCGTCGTCCTCATCAGTACACGGCCGTGGCCAACAGGATTCCCTCCATCATCACACGGTTACCTCGGCGATTTCGCGCCGCCGGAAGATCAGCCACCCCCCCAGCAACAGCAGAACTCCGCCAAACACCAGGGTTTGCAGGACACACTGCCCCAGAAGTGTGTAGGAGAGATACTCGCCGTTGACCAGTTGCGCGGTCCCGTCGTAGCGAATGAAGTTCGGGAAGACGTACAAGATCGGCTCGAGGAAGAATCGTATGACCGGCCCCCAGGCTCCATACGGATCGATGCGGTCAATGCGGATGACTATGTTCCCGCCAATGGACTCCCACCACCAGTTCCAGCCCAGGCCGACCAGGTAGGTGCTGAAGGCGCACATGCAGGCAATCGGGAAGGACACGAACGTGCTGAACAGCAGGCCCATCGCGCTGAGGAACGAGAGGCGCAGCACGATCAAGACCAGGTTCTTAACAAAGTTGGCCTCGAAGCCACCCACCCGATAGAGTAACTGCAACGAGTCTTGGTTATCGAAGCTCAACGTTACCCGGCTGGCCGGATTGGCCGGGTTGGCCACCAGCAGCGCCGCCTTCCCGTTCTTGATCACCGGCTCCGCGTTGGCCAGGAACTGGTGCATGTCCCCCGAGCGTTCCTTGGTCAGGAACGGTCCGCGCCGCATCAGTGTGCTCTTTGTCTCCGGATCGATGAACTCCCACAACACGTGCAGGATTTCGTTCGGGGGCGTGGGGATGCCGCGGGCCTTGAACCGCACCTGGATGACCTCGTCGGCGCGTTTTGGTGGAACGAGGTTCTCGAATTCGTACAGGTTGTACGTCTGCGGCTTGACCGTCAGCCACAGGTTTCTCTCTTCCTTGATGCGTTCGGCAATCGCCGGCAGCTTTTGTTCCGGCGCGATCGCGCCGTTGGCGATGCGCTGCTCGACATGTTCGCGGGCCAGGGCTTCAAAGTCCGGCGGCACGGGCGTGGCCGCCGCGCGTGCGGTCCAGACCACCTCGTTGACCTTGACCCGGTCGCGCCGGAACTGCTCCGGGCGGCTGCGGATGAAGTTGGCCAACCCGTAGATGGTCAAGCCACAGAGCACCACCAGCAGGATGTTGAGCAGGTTCACGCCGATCCACTTGCCCAGCAGGATCTCAAATCGTGAGACGGGCTTGGTGACGACCATGTGGATAGAGTTGCTCTTAATCTCGTTCGCCAGGGTCGCGCAGGAGAGAAAGACCGTCGCCAGGCTCAGAAAGAGACTCAGGGCTCCCAGCGAGTACGCCAGGAATGTCTGCAACCGTCCAGCCAGCGTCTCGTCTCCGTGCAAAGCGAATGGCAATCGCAGCACGACAAAAACCAGCACGATGATGAAGACGAGGACGATCCGCATCCGGATGCCCTCCCAGAAAGCCAGGCGGGCGATGGCCAGAACGCGACTCATGCCTTGTCCCCATCTTTGCGGTCGCCGGTGAGACCATCCAGCAATGCCCGGTCCGGCTCCTGTGGTTGGGTGGGCGCCGGGCTGGGCGGCTTGCCGCAGGCAGGTTCCGTTTGCGCCTCGTCCGGCCGCGGCGCCGTGGACGCGGTCAGAACCTGAAGCATCATTTCGTCAACCGCCGCGGGCGCGACCGGCGCCGGTGCCCGCGTCTCCACGGGCTTGGTCTTATCGCCCGCCTGCACCAGCGCTTCCAGCACGGCCTCGCCCCGTCCCTCCTCGCCCAGGAAGCCCGCGATCTCCCCCGCCGCCGCGCTGCCGGCGGTCTCCACTTGGCGGGCATCCGCCTGCTGCACAATTCGCAGGAAGAGCGATTCGAGCCGATCGCGCGGAACCGTAACGCTGAGTTCCTTGCCCTCGCGCTGTGCCACGAGCCCCGCAATCTGCTCCATGGTCTCCGGCGACAGTTGGTCACACGTGATCTGGACCTTGTCGCGGCGCGCGAGCACGGTCTCCATGGTGCCCGTTTCCTGCACGCGGCCTCCGTAGAGAATCGCAACGCGGCTGCAAACCTCCTCCACGTCCGCCAGCAGATGGCTCGAAAGCAGGATGGTCTTGTGATAGACCCGCCCGAGACGAATGATGATGTCCTTGACCAGCTTGTAACCGATCGGATCGAGCCCGCTGGTCGGCTCATCCAGGATCAGCAAGTCCGGGTCGTTGATCAGCGCCTGGGCCAGCCCGATCCGGCGGGCCATGCCCTTCGAGTATTCACCGACCGGACGCCGGGCCGCCGAGCGCAGCCCCACCATCTCGAGCAGCTCCTCGATCCGCTTCCTGCGGTCAGGTCGGCGAATATGAAACAGCGTACCGTAGTAGTGCAGCGTCTCGCGCGCGTTCAAAAACCGGTAGAGGTATGACTCCTCCGGCAGATACCCGATCCGCGACTTGATCCGCACATCGTCCGGCGGCCGGCTGAAGACGGAGACGCGGCCCCGCGTCGGGTGCAGCAGACCGAGAATCATCTTGATGGTCGTGCTCTTGCCGGAGCCGTTCGGGCCCAGCAATCCGAAGATCTCGCCGGACTCGATGCTCAGGTCCAGGTCGTTGACCGCGCGTACGCGGGCGCGGCGCCAGAAGTCGCGGAAGATCTTGGTCAGACCGACGGTTGAGATGACGGAGTCTGCACTCACGGTTTTCCTCAGGTGGCGCTCGTCGAGCTACTCCCGCGGACCATAGCGCTGTTGCCGATAGCGTTCGCGCTCGGCTTCGATCAGCTTCTGCATGTCACGGTTGGTCAGAATCTCGATCTCATCCGCGAACGAGGGAACGAAGAAAACCTCGTTCAGCTTGCTCGCCAGGATGGTGGTGCGCATCTCAACCCAGCGGCGCCACAGCGTCAGCCGCGGGTACTTGTCGTACGATTCGAGATAGTACTTGAACTCCTCGACTTCGCCACGCACTCTCTCGCGGATCTCGCTGGCGGCGGCCTGGGCCTCGCGGAGGATCACCGCCACCTGGCCTTCGGCCCGCTCCAGTTCGGCGTCGATCGCCTTCCGCAACTCGTTCAAGCGCTCCGGTTCGGCGCCGGCCACCTGGGCTGCGCCGTAGGCCTGGATCGCTGCCAACAAGTGTTCGTGATTCGGCCCGGCGGCGCGATTCAGGATCTCGGAGCGCCTCTGCTTGGCCCGCTCAACCTCGCTCTTGCGCTCATTCTGGGCCGCGGTCGCCCGCAGAAAGGCGTCGCGCACGCCGGCGGGCTCGATTGTCTCGGCGAGGACCTTGTCGATCGTGATGCCGGTCTGCAACTCCTCCAATTCTGCCCGCAGACTTCGGGCAACTTCCTGGGTGATCTCGTTGATGGCGGTCTGCGTGACCTCCTCGATCCGCCGGTGGCTTACGGCGCGCAAGACGGCAGTTTCGGTCAGCCTTTGCAGCAGCGGCTCGAGCGTCTCCGGCTTCTCCGCCACGTTCAGCACGAAACGGTCGCCATCCGCGATGCGATAGGTCACGGTCCAGCGGCCGTGGGCCAGGTTGCGATCGCCGGTGATCATGGCCCCATCGACGCCGGGCTTGAGCGCGCCGCGCGACGCGTCGATCTCGCTCAACGGTTTGTCGGGATTCGCCGCGCCCTGGCTGAAGAGGAACGTGTTGATCGTCAGGTCATGCGCCTGGCCTGACAAACGGATGCGCTCGTCAAACGGATCGGGCAAGGCCCACCAGATCAGCCCGGGGTCGAAGATCGGTGTTTCGTTGTGCGGGCTTTGGTCGTCGCGGTTGATCAACAGCGTTCCCAGCCGCACGATCAACCCCTGCTCCCCGGGTTGAATCCGGAACATGCCGGAAAGGAAATACGCCACCACCAGGAAGACCATGATCACGCGCAGGATGTTGAAGCTCGAGCGCAAGGCGCTCACCAGGGACTCCTGCGCCGGATCCGTGATCTCCTCCGGAGACGTATCCACACGCGGCGGATGGACCGGCTGGGCGGGCTCGTCGAATTCAGGCATGCGCGTTACCTCGTCGAATTAGTCGTTCTGAGCCGGGCCGGGCGCCGCGCCCGTCGGACTGTCTTTCCCCACACCAGCGGGGATCGCCGGGGACGCTTCCGGCGTCTCGGAGAACAGCTTGAATAGCTGCTCATTCGAATCGAAGAAGATCGTGGCCTTCTCCTTCAGGGCCGCTTCGAGCGCCTCGATCTTGCGCAGCCAGATGAAGAAGTCCTCGTCACCCTCCTCGATCTCCTCCAGGATGCGCGTGGCGCCCTTCACGCCGGTCGAACGAATCTCGGCCGCGCGGCTGTTGGCGAATGCGAGAATCGCGTTCGAGTTGGCTTCCGCACCAGCCTTGATCTTCTCGCCGATCGATTTGCCCTCTTCGCGATAGCTGGCCGCGGTGGCCTCGCGCTCCTGGATCATGGCCTGGAAAACCTGCTGCGTGGTTTGCTCGGGCAGCGAGATGCGCCGCAGGCAGACGCGCGTGAGCGCGATGCCGAAATCGCGCTCGACGCCCGGCTTGGCCAGCGCGAGCATCTGCTCTTCCATCTTGTTGTAAGCGTTGTCGACCAGGTCCGGGTCGAGGCTGACGAAGGATGCCATCTCGTGCTGGCCGACGACCACCGCGCGGGCTTCGTTGATCCGCGCCCGTAGTTTTTCTTCGGCACCCCGCTGGGTCTGCACCGAGATGAAGAACTCGAGCGGCGCGGCGATCTTCCAGAACGCGTACACGCCCACGATCACGTTCTTGTTATCCGCGGTCTTGACCTCGCTCTCGGGCGTGTCGAGCACCTGCAGCCGTTTGTCGTACTTGACGATGCTCTCAATCGGCCACGGCCAGCGCCATTTCAGGCCCGCATCGGTGATCACGCTCGATCGGTCGGCTTTGCCAAGCCGCACCTTCACCGCCACTTCGTTGAAACGCACCACAAACGTCACCGCGTACGCCGCCAGTATCAGCACCAGGGCGCTCGCGGTGACCAGCGTCAGAGCCGGAATCCTCTTCATGACAGTCCCTTCTTGCAGTCCGCGTTCAGCCAATCCGCTGCGTGTCCGCCGCGGCTAGGGTTCCATTCGGGTCGGCATGGCCTCGTCGTCCGGGCGCGCCTGCTCCTGCGTTTCCAGCCGAATGTGCACGGCCCGCTCGCCCGGGTCAAAGGCCAGGAAGTACTTGCGGGAATCCTTGATCCCGTCCACCAGCACCTGCAAGTACCGCCGGGCCTTGTAGATCGCCGGGGCCACCTTGTAGGCGTCACGCTCGTTCCGCAGCCGGGCCACCTCGCCGTCCGCCTTCATCTCGGTTTCCCAACGACGGGCCTGGGCCTGCGCCAGCACCACCGCGGCCTCACCCTCCAGACCGACGAACAGCTCTTCGAGCCGACGATTCCAGTACTCCAGGCCGGTCTGCGCCTCGACCCGCTCGATCAGGGCTTGCGCGCGGACCGGATCGAGTTGCCGCAGTTCCTGCTCGCGCAGCGGTTGAAGTGCCGCTTCCAGAGCCTGCGTGGCGGTTTCCGCCTGTGCTTCGGCCTCTCGATAGCGCTCCTCCATCGCCGTCACCTGCCGCACGCTGCCCCCCATGCCGAGGTCAAACTCGTCCTTGTCCAGCATGTACATGTCATACGCCTCGTCGCGCTTCCAGTCCGTCTCGACCTTGGCCAGGAATTGCGGCCGGAACTCCAGCAGGCTGGTCCGCATCTGCTCGTCGAGCTGCGACTGCCCCCGCCGCAGTACGTTCTCCGCCTGGTTGAGCGTGGTCTCGTAGTCGCGGGCCTTCTCCAGCGCATTGGCCAGCCGACGCGCCTTCCGCTTCTGACCGGCGACACGCGAGAGAATCTCGTTCTCGGTCACGCGCGCCTTGCGGATCGCGGCCACTTTCTCCTGCTCGGCCGTCACTACGCGCCGAAAAGCCTCCGAAACCGTGCGTTCGGGGTGCAGGTTCTGCAAACCCACATACACAACCTCCAGACCCAAATCCTGCTCGCGCACGCGCTTGCTGATCCGCTCCTGCAAGATCCGCCCCACGGCCTCGCGCTGCTCGCCCAGCAGCCGGTCGGCGTAAGTCGCCGCGTTGAAGCGTACTTGTTCTTCCCAGGCAATATCGCGCAAGGCCCGGTGCGCGTCGCTGAAGCGGTTCGTGAACGCCGCCAGCTTCTTCGGCAGAATCCGGTACTGAATCGCCGCGTGCATTCGGAAGATGTGCATCGGCGCGGCCCGGCCGGACTCGTCCTCATCCTCCGCCGCCACGACTTCCCGTTCACTTTCGGTATCGGGCGTGGGGGCGATCAGGAAGTCAAAGTGCTCGTACCCGCGGTGCCGTGGGTCGGTCCACAACCAGACTTCCGTCTCACCCTCCGGCCGCTTGGGTGCCGCATCGGTCTGCAAACCCACGATGATCTGGTGCAACTGGCCGGTGTTGTACATGCGCGCCCGCGAAATCGGCCACGGCAGCTTCCAATGCAGCCCCGAGCCCATCGGCGTATCCGCGTTTAACTGCTTGCCCAGACGCTCGATGATGCACGTTTCATATGGCTGTACCACGACTATGCAGGTCAGCAGCCACAACGTGCACAGCCCCACCGCCGCCAGCGGAATGAGCGAACGCTGCAACAGTTGGTAGAACCAGGTTTGCGAAACCTGGAAGCCGAACTGGTAGTTCAGCGCCTCGGCGATCGTGTGCGCGATTCCCCCCGGCTCGGCGATCAGCCCCAGCAGCCGGCTGTCGAAGCAGGCGCGCGGCTCGGCATCCGGCGTGCGCGGGCGATAGATGTCCAGCACGTAGTTCAGCACTGCCTCGACGCCCAGCAGCATCATCAGCCCCGGGATCACGTAGGACAACGCGTGCTCCCACGTCGCGACGCTCGCGTAGAGCTGCACTCCCAGGCTGACGATCAGAACCAGGGCCGCCACCGCCGTACCCAGCATGTACGATCCACATGCCCGCAGCAGTTGCCATTCCGGCACCCGCCCCATCCCCGAGGCAAAACGCGAGAAGAGGAACAGGAGCAGCATCACGATCGCCAGTGTGATCAGCGCCATCGGGACGTTGATCAACTGCGGCCAGCCCACTTCGTCCACGCCGCGCACCAGCATGCGCCAACGCCAGAATCCCATCCCGATCAGGTAGGCCGCGGTCAGCAGGCCGAAGCCGGGCACGAGCCAGCGCTGCATCCAGCGCAGGCGGTTCTCGGCCACCATGTAGCCCAGCCCGCCTCCGCCTTCCTTGTCGAAGATGGCCGCGCCCCCGCCGCTGGCCTGCTTCTCGCGCCTCAGCTCCTCCAGGTCCATCGCCTCCAGCTCCGCCAGCTCGCGCTGTCGAAACACCAGTAGCGCGATGAACCAGATCGGCACGCCGCCGAGCAGGTACCACGACAGGTGCAGCACCGCGGTCGAGTGAACGCTGAAGGACAGGCCCAACACGCCGGCGAACGCCAGGAATTGCAGAATCAACCCGAACAGGCTGGCGCGTCGGGAACGCGCGTGCGATGTCTCAGTCACACCTCACCTCGATCTACGCCCGGGTGCGGCGACCCGAAGCGAACCGGAATCCATTCGAGCCGTACTCGTTCTTGTGGCTGGAGCGAGGCGCACGCATAATAGCGCGCGGTCGCCGACGCCCCGGCCGCTCGTGCCGTTGACCGGCTCCGGCCAAAACGAGATACGGATATCCTCGTATGCCCAGCAAATTTGCCGCCATCGTCGCGAACACGTTCATCGAGACCGTCCGCCAGCCGATCTACGGCGTGCTGCTGTGGGTCGGGGCCGGTCTGCTGGCGCTCAACCCCAGCCTGGCAGCTTTTTCGCTGGACAGCCGCAGTGACAACAAAATCATGCTCGATATCGGGCTTTCCACGCTGCTGCTCTACGGCTTGCTGACCTGCGTCTTCAGCGCCACCAGCGTGATCACCCGCGAGATCGAAAGCTACACTGTCTTGACCGTCGTCTCCAAGCCGGTCAGCCGCCCGCTCTTCATCGTGGGCAAGTACTTCGGCGTCTGCGCGGCCATTCTGGTGGGCTACTACTTCCTGTGCATGGTTCTTTTCATGACCATCCGCCACGGCGTGATGGAGATGGCCTCCGACAAATACGACCAGCCCGTATTGCTCTTCTCGACGCTGGCGATACTGATCAGCCTGATCGCGGCAACCTTCGGCAATTATGTTTACGGCTGGCATTTTTCGACCAGCCTGACCGCCTGGGTGGTGCCCCTGGGGACAGTCGCGCTGGGGCTGGTCCTGTGCATCAGCCCGGAATGGACCCTCCAGTTTCCGACCCTCAAGAACGCCTTCACGGATTTCGGCGACCTGCAGCTCATCTACGCCGTCGTGATGGTCTTCCTCGCCGTTCTGATCCTGACCGCGTTTGCCGTGGCTCTGGCCACGCGTTTCAGCCAGGTCGTGACCCTGCTTCTGTGCGCCGGAGTCTTTCTGATCGGTTTGTTGTCGGACTACTACGTGGGGCGGCATGCCGAAGATGCCCTGCTGTATCAGGTGCTCTACGCTGTCCTGCCGAACTTTCAGTTCTTCTGGGGTGGCGACGCGCTCACCCAGGACCTGATCATCCCCGGGCTGCACGTTGCGCGGCTGGCGGGCTACGCCGGCCTCTATGCCCTGGCTGTGCTGAGTCTGGCAGTGGTGCTGTTCCAGACGCGCGAAGTCGGCTAGCGCCGCTCCGCCAAGCACCCGCCGACGGGTTGCCCACCTCTTCGGAGTTGGGGAAAACGCCACGCCTACTCGTGTGCCTGCCACCCGCCACTCGCTGTTTCTGGCCCTTGTACCGGCTTGCATTTTGCCTGATTTCACCCCACCACCGGTTGGAGCGCCACGCGCCCGGGCAGCGGCGATGCCTTTGCATCACGCGGCTGCGGCCTGTGCGACTCGATATGCTCGCCAAAACGAACCATGCGCGCGCTATTGAACACGACAATGGCCGACGACAGCAGGTGCAGTAAGGCCGCCAGCATGGGGTGGACATTTCCGAAGACGATCGCGATCTCTACGATAATGATGAACGAGATGCCGAAGATCAGGTTTTGCCAGATTACCTTGGTTGTGGCCCGCGAAAGGCTGACCAGGAAGGGCAGACGCCGCAGATCGTTGCTCATCAGCGCCACGCTGGCGCTGTTCATCGCCACGTCGCTGCCGGCCGCCCCCATGGCTATCCCCAGGTGTCCGGCCGCCAACGCCGGGGCGTCGTTCACGCCGTCTCCCACCACAGCCACCGTGTGGTTCTTGGCTTTCAGCGCGCTGACCAGCGCCAGCTTGTCCTGCGGCAGTACCTCGGCCTGTACGTCCGAGCAGCCCATCTCTTCGGCCACGCGCTGCGCCACGGACCAACGGTCACCAGTCACCATGATCAATTGCCGCACGCCGAGACTGCGCAGCTCGTCCATGGCCTGCCGCGCCTCCGGCCGCGTGCGGTCCTCCAACCCGATCCAGCCCAGACAGCGGTCGTTCTTGACCACGTAGAGCGTGCTCATGCCGTCCGGCTCACGGTAGGTCTCGCCCGCGAGCGTGCTCAGGTCGGCCCCGCGCTCCTCGACCCAGCTCCGCCGCCCCACCAGCACCGTCTGATCGTTCAACATCCCGGTGACGCCTTTGCCCGCCACTTCCTCGAACCCAGTCGCCGCATCGACGCTCACGCGCGCCTGGTTAGCCACCGCGACGATTGCCCGGGCGACCGGGTGCGTGCTCAGTCGCTCGACGGACATCGCGGCACGCAGCAGCTCCACCGCATCGACGTCCGGGGCCGGGGCCAGGCGTGTCACCGCCAACTCGCCCGTCGTGAGCGTGCCGGTCTTGTCGAAGACGACCGCGGTGAGTCTGCGGGCCCACTCCAGGTTGCTGACATCCTTGATGTACACCCCCAGGCGGGCCGCGGCGGAGAGCGCCGCCACGATCGCCGTCGGCGTTGCCAGAATCAGCGCACACGGACACGCGATGACCAGCAGCGAGATTGTCTTGGTCATATCGCGCGTGAAAAACCAGACGACGCCGGCCAACATCAGCGTCACCGGCGTGTACCAGGACGCATACTGGTCGATCAGCCGCATCAGCGGAATCTTGGTGCGTTCGGCTTCCAGAATCAGATCCTGAACGCGTCCCAACGTCGTGTCGCGCCCGACCTTGGTTACTTCGATCCGCAGGGCACCGGTCACATTGTTGGTACCGCCAAAGACGTCCTGGCCCACGGTCTTCTCGGCCGGGAGCGACTCGCCGGTGATGTTGGCTTCGTTGATCGTAGAGCTGCCCTCAACGATCCGGCCATCGGCGGGGATGTTGTCGCCCGGACGAACCTGGACCAGGTCGCCGGGGACCAACTTATGGGCCTCGACTTCCTCCTCGGTTCCACCAGACAGAATGCGCCGGGCTTTGGTCGGAGCCAGATGGACCAGGCTCTCGATCGAAGCCCGCGCTCCCAAGGCCGTCCGCGTCTCGATCAGGTTGCTGATCAGCAGGAAGAAAGCGACGACGCCGGCGGTCTGGTATTCGCGCATCGCCATGGCCGCCATGATCGCCAGCGCTACCAGTTCATCCATGTGCATATGCCCGGACAGCAGGCACTTGGCGGCGTGCCACCAGAGCGGGATGGCCAGGAGCAGCGCGCCTACGCAGGCCAGAGCATCGGCGTAGAAATTGCCCGGCGATTGCCCCTCGATCGAAGTCGTGTCGGCAAAAAACCACTGTGCCAGAAACGAGACCAGTACCAGCACGCCCCCCAGCATCGTCGCAATGAGTTTGGTGGTCGCTCTGCCGGTCTCAGACTGGACCGACATGTGATCATGGACCATGTATCACCGTCGCGAAGGATAAGCAACAGAACAAGTAATGCGCCCCCGCCCCCAAACGGGCGGGCGACACAAACCCTAACCTTTTGGAATGTAAGCGTTAACAATTACTCCGCCGACCGTGCCGGACCGGGGCCGAGTTATGCTGAACCAATACGCCGTACGTACCGCGCCGCGACGGGTTCGCCGATTTTTCCTGCGCGAACTCGCCGATAAGGACGACCGTGGCGAGCGGCGCGGCACCAGCCGCTGTCCGCCGCCGTACCCGATGCAGACTCAGGCCCGTATGGAGCAGGCCGATCCGAATCCTGATTCTATCCAACCTCTTCCCACCGCACCACCTCGGCGGGTACGAGTTGCGCTGCCAGGCGGTCGCCGACGGCCTCCGTCGCCGTGGCCATCAGGTGGACGTGCTCACCGGGCGCTACCGGACCCCGGGTGTCGCCGAACCCGCGGCGAACGTGACGCGCGCGCTGCACCTGACCTATGGCCCGCCGTACCCCCCGGAAGACGTGGCCGGCTTGCTGCGCTGCGAGACTGAGGACCGCAGAACGTTGACCGAGACGCTCGCCCGAGTCCAACCGGACGTCGTCGATGTCTGGGGAATGGAATTCGCCTCACAATCGCTGGTAGAGGCGCTGCTGGACAGCGGCGTGCCGGTGCACCTGACGCTGGAGGATGTCTGGCTGGCCGACGGCTACGCCCGTGACCCGCTCTGCCAGCTAACGCAGGTGGCGCGTGACCTCGTCGTCGATGTGCCGACCACGCTCCGGAGTATCTGCTGCCTGGGCCGGACGCGCCCGCACTTGCGCCACAGCCGCGTCTGTTTCGTCTCGCGGGCTTTGCGCGATTACTACCGCCGTGCGGGATTCGATCATCGAGATTCCCACGTGCGGATGGCCGGGATCGATTTGGCCGCCTTCCGCGACGCGTGTCCCGCTCCACCTCCCCCGCCGTTCGTGATCCTCAGCGTGGGGCAACTGACTGCCTCACGCGGCCAATCGGACGTGATCCGGGCGGCGGTGCGTCTGGCGGCGGACGAGCGCTGCCCCTGGCCCATCGTCCTGCGCATCGTGGGAGGTGGCAGCGATACGTATCTCGCTGAAATGAAAGAGATTGCGTCGGCGGCCAACTCGGAGCGCCTGCGCGTCGAACTCACCGGAACGCTGCCGCCGGAACGCGTGATCGACTGCTACGCCGGGGCACATCTCTGCGTCCACGCCTCGCGGCTGCCGGAGGGCCTCCCGCGCGTGCTCATGGAAGCCATGGCGGCGGGGATCCCGGTGATTGCCACCAACACCGGCGGTCAGCGCGACATTCTGGCTGACGGGCGCTGGGGGCCGCTCATCCCGCCCTCAGAGCCCGAGATCCTCGCAAGAACCCTGCGCGCGGCGACTACCCGCTGGGACGATTGGCGCGCCCGCGCCCGTGCCGCACGCCGACACGCTCTCCAGGCATTCGACATCGAAGCATACGTGGACGGCCATGCGGAAGACTTGGCCCAGGCCGTGGCAAGCCAGCCCGGCATCAGGATGGCATCTCCCGGATGCGAGCCCGACCCGCACCAAACCGGGTTGTTCGTCGCGGCACTGGCCGCCGCCGCCGAGATTCGAGCCCAGTCGCTCGCTGTCACGGCTGACCCGGAAGCGGCCTGGCAGATCGGTGTGGCCCTCAAACGCAGCGGCCAAGTGGAGTCAGGCGCGCGCCTGCTGGCCGGTTTGCTGACGACTCATCGCGCCGATTCGATACACGTTCGGCGCGCGACATTTCATCTGGCGGAAATAGCCCTGGTAAGAAACGATTGGGCGCGAGCCCGGGAGTTGCTGCGCGAATGCCTACTGGCCGCGCCGGACCACACCAAGGCAGCCCACGATCTGCGGTGTGCGGAAAAGCGTCGGCTACCCGAGCACCTGGCGGACCTGGCCGCGGCAATGCACGTACGCCAGCGCTAGCCGGTGGGGCGAGGCTACTCCTTTGTCGCCCCCTCCTCCGCAGCAGCCGCAGCCTTGGACTTCTTCTTGGCGGCCTTGACCTTGCGGTGGGACACCTTCGGCAATCCGAGGGCGCTCTGGTCGTCACTCCACGCCTGCCGCTCTTTGAGCTGCGCAACGCGTTCCGCCCGGGTGAGGACATTCCGATGGCGGACGAGCGAACTCGTTAGACGCAATGAACGGTCGATCGACATCGTGCTGCTCCGAATGCGAATAGCCCATGAGTTTATCAGCACCGGGCCCGGTTGCCAAGTGGCCTTGCCCAAGGTCTCGGACTTTGCGGCCACGGACCGCGGCAGACCATAAAGCCCGTCGCGAAAAAGTGGCGATCGAGTATACTGTTGGCATCGGTGAAGCCGGCGCGGGCCGGCGCCGATGGTTGTCACACGGCGTGTAGCCGGCCGCTGACGCAACGCGCCCCTCGCAGGGCGCGTTGCGCCACCGGCCCCGCGCGGGACGGCTCTTATGACCGATAATACCTGCCCGCTTGACGCGTGCCAGGAACGCATCGGGTACCGCTTTCGAAACATCGGACTGCTCCGGGAGGCCATGACTCATGCCTCTTCCGCCGATCGGCGTGCCGACAGCAACGAACGGCTGGAATTCCTGGGCGACGCCGTCCTGGGCCTGGTCGTCTGCCATAGCCTCTACGAGCGGCTGCCCGAGGCGCTGGAGGGACAGCTTACAAAGATCAAATCGGCGGTTGTCTCGCGGCGAACCTGCGCGTCGGTGGCCAACGAGCTCCGGCTCACCGAAGCGCTCGTTTTGGGGCAGGGCATGGATGCCGGCGAACATCTGCCGCCCTCGCTCGCGGCGGCCGTGCTTGAGTCGATCATCGCGGCGATCTTCCTCGACGGCGGTTTGGAGGCCGTGCGCGAGTTCATCCTCAGGCATATGGCCGCGGAGATCGAATCTGCGTCCGCATCCGAACACCAGTTCAACTTCAAATCACAACTCCAGCAGCACGCTCAGCGGCACCTGAACACCGTTCCCTACTACGAGTTCCTGGACGAAAAGGGGCCGGATCACGCCAAGTGCTTCGAGGTGGCCGTCGCTGTCGGCAATCGCCAGTTCCCGAGCGCCTGGGGCCCCAGCAAGAAGGAGGCCGAGCAGAAGGCGGCCCGTCTGGCCCTCATCTCGCTTGGCCTCGTGGACGCACACTCGGGTGACGAAGTGTACCTCGACCGCTAGGCTACGCGCAGCCCTACGGTTGCTTG
This sequence comes from Planctomycetota bacterium, assembly GCA_018814045.1. GTDB lineage: Bacteria > Planctomycetota > Phycisphaerae > UBA1845 > Fen-1342 > JAHJAR01. The sequence goes on along the minus strand of JAHJAR010000277.1, from coordinate 116,451 downwards.
TGAGAGCTGCGCCATGCCCAATCCCGCCACGATCATTCCGACCGCCTCCGCCCGTGTCGACGCGCTGAAGGAAAAAACGATCGCCGTGCTCGGCTTCGGCACCCAAGGTCATGCGCAGGCCATGAATCTGCGCGACTCCGGCTGCCGCTTGCTCGTCGCGCAACGGCCCGGCAGTCCGCGCTACGACGCTGCCTTGGAAGCCAACTTCCAACCCACGACGCTACGCGACGCAGCTCAGCGCGCCGACGTGCTGATCTTCGCCCTGCCGGATGAGGCGGCTCCCGCACTTTATCAGGAAGAGATCCGGCCCGTCCTGCGCGCCGGCCAGACCCTGGGCTTTCTGCACGGCTACAACATCCACTACCGGCAGATTGTGCCGCCGGCGGACACCGACGTCATTCTGGTGGCGCCCAAGGCGCAAGGCCGCGCCGTACGCAGCGAATACGTGGCCGCCCGAGGCGTGGCGGCGTTGATCGCCGTCGCACAGGACACCAGCGGCCACGCCCGCGAGACCGCCCTGGCCTGGGCCGCCGGCATCGGCGCCGCTCGGGCTGGCATCATCGAAACCACTTTCCAGGACGAAACCGAGACCGACCTGTTCGGCGAGCAGGCGGTCCTCTGCGGCGGGCTGACCGCGCTCATCAAGGCCGGTTTCGAGACGCTCGTGGAGGCCGGCTATCCGCCCGAGTTGGCCTACTTCGAGTGCTGTCACGAGGTCAAGCTCATCGCCGACCTGATCTACGAGAGCGGCCTGACCGCGATGCGCGAGCGCATCTCGAACACGGCCCGCTTCGGCGACCTGACCCGTGGCCCGCGCGTCATCGGCCCGGAAGCGCGGCAGGCCATGCGGCAACTGCTCGAGGAAATCCGCTCTGGCCAATTCGCCCGCGAGTGGGCAGCAGAGAACGAGCGCGGACGCCCGCAGTTCACGGGACTAACCGACCGCGATCGTCAGCACAAGCTAGAACTCATCGGCGCGCGACTCCGCAAGCTGATGTGGGGAACTTGACTGGCCCTTATCCGGGGACAATCCAGGATCTGTACGTCTGGCGTTCGGATCTCTAGAACAAAAGAGGTCCGACTGGTAGCCATCCAGAGCGTGGGTGCCCCATCCTGTTCGCGCAGCGACGGGGTGGGGGACTGGCCCGAGCCACCAGCGATCATACCACAATCGGAAAAGCCCCGTGTCAAAGGTCGAGCCTTGAAACCGCGTCGCTCCGCTGAGTGCCCGGCGTCATCGGACGTGCTGGGCGACGCCTCACCGCATCAGAAGTGTATCACCCGGGGCCGCGCGGGCGTCAGGCGACGCAACGCCGCCTCGTTGACTTCGATGCCCAGGCCAAAACCCGGGCGGGGCGCCACGCGGCCGCCACGACCGAATCGCACTTGACGCCGCCCAACGTCGTCGCGCAGCAGGAAGGACCCAAACGCCCCTTCCACAAACCGCACCTTCGGGCAGGCCTCCAGGAAGCCGACACCCGCCGCGCTCAGGATGCTCGTCTCCCCCACCAGGCAACCCAGTTGCACGTCACGTTGTGCCGCAAGGGCCAGGGCGGCGATGCGCAGGGCAGGCATGAGACCACCGTTCTTCGCAATCCGCACGTTGAACACCCGCGCGGCATTCGTCTCGATCAAGCGCTGGGCGTCGTCCAACGTCAGTAGCGACTCATCGGCGATCAGGTCGCAGGAGGTCTGTTCGGCGAGCCAGGACAAGTCTCCGTCGGCCGCATCGGAAAGCGGCTGTTCGAGCGCACAAACGCCGGCCTGCTCGAGCAGGGGCAGGGCCGCGTGCGCATCGGCGAGCGACCACGCCCCGTTGGCGTCCGCCCGCAACGTCACGCGCTGTTGCGCGAGCGGGCGCCGCAACACGCGCTGTGCCCATTGCAGCCGCTCCTCCCAGCCCTCGACGGCCACCTTGATCTTGAAATCGCGCAGACCGTACATGCGTTGCACGCGCAGTAGCGCGCTGAGCCTGGGATTCGTCCGCCCTACGACCATCCCGGAGTAGCGCGCCTGCCCCAGACAACCCGGCGGCCCGAAACCCGCCAGTCCCATCCAGCCCGTGATATCGCTCACGCGGCGCCGGAACACCCGTCCCACCAGGTCGAGCAGAGCCAGTTCCACACTAGCCCGGGCCGCGGTGATCACGCGTCCGCCATCCTCACTTGGCAGATCTTCTATGAACTCCAGTGCGTCGGCGAACGTCTGCGGCGAAAAGCGCTCGAGCAACGGCCCGAATACGGCTTCGACGTCTTCCAGAACCGACGCGGCCGATTCCCCGGTCACGTACGGGCGGGCCAGCGTCTCGCCGTAACCCACGTGGTGGGCGTGCGGAGCGCCGGCCGAGAGCCGCACCACGACCGGATCGGCCGTTTCGCGCGCCGCCGCCGCGTGCTCGAACCGCAAGCGCAGCGGGATCGCCAACGGAAAGACCTGCATTTGCCGGAGGCGTAAGGGTTGGGTCATCGCTCTGTCGCGAGCGCGGCGCGCCCCCAAGGGATCGGCCACGCGTCGGTCGCTTCGATCTCCGACCGGCCACGAGCGCTGAACAGGTATTCGAGCACGGCATCGGTCTCGGGTGTGCGCTCTGTGGGTAAGTATACGTAGATCACCTTGGCCAGCCCGTAGCGCTGCGATTCGATCTCCTCCAGCGAGGGGAACGCCGGCGCGGCCGTCCGCTTCATCCGCAGGCCGAGATAGCGGGCCGGCCCGTCATGGCCGATGCTGGCGAAGCCGAGCGCGAGCGGGTCGGCCGCCACCGCGTCGATGATCTCCTGGTCGGTCTCCAGCGGCTCCCACGACGGATCGACGAACCAGATCTTGGACTGGCGCATGAGGATCATTCCGCCCCGGGAAGCCTTGCGCGGGCCATACAGACGAATCGGCCCCTCCAGTCCGGCAACCGGTTCAGCCACCAGTTGCTTCCAATCCGTGATCTCGCGGCGGAACAGGTAGCGGATGTGCTTGGCAAAAATGCTGTCGAGCGGGTTTGATGGATGAACGTAGAGCGCGAAACCGAAAAAGGCGACGCGGTAACCGCGCGGCGGCTGGTCGCCGAACTGCGCCAACTCGTTTTCTGCCAGCGGTCGGTCGGTGCAGGCGATGTCACACGCGTGTTTGGCCAGGTTCTCGAAACCGTGCTGGGATAGGAACACCGGTTTGGCTTGTTCCACGACGAAGCGGTAGGCCCGGGCCTCGTTCAGCCAGGACTCAACCAGCTCCAGGGGGATTTGTGCCCCGCCCAGCACGAGGTCGATCCGCGGCGCCGCCCGCACTCCCGCACAACCACAGCAGGCCAGCAGCAATCCGAACATGGCCGCCCACACCAGTGGCGCCGCCGCAGCGGGCGGTTTTACGCCGAACCAGGACCGGCGTAAACTGACGCCGCTTTGGCGGTAGCGCGGAAAGGAACGTAACCAATGCCCCAGGCAACCACGATAGCAGAATTGCGGGATCATGTCGGCCAGACGGTAACACTAAGCGGCTGGCTGTACAACAGCCGTTCCAGTGGCAAGCTGCTTTTCCTCCTGGTGCGCGACGGGACCGGCTTGTGCCAGTGCGTGCTGGAGAAGACCGAGAACAACCGCGACGTGTTTGAAACCACCAAACGACTGGGCCAGGAGAGCGCCCTGGAGGTGGACGGTACGGTGCGGGCCGATGAACGTGCCACCGGCGGCTTTGAGCTGAGCGCCTCCGCCGTCCGCGTAGTGCACGCCTGTGAAGGCTATCCCATCACGCCCAAGATGCACGGTCCCGAGTTCCTGATGAAGCACCGGCACCTCTGGCTGCGCTCGCAGCGCCAGTGGGCCATCATGCGCATCCGCTCGACGCTCGTCGACGCCATCCGCAGCTACTACAACGAGCGCGGCTACATCCTCATCGACACGCCCATCTTCGTCTCCGGCGCCGGCGAGGAGACGCAGACGCTCTTTCCGGTCGACTACTTCGGCGATACGGCTTACCTGACGCAGACCGGGCAGTTGCACGTCGAAACCGCCTGCATGGCGCACCGCAAAGTCTACTGCTTCGGGCCGACGTTCCGGGCCGAGAAGAGCAAGACCAGACGACATCTCACGGAGTTCTGGATGGTCGAGCCGGAAATCGCCTACGCGGACCTGAACGACGTCATGGCAGTGGCCGAGGACTTCGTGTACGAGATCACGCAGCGCGTACTGCGCGACCGGCGCTCGGAACTGAAGACACTCGGCCGCGACGTCAGTGCGCTGGAGAAGGTGCAGAAGCCCTTTGAGCGCCTCACGTACAGCGAGGCAGCGGAGCTGCTGCACAGCGACCGGGCTCGCAACCTGCTGGAGAAAGACCTGGCCACGGCCCAGGACCGGGCAAGCGCCTTGCGCACCGAAATCGACGAGAAGGAGGCCCAGCGCAGCGCGCCGGGAGCCAAGAAGTGGAAGGTGGAGAAGCTGGCCCAGGAGATTGCCGCCGCCCGCGAGGGGCTCGCCGACTGCGAGGAACAGGTCCGCAACCTGCCACAACACATGGAGCTGGCGGCGAACTTCACCTGGGGCAGCGATTTGGGCGGGTCCGACGAGACCATCATCGCCCGCCTGCACGAACGGCCGGTCTTCGTCACACACTACCCACGCGAGGTGAAGGCCTTTTATATGAAGCGCAATGCCGACGACCCGCGCCTGGCCAACGCCTTCGACCTGCTGGCCCCCGAAGGCTATGGCGAGATCATCGGCGGCTCGCAGCGCGAGGACGATTACGACGCGCTACTCGAGCGCATTCGCGCGGATGGGCTCGATCCGACCAACTACGACTGGTACCTCGACCTGCGCCGTTACGGCTCCGTTCCCCACGGCGGCTTCGGACTAGGCGTGGAACGTACGGTCGCCTGGGTATGCGGACTGAAGCACATTCGCGAGACGATCCCCTTCGCCCGGCTCATGGGCCGCATCTACACCTAAGGCCGGCGGAGAGTCAGTGTCGCCCGCGTTCGCCCGCACGACGACAGGCGGCGCCGCGCGCTCACCACTCCAGGATCTGCCCATCGGCCCGCAAGCGCCGGGCCAGCCGCTGATAGTCAACAGCCTGCACAGCGACACCCGTATCCAGGGCCTGGGCGGCGGCGGTCGCGGCTGACTCGCCCAGCACCATGAACACCGGCTCCATGCGGATCGAGCCGAAAGCGATGTGCGACGCCGACAAACATACCGGCACAAGCAGGTTAGTGCATTCGCGCGCGCGTGGCACGATCGCGCGGTACGAGATCGGGTAGGGCGGGAAACCGCCGACCTGAACGTCCCCCTCGTTCCGCGCGTTCCCCGACTCGTCCACGTAGCGCTGCACGTTGTGCGAGTCCATCGTGTACGCCGCCAAACCAACCGGGTCTTCGGCCACGCGGCGTCTCTGGCAATCGTGCTGCGTCATCACGTACGCCGAGATCATCCGCCGCGCTTCGCGCACGTAGATCTGGTGCGGCCAGTTGTCGTTGTCGACGAACTCATCGCGCGCCAGGCCCCAGCGCTGGAAATGCTGGCGGACCGTCTCCGGCACGCGCGGGTGGTTCGCCAGCGTCCACATCAGCCCTTTCTGGTAGGACTCGTGCGCCAGAATCAGGCGCTCCCGCGTGGCATAGGCGCCCTCGGGATAGTCGTAGTTCATGCCGATGTAGTCGGTCGAGATCGCGTAGTTATTGTTCGTATCCGTCTTGCGGTTCGGCATCATCACCGGGTGCCACGGCACACGGCGATCGCCGGCGTCGAAGTTGCGCAGCAGCAGCTCGTAGCGCAGCGGGTCGTAGTCATCCGGTTTGGGCCAGGACCGCCGGTTTTCCGGCACATCCGTCGTGCACATTCTGAAGCAGTAGGCCTGTACGCGCCGATCGCCGGCGCCTTCGACACCCGGTCCGCCGGCCTGCACCCCCGGCAGCAGGCCGCTGTCAGGGTCGCCCGCGACGACGTAGGGATCAACGGGCCTGATGAACTGATGGTGGACGGCGTTGATCGTCTGCACTCCGTTGAGCGTCTCGCCATACGTTTCGTTGCTCTCCCGGCCGACGTGATAAGCGACGCCGGCCGCGGCCATCAGGTCGCCCTCGTAGGTCGCGTCGATGAACACGTCGCCCCGTATGATGCGGCCCGACTCCATGACGATGGCGACGATGCGCGTGCCGCGTTTCTTCAAACCGCGCTCGAGCTCGAGTCTCTCGCCGAAGATGACCGGCACACCCGCCTCTCGAACCAGCTCACCAAACACCTGCTCGGCCACGTGCGGCTCGAACGTCCAGGCCTCCTCCTGGCCGTAGACACCACCCACCCGGCGATAGAACTCGCGGGCCATGCCGCCGATCGCCTGCTTGTTGCCGATATCGGTCGCCCCGAGCCCGCCGGTGCTCAGCCCGCCCAGGTGCCGGCCCGGCTCGATCAGCACTACTGATTTGCCCAGGCGCGCAGCCTTCACGGCGGCGACGACACCACCCGACGTCCCGCCGTACACCACGATCTCGTACCGGCCGCCCGGCGTTCCGCAGCCACTGACGCTCAGCAGGCACACGGCGCCACAGAGCCATCTGCTATCCACGTTTATCCTCCTCGTGCGCGACGCGTCGGGTGGCCGCGCTCGGGGCTCGAACGTGGGGCCCGCTCGCTGACGCTCGCGGTTCTGACCGAAAGCCCGCTCGTTGACGCGCGGAGCTCGGATTATACGCCGGCAGGCCGGTGGGAAGCACCCACCGGCCTGCCGTGGTTAGAGCCTACTCGAAACTCCGCGGACGCTACTCGTCGCGCGGGCAGGTACCAGTGTTCAGCACCTGGATGAAACCGTCGATGTCGAAGCCATTGACCGCCTGGTCGCCGTTGGCATCGGCAACGCAGGTCCGGTCGCAGTCGGGATAGGCGTTATCCCACTGCCCGGGTGTCATGTTCAGCGCCTCGATGAAGTAATCGATGTCGAAGCCGTTGACGGCATCGTCGCAGTTGCAGTCGCCGCACAGGAAGTCGGCGCACGGGTCCGCAGCCACGAGCAGAACATCCATCCGAATCGGTTTCGTCAGGTCGATGATCGGGCTGGGCAGATTCGCCACGGCCGCGGTCGTGATGCGCGCCCACCGCTGGTCGGTGGTATCGACCCAGAACCACGTCAGGAACTGCGATTGCCCGGGGTTGCCGTACGCATCAGTCGTACTGCTGCCGTCAGGCGGGTAGACCAGGTGCACGTCCGTGCTGCCCGAGTTGCCCGGCTCCTGGAACAGCACTTCGCCGTCCAGCGGGTAGCCCTCGAAATCGGTCAGGACGAAGTCGGTGCCGCCAGCGCCGGCCTCGACGTTGACGACGTTATCGACGTACAGACGATACGGGCCGGTGCTGCGGTCGGCCGACGCGGCGTTGACTGCGACCGCCAGGTGCTCCAGCGTGCCGCGGGTGCCATCGATCGTACCGTCGCCGGTAAAGCCCGTGACATCGCCAGCCGGATCGAACGTCAGGGTCTGCCACGAAGCCGAGGGGCTGATGGCAAAGCCTTGTGGTGCCCCGTTGACCGCGCTCGCCGCGCCGATCCACTCGATGTCGCCCTCGGTCGTACCCTCGGTACCCAAATCACCGAGATCGCCGGTCTCGCGAATACCGATGCAAATCAGAACGTCGCCGTTGCCTTTGCCAACCTCGAGCGGATCCGAGGACTCGCTGCCGATGACGTTGGTCACCTCGCCGGTGATGCGCTCGAGGTGCACCAAGGCCCGCAAAAGCGTGACCTCGACGTCTCCACCCGGATCGATCGGCCCCGAGTAGCTGCCGATCAGGTTCGGGCCTTCGTCGTAGACACTGACGTTGGTCACGTCCTGGTCCACGCCGGTGATGGTGACAACCTGGTCGCCCGCCTCGATCGGGCTCTGCACGGCGGGCTTGTTCGGCGGTTGCGGCGCGATGCAGCCGAAGGCCACCGGTCCGGTCTCGACACAGAAGTCGTCGAACCAGACATCCGCGCCGCTCGCGTAGTTGCCGCTGCCGACATCGGCTCGGGCGTAGATGCTCGCGGCGGTGATGGTGACGTTCTTCTTCGCCAGCAACCCGTCCACGTAGACGTCGATGCGCGTGCCTTTGTGCACGACCGTGAAGTTGTGCCAGCCGATCGACCGGTCTGGCGCGTCGTACTCATCCAGATCAACCCAGTCAGGGCCGCTGGAACCGTTGACGCGCAGGTCATAGTGCACGTTGTCGGTGTTGGCCCAACCCAACATTCCGACGTGCAGTAGGAACCACGTGCCCGGACCACCGAAGTGGCTCAGTTCGACCCACTGCACGACCGTTCCGGCTGGATCCACGCCGATCGGATCGTAGATGTTCACGTTGAGCACCACCGGATCCGTCTCGGTCGGCGTGGTCTGCGGGATCGCCCGGTACATCCACGACATTCCAGCCGGCGTCTTGGCCGACTGGAGACCACTCGGGCAGGTCGCGTTGCGTTCGGTCGACAACGCCACCGGCGTGCTGCCGCCCTGCGTCCAGACGAGTTCCATGTCGCCTTGCGAGCCGTACAACTCGAAGTCCTCGCAATCGAACACCGCGCTGGCGACGTTGTTCGTGACGGTCTCGTAGTCCGCCGGCGAGCTGTCGTTGGCGCCGATGCTCTGGTAAGCGATCACAGTGTCGCCCGCCACGAGCCCCGTTACCGGCACGTCCACGTAGGACGATCCCGGCGGTACCGGCTCGGTAAAGTCGGTCGTGCCGTTGAGGGTCACCGTGACGAACTCGGCGGTCGGATACAAATCCATGACCCGGATCTCGGTGTCGCCCTCAGCCGGAGCCTTGTAGAACACCGGGGCGGGGAAACCGACGGTAACCGTGGCAGAATCGTGACTGGTGAGGCCGCCCACGGTCTGCGTGGCCTTAAACGTCTCTCCATCACTCGCCACCGGGTCGATGGTGAACTCGAACGTTGTCGCACCACCCGGATTCTGAGGGTCGGGGGCGCCGTTACGGTACAGCGTTACCATACTCGCCGTGGGATCGATATCTGTCACCCACACCGACGAATCGCCCGGCAGAATCGGGGACATGACCGTCGGCGGGGCCGGTGGCTGCGGTGCGATGGTTGGGAAGCTGAGCGCGCCAACTTCCACGCAGTAGTCGTCGTACCACGCGCCACCGCCGGTGCTCGTCAGGCCGGAGCCGAGCAGCCCGGTGTTGAAGTTGCCGCCCGCCGTCCGGGACACGTTGTGCTTGGCCAGAATGCCGTCCACGTAGAAATCGATCGTGGCCGTCTTGATCGCCGCCGTCAGCGTGTGCCAGCCGGCGGAGATTCCTGGCGCGCCGGGATCGTCCAGGGCGATCCAGTTCGGACCGCCGCCCATGACGCGCGCGCTGTAGTGCGTCCCCGCGCCGGTCGGCGTGGCGTTGTATTTGCCCAACGCCAGGATGGCGCCGAGGTCGCTCCGCAATTCCGCATACTGGCGGAAGAACGAATACGTCGACGCGTCGTCATAGAAATTCAGCGTCCAGATGATCGGTACCGTGTCGGTACCGACCGTGTTCGCAAAGGGCGTGATCAACTCGCTACGGTTCTCGCCGACTTCGCTGCTGTAAGCGGCGTTGCCGCCACCGGGGGTTGCGTTCCAATAGTCGGACAACTCCAACTGCGTATCGCCCGAGGTGGCGATCCAGACCAGGTCGAACTCGCCCTGGTTGTTGTAGTCAAAGTGATCGCAGAAGACCGGCGTGATCTGGTCCGTCGTCACCAGCACAACGTCCGAAGGATCGCTGTCGGTTCCGTTCAGGCCCTGGACCGCCGTGACCTCCTGGCCCATGACCAGCGCGGCGAGCGTGCTGACATCGACCGTGAAGGCACCGCCGGGATTGACGGTGTTCTGCGGATCGCCGTCGACGTAGAGCGTGACCGAGTCGGCAACGGGGTCGATCTGTGTGATTCGCACCGTCATATCACCCGCCGCCGGCAACAGACCGATGACCGGCGCTGGCAGCGCCACGCGCACCTCCTCCGAATCGATGCTCTCCGCGCCACCGATCGTCTGCGACGCCCGGTAGGCGTCACCCGCGACCGCATTGTGTGGCAACGTGAAGGTGACTTCCGCGGCGCCGGCTGGGTCCTGCGTCTGGTTCGGATCAACGCCGTTATCGACCTTCAAGGTTACCAGCTCGGCATCCACCGACACATCCGTCACCGTGACCGTCGGGTCGCCGGGATAGATCGGCGCAGCAACGGTCGGGCGCGGGATCGGATCCGCTTCGGGCGCCTCGAACTGCAACTCATCAATGTGCAGATCGATGAGCGTGGCCGGGTCGCCCGACAGGTTCGTGATCGCCAGATGTTCGAGTGTTCCGCGGCTGTTCGGCGTGCTCAGGTCACCGTCGCCGGTGAAGCCCACGATCGCGCCAGTGTACGGCGTGCCGCCCATTGTCACGTTGCCAGTAGTGAGATCCCACTCGATGGCAATGGCGTCGGGACTGGCCTGCACGACAATGGCGGGGATGGGCGTCGGGGTACCATCTGCCGCGATGAAGTAACCGTAACGCAGTTCGTCATCGGGCGTCGGCGTCGTGTCAATGTCGCCATTGGGGCCCGGGGAGATAATGGCTGTGCCGGGAGGCAGGTCCAGCCCGCTGGGACCGATGTCGGTCCCCACGAGGTACTCCTGCACGTCGTCCCCAGTGGCCAGCGTATCCACAATCATGTCGGGACCGGCGGTGATGCCATTCGATTTCGGGTCCACACCGACCCACTCGATCGCGCCATCAGTGCCGCCATCAGCCAACTGCGGCACGGCTACGTCGGTCTCACGAATGCCGAGGCACAGACCGATATCACCATTGAACAACTCGCTCTTGTTGGTGATTTTGAAGCGAACCATGCCCTCCGTATGCAACGAGGGGTTGGGACGCTCGGGACCATCGAAGGTGGTCAGGCGTATCCAGGCATCGGGATCGGACGGCGTCACCCACCGGAGGATGACGTTCATGGCCGCTTCGCCCTCGGTCTCGAACCCGGAAGCGCGCGAGGCCGAGTTCTGATCGTAACTGCCCGGCGTATTGTGCAGGATGTAGATCGTCGTGCTACCCGACCACTCGGGTATCCTGAACATCTCCTGAGACGTGGCCGGATCGTCGAACGGCGGGCCGTTGAAGCCGACCAGCTCCGACGGGTACTGAGCCCAGGCCGCCGCCGGTCCGATCAGGAGCAAGGCGACGCCGAGCAGCGTAATTCGTGCAACGTGCGACATCTATGGAACCTCCAAACTCTCTGACACTCGGGCGGGTGTACCGGCGCCGCGGCCCATCCACCGCCCCGTGAGTGCACCTCCCACCTGGCCGCGCCGCTGTCGGACGACGGCCCAGGATCGTGGTTGTGGAACGAAAACGCCCCGCTCCGCCCCGGTGCGGGCGAAGCGGGGCGTACGTTATAGCCGTCCGAGAAGCCGCCTTGTGCTCCGAGTCATGGACGCCTTCTCTTTATGTCGGGCGGTCGTGTTCCGCCCGTTGTAACACCGTCCCCTAGCGACGGCGCAGCGCCAGCGCGCCCAAAGCCAGCAGCATCAGCGAAGCCGGCTCGGGAACGATCTCGACGTTCAGGTCGTCAAAGTGGGTGTTGACGCGCGTGCTGAGCCCTGAGCCGAGCACCACGCAGTCGAACGTAACGCCGGCCGGACGCGCGCTCGTTTGGAACAGATTGTCATCCACAAACAGCTCGACCGTCGCGGTCTTGATGTAGGCGCTCAGCTTGACCCAATCGGTCGTCTTGGTGGTCAGGTTGACCCAACCGGCACCGTTCATGACCCGGGCGTTGTACATGGTCGTATCCACACCCGAACTCGTGACGCCCAGCGCGATCAACTCTTGCAGGTCGCCATCCGCATAGCCGACACCGGTGTAGCCGCGAATCTCGAAGTACTCGCGCGACCACCAGTCGATGGCGTCATCGAGCTTGAACATGAACTCGAAGACCAGCGGCTGAGCGTCGGTGCCGTCATACTCGGCGCCGAGGTTCATATACGCGCGACGCTCATAGTTGTTGTTGGGCCCGAGCGGGTTGACCGATTGGCCGTCGCTATAGCCCATCGTCTGGTCCAGCAGCAACGGTACTGTTGGATAGATCTGCGTGTAGACGGCATCAAAAGCCGCCTGGTCGGCGTACGAATCAAAATCGTCAAAAAAGTCCGCCGATGCCGCCGTTACAAACGACAGCGCGATACCGAGAACCACAAGCTTTCTCACGTTCCTACCTCCTTCTCCATAGAGGGAACAAACCATCGCAATCCAAGAATGTCTGCGGCTCTCCACACCTGGCTGGCGGTGCATTGCCGGGGTTCAGGCGTGTGCTGGCTCGCAGGACGAACACCGCGGACTTTACCGCTTTGCGCGCTTCTTTCCGCGAATCAGGCGGCCTATCCGCTCGTCAGCCTCCTTCCTCAAGCAGCGTCTTTCAATATCCTGGTGAGTGCCCCCCCAGACACTCCTCTTCCTCATCCGGTCCTCTCAATTACGCAGTATAGCAGCCAGCATACGCGGCAACAAGAAAAACTGCTTGATTCCGCCCAACCAAGCGACACCCGCTATCGCAAACACCGCCGCCCCCAACCTTGAGCACGCCGCTCACCCGATTCGGGAACCGGCCGGCGATTCCGGCTGTGCTGAGCGAGCAGATTTGCTAGTATGGAGTTCCTGCGACGTTCTGCGCACTGACGCATTTCGCGCAGGTATCGGTGCGTAGCTTCGCTGCGGCCGCGCACCCCGTGCTGACCCGTGGGGATAGGAGATGTTCACTGTGAGACCATTCGACCGCACTGCGCCCCTGTTGGCCTGGCTCATCCTGGCCTGGCTCCTCAGCCCCCTCGCCGGCATCAGCCTCGCCCAGACGGTCACCGTCGACAACAGCGATCCCGAGTTCACCATCTTGTACGGCGAGTGGACCTCGGGAGCCTATGGCCAGCCTCACGGTATCGACTACAACTGGGCCGCAACCACGGCGTACGGGGCCGACCCGGCGGCGGTCGAGTGGCGCCCCAACCTGCCCCAGACCGGCGTCTACAACGTCGCCACCTGGTATGTGCCGGGCGGCAACCGCGCCGACAATGCCCCCTTCACGATCTACCACACGGGTGGCTCCACGCCCCTGACCGTGAACCAGCAGATCAATGGAGAGACTTGGTACGCACTCGGCGCATACGCGTTCAACGCCGGCACCAGCGGTTACGTAACCCTGCACAACAGCGCCAACCCGTCCGTCGTCATCGCCGACGCCGTACGCTTCACGCTCGAAACCACGACGGCGGAGCTGACGATGGCGGCCAGCCCGATTGGCTGGGGTACCACCCAACCCGTCCCAGGCGGCCCCTATACGTACTATCTGAACGAGATCGTTGACATCTCCGCTCAGGCCTACGGCGGCTACGAATTCCACCATTGGGAGGTCTCTGGCGGCGCGGAACCCTACGACCCCAACGCCGCAACTACGACGGTCTTGATGGACCAGAGCAAGATCGTCACCGCGGTGTTTGTCGAGGAATCGTACGTCGAGCCCGAGTTCCGCGGCTTCTGGGCCGACGCTTTCCACCTCGGCTTCAAGAGCCAGGCGGACATCGACGACATGATCATCCGCGCCCTGGCCGGCAACTACAACGCGATCGTGCCGGAAGTCCTGGCCTACCAGGACACCGGCGGCAGCGGGCACGGTGCCTACTGGGACTCGGCCATCGTCCCCAAGGCCAGCGACATCGTCGGCCAGTTTGATCCGCTCGAGTACCTCGTAGCCGAGGCGCATGCGGTCGGCCTCGAGGTCCACCCCTGGTTAGTAGCGTTCCGCGTCTCCACCAGTTGGCCACCGAGCGGCAACGCCACCCTGACCGCCCATCCCGAGTGGCTGATGGTCTTGCAGGGCGACATGGGCGGCGGTCCGGGTACGGTTGACGGCAAGTACACGCTGGACGCCGGCTCGCCGGACGCACAGGAATACCTGATGTCGATCGTGCGGGAGCTGGTCGAGAACTACGAGATCGACGGCATCCACTGGGACTACATTCGCTACACCAATCCCGCCGCCGGCTACCCGGCCTACACGTGGTACGCCAACTCTGGCCTCGAGCGCTTTCAGACCATCACGGGCTACTCCGGCACGCCGGCGACCGACTATGAGCCGTGGAGCGATTTTCGCCGACGCGGCGTAACCGAGGTCGTACGGCGGACGCAAACCGAAGTGGCCAGCAACACGAGCAACCCTCGCCAGCCGCTGCGGTTCAGCGCCGCGTTGATCACGTGGGGCGACGCCCCCTCGAACTTCGAAAACACGAGCGCCTGGGCGCGCTTCCAGAACTGGCGCGAGTGGATGGAAGAGGGCTATCTCGACACCGCCATCCCGATGACCTACTACGATTATGACACGTATCCCAGTTGGTACCGCAACTGGGTCAACCAGGAGATGCTGTGGCGCTACGATCGCCACATGGTCGTTGGCCCGGGCATCTATCTGAATGACTTCGCCGACAGTGCCTACGAGATCCAGTATGCCCAGAACGCCGACGCCGACGGCATCTGCACGTACTCCTATGCTGCCACATGCGATGGTGGCGCAGACTGGAGTTGGTACACGTACACCGCCGCAACCGTATTCCCCGAGCCGGTCCCGACGCCCCCGATGAGTTGGCGCAATCCGGCCACCACCACAGAGGGGAATATCTACGGACGTGTAACCGATGGCGCGACCGGCGCACCCATCGACGACGCCACGGTCAAGGTCAACGGCTTCCCGCTCGTGCAGACGGACGGCAATGGTTGCTTCCTGATAACGCAGTTGTCGGTCGCAGCCGAAGGCTCGCAGGCCCCGGTAAGTGCAAGCTTCCCGGGTTACTCCGACGCGCTGCGCCCGGCGGTGCTGATCGAGCGTGCCGGCTACACGGAGGCCAACTTTGCCCTCGGAACCTGGCTGCCGGGCGATTACGACGTTGACGCCGATGTGGACTTCGATGATTTCAGCATCTTCGTCCCCAGCCTGACCGGCCCCGACAACGGGCCGCCCCCAGCCGGTGGTGACCTGTTCGACTTCGACCTCGACAATGACGTGGACCTGGCCGACTTCTCCGTCTTCCAAGAGGCCTTCGGGATATAGGACAGCCGCGCCGAGTGTCGCGTCCGGGTACGGTGCCCCCGCGTCAGCAAACTCTCAAGCGTCGTTGCAGCACCCCGGCGGAGCAGCCACGTCAGGAGCCGGGCAACGGCCAATGGCCGCGGCAAGCGCGGGCCACCGGCCCGCGCTTCACGAGTGTGACGCGTCTTCTCGTCGTCAGACCCGCCGGACCCACACCGGGCTCGACCACGCCATGTCGCCGCCCGCTAGTCGCACACGCAGATAGTAGCTGTGGGTGACGCCCGCCGGACTGGTCGCATCGACGAAGGTATACCGGCTGCGCTGCGCCTCACCGCCGTACTGGTGAACACACCGGCCATCACGGATGATCTCGAGCCACGCCAGCCGCCCTTCCTCCGGCGGCACGGCCACGTCAACACGCAACGTTGGCAGCGCGGCGCTCTCGATGCAAGCGCCCATCAACGCGTCGTTGACGGCGAAGCAGAGTTGCAGCTTCACGCCGGTCGTTGCAAACGTCCGCCGGGCACGAAATGCGTCCAGAATCGCCGCGCGGGTTAATTCGGGTGCCCAGACCCCCGTCAGTCCTGCCCGAAACGCATTGCGCTTCCAGCAGATGCCATGGTGCCACGTCAGACCATGCTGATCCGAGCCGCCGGCCACGCCCACGCGTAGACCCGCGGCCAGCCCGTCGCGGTAGAAGCACCCGCTCATCCCCCCTCGATGCCGAATCGGTTCGTTGCCCTCGTACTCGAAGGCCCCGTGTACCGAGCAGATCTCGACTACCGGCGTCAGTCCCGGGTCCAGCGTCTCCCACGGCACGCCCGTCCAGCCGATATGGTGCGGAATCGCAATCGCCTCGTAGGGACGCAGGGCCGCATACAACTCCGGCAGGTCGCGCCAGCGCGGGTCTTTGTGGTCCAGCAGCGGGATCGTCGGATCGGCGCTGTAGATGTTGAAATGCCCCCAGCCGTGCGGTTGCTTCACACGCGGCGTCGTCCATTCCTGCCCAAACAGCGGCACGAATTTGCCCGCCTCGTGGTAGTGCTCGGCGACGTCCTTCTGCTCCTGCCACTGGGCGTCGTTCAGCCGTTTGCCGACGAAGTAGTCGTGGTCCGTCAATGCGTGAAAATCGTCCTGGAACACGTCGCGCGCCCGCAGGTGCGACGCTTCCGGGTCGCCCATGCCGTCGCTCTGCCAGGAATGCCCGTGGATATCGCCGAAATAGAGCTTCAAACCCGCGGTGGGTATCGCGGACTCGGGCCAGGCGTATCGCGGCGTCTGCCCCGCAACAGCAACTGTCTCAGCGCGTTTGGCGACATTGCGCGGCTGCACCGGTGGCGGCCCGGTCAGTGTTTCAAACCCGCCGATGCGACCGAGCACGTTCGTGCCCAGATCGCGCCGCGCCACCCACAGCCCGCCCGTGCTGTCAAACTCTCCCCGCAACAGCCGTCCCCGGCCACCCCAACCGTCCTGCGGCAGACGGTATAGCGGAGACCGGCCATCACGCCCGTAGTACTGCACGTAAAAATTGTGCGACGCGCGGCCCAGAACGCATACGACACCGTTCGGCGAAACGGCCAGCCGGACGAGCTCGAAGCCTTGCACGGTTCCGCGCTCACTCCCCTCCGCCGGCGCTGCGCGGGTTGCCGGCTCGTGCCATGTATTGTCACCGGTGCGCAAGGCGGCGAGGCGATACCAGGGCGTTACGTCCCAGGCCTGCGTACCCTGCCGGTTTGAGTGCCACGCCACCCACAGCCACCCGCCATCTGGAGCGAACGCCAACGCCGGCGCCACGTCGCTCGCCGCGTGCTGCGTCAGCGCCTGTGGCTGTCCAATCGGCACACCATCCGCATTGAGCTGTGCGACGTAGATGTTCTGCGTCCCGGGCTGATCGTGGCGCTCGTACGCGACCGCGAAACCGCTGCCATCCGGGCGCGCCGCAACCGCCGGCCGGCAACAGTCGCGCTCTTCGTCAACGCCCATCCCGAACACATCCCCAAGCGGCGCGCCGCGGACATCCAACAGCCGGCCGAACACGGCGTAGCGCTCGCTCCCGCCGGCCTTGCCCTGCCAGACGACCAGGGCCCGCTCGTGCCCGGCCGCCAGCGCCGCGTGACAGTGCACCTCGCCCGCCCCCGGCGTGCCGGCCAGCGTCTGAGCATCACCGAATTGGCCGGTCTGCGGATCGAACGACCGGACATGCAGCGTCCAGCCGTCACCGTTCCACTGCGACCACACCACCACGACGCGACCGCCAACAAACGCCAACTCCGCTTCATAGGCGGCCGTTGCCGCGTCGGCGTCCGGAGTTGACACGGACTGCACGTCATTCCACTTCTCATCGCGGATATCGAAGCAGCGTAGCAGGATCGCCTCGCGGTCGCCGTGCAACTGTGACCAGGTTGTCCACAACCGCTTACCACTGGGCTCCCGCGCCAACGCCGGATACGCCTGCCGCGCCGCCGACTTGTACGAAGACTCCCGGCCAAGCGCGAGCGGTTTTGAATCGCCGGAAAGCAACGCTGCCGGCGGCTCTTCGCTCCAGGGCAGATCGGCCCAGGCGCGCGGAACGCAGCGGCCCAGCACCGCACCGCCCGCACAAGCCGCAAAGATCTTGATCGCGTGACGCCGCGTGCAGCCGCCGCCGCCGTCGATTGCGATCAGTTCATGGTTCTTCATCAAGCACAACTCCTGTGCATCCCTGGCTCAACCGCCTCGTCGCGTTTGCCGGCGACCATCGCCAACGGCCTGACGAGGCTGCCCGGACCACATCCGTGGTAGTATACGCGACAGATCGAAGGGCGTGATTTGGCTCTTTCAGCAGGATCAGCGCGATGCACGCACGAGTCGAGCGCTTGCCGCAACCACAGCCGGATTGCCGGCGTCTTCTACAGGTACTGCGGCGTGAACGACCGGATCGGATTCCCATGCTCGAACTGGCCGTACATCCAAAGGTCGTCTCCGCACTACTCGACGAGCCGGTACCGACGGGTGTGGATCAGCGGGCCAGCCGGGACGCCGCCGTGCGGCAGAACGTGCGTCTGCATCATCGCCTGGGCTATGACGTGGTCCGCAGTTCGGCGGTGGCCCCCTTCACGGTGCAGAGATTGCACGCGGAGGATGGTCCTGCACAGGCTCACGCCGCGCGGGAATGGGCCGACGAGCACGGCGGGCCAATCGGCACAATGGACGACTTCGAACGCTTCGCCTGGCCAACGGCTGGCGACATCGACTTCGGTCCGATAGAAACCGCCGCAGCGGCGCTGCCCGACGGAATGGCCCTGGTCGGCTTCACCGGCGGCGTGCTCGAATTCGCCATGGATCTGATCGGCATGCAGCGCTTCATGCTGGCTACGCGCCGCGACCCGGCGCTCGTCGGCGCCGTGCTCCAGCGCGTCGGCGAGACGATTCGAGCGGTGTTCGAGGTCTATTGCCAGATGGACGCGGTCTGTGCCATCTGGCTCGGCGACGATCTCGGGCACAAGCACGGCTTGCTGGTCTCGCCTAAGGTGCTCGAAGCCAACGTTTTCCCCTGGTACCGCCGCTTTGCGGATCTGGCCCACCAGCATGGCCGGCCGTTTCTTTTGCACACGTGCGGCGACACGCGATCCGTCATGTCGACGATCGTCGAGCAGACCGCAATCGATGCCAAGCACAGCTTCGAAGACGCGATCCAGCCCGTCGAGCAGTTTTACGATCAGTGGAACGAGCGTATCGGCGTGCTCGGCGGAGTGGACGTGCACCTACTCGCGGTCGGCGAGGAAAGTGCGATCCGCGCCCGGACGCTCGGAATCCTCGCACACACCGCCGACCACGGCGGCTACGCGGCCGGCTCCGGCAACAGCATCCCCGACTACATTCCCCCGGACAGCTACCTGGCGATGATCGAGGCGCTGGCCGAGTTCAACGGGTCGTAGATGGGGATGAAAGCCCGTTGCTCTGGCTGGTACAACACCAGCCTGGAAACTTGGCTTTTGAAGGAGCAACGGGCTTTCATCCCCATCTACCCTGCTAAACCGGGCTGCCAACGAAGGCCTGGGACAGGCCCGGCACTATGCGCTGCCAAGATCGGAAACGAGGCCGCCGAGCGCCTCGCGTGCGCGTATGCCGCACTCGTCGCCCACGAGAATGAACCGCCGCTTCGTACCACGGACTTCCGTGATCTCCAGCCGGGCGCCTTTCCGCATGGCGTGCATCCTGGTCAGCGTCCCGCCGGGCTTGATCGCCACGCTCGCGATGTCCAGGCGCGGCAGGCGGAAGTTCCGCTTGTCGGCGGTGAGGAAATCGGGCCCGTCCGGGTCGATCGTTTCGTAACGCCCCTCATGCTCGTGCCGCTGGCTTGTCGCCCGCTTGACCCACCGGTTTATCAGTGGTCCGAGCAGGAACCCCAGTGGCCCCAGGCTGGCCGTGAACATCATTCCGGCCGATTCTTCCGATTCCCGGTCGTAGAACTGCCCCGCGATCCAGGCCCCACAAACCGCGCGCTCGGTCACGAAGATCTTGTAGAAGCGATCCCACGTCCACGTCTTGGGCTGCAACGCGTAGAAGAACGGCGGCCGGGGTGGCTCACTCATGGTCGGCCCTATGCGCTCGCTGTCGCCTCGATGCACTCATCCAGACAATCAACCAGGAAATCGCAATCCGCCTTGGTGATGCACATCGGCGGCTTGATGCGGATGACGTTGCCGTAGAGGCCGCCTTTGCCGAGCAGCAGGCCGCGGTCTTTGGCTTTTTCGACGATGGCGGCGGTTTCGGCTGACGCGGGTTCTTTGGTTTGGCGGTCTTTGACCAGCTCGATGCCGAGCATCAGGCCCAGGCCGCGGACCTCGCCGATCAGGGCCCCTCCCTTACGGTCGGGGTTCTGACCTTGCACCGCTCCCTTACGGTCGCGGCTCGGATTACTGCCGCCGTACTTCTCTTGGAGTTCGAGCAGCTTGGTCTTGAGATAGCCGCCCACGTCGGCGGCGCGTTGCTGGATGTCTTCCTCGTCTATGATCTCAAGCGTCGCCAAGCCCTGAAGGGCGGAGACAGGGTTGCCGCCGAAAGTGTTGAAGTGCAGCCGCTTGGCCATGTGCTTGGCGATTTCGGGTCTCGTTGTGCAGGCACCCAGCGGGGCGCCGTTGCCGATGCCCTTGGCCATCGTTACCAGGTCGGGGACCACCCCCCAGTTCTCGAAACCCCAGTAGTGCGCACCGGTACGCCCGAAGCCGGTCTGAACCTCGTCAGCGATGCATAGCCCGCCGTGCTTGCGGACGATGTCGTAGACTATGCCGAAGTATTCCGGTGGCGGGCAGACGGTGCCGCCGACGCCCTGGATCGGCTCGGCGATGAAGCACGCTATCTCACCGCTGGTCTCGTAGCGGATCACGTCTTCGACGCTGTGCGCACACTTCATGTCGCACGCCGGGTAGCTCAGCCCGAACGGGCAGCGGTAGCAGTAGCCCGGCGGCACGTGCTTGATTCCGCCGACCGCCGGCACCGGGTAGCGCCACGTGCCAACGGCGGTCAACGAGATGGTGCTGTGGATGCCGCCATGGTAGCAGTTGCGGAGTGTCAGCACTTCGTGCCGGCCGGTGTGCAGGCGGGCCATGAGGATGGCCAGGTCGTTGGCCTCGCTGCCGGAGCTGGTGAAGTAGGACACTTTCAGGTCTGAACCGTCGGGCATGCGGCGGGCCATTTCGCAGGCGTACTGCGCGATGGTGGGATGCAGGTAGATCGTCGTCGTGTGAACGAGCTTGCCGACCTGCTCGCGCACACGCTCGGTGATCTTCGGGTGGCAGTGCCCGACCGAGACGGTGACGATTCCGGCGATGGCGTCGAGGTACTGCTTGCCGGTCTCATCCCAGAGGTACTGCATGTGTCCTTCGATGATGCAGATCGGCTCCTGGTAGTACGTCACGATGCCGGGGTTGAGGTACTCGCGCCGCAGGGCCAGCACTTCGTCGCGGCTCGGCCCGGCGTATGGGGCCGGTTTGTGATCGCTGGCGGGTAGCGGGACGCGTTTCTTCGGCTTGGTGGCGGACATCAACGTCTCCTCGGGCAAAGCGGCGGGCGCGGTATGCCGCGCAACTCCGCGCGCTACTCCATCACGATTTCTTCATACGCATCCGGCCGGCGATCGCGGAAGAACTGCCAGACGTTGCGCACGTCGCGGATCATGTCCAGGTCCAGGTCGGCAACGACGATGTCGTCCTCGATGCGTTTGCCCTCGACCATGATCTGTCCGCGCGGGTCGCAGAAATACGACGTGCCGTAGAACTCGCCGATGTTCCAGGGGGCCTCGCTGCCAGGGCGGTTGATGGCGCCGATGTAGTACTGGTTCGCGACGGCGTGGGCCGGCTGCTCGAGCTTCCAGAGATACTCCGAGAGCCCGGCTACGGTCGCCGACGGGTTGAAGACGATCTCGGCCCCGTTCAGCCCCAAGCAGCGGGCACCTTCGGGGAAGTGCCGGTCGTAGCAGATGTAAACGGCCACTTTGCCAAACCTCGTGTCAAACACGGGGTAGCCCAGGTTGCCGGGACGGAAGTAGAACTTCTCCCAGAAGCCGGGCTCGCAGTGCGGGAGGTGGGTCTTGCGGTACTTGCCCAGGTACGAGCCGTCGGCGTCGATGACGGCGGCCGTGTTGTAATAGACGCCCGGCAGGTCTTCCTCGTAGACCGGCACGACCAGGACCAGCTTGTGTTTGCGGGCCAACTCGCACATGAGCTGCGTCGTCGGCCCCTCGGGGACCTGCTCGGTCAACGCGTACCATTTGGCGTTCTGCTCGGCGCAGAAATACGGCCCGTAGAACAACTCCTGCAAGCACAGCACCTGCACGCCCTGGTCGGCGGCCTGCGCGATCAGCTCGACATGCTTGTCGATCATCGAGCGCTTGATCTGTTCCACCGGCGACGTGGCGGGTTCGCTGAGCGTCGCCTGAATCAGTCCGCCTCGGACAATGCGGGGCATGGCCGGCTCCTTGCAGGTAGCGTGTGCAGTCGTGTCAGCGCTTCCGGAGCACACGACTCTAGCGGGGGACGCACAGTTTTCAAGGATGGTGGCCACATCTCCGGCGTGTGTGACAGATTTGGCGGTTTGGGTCCGACGCCTCGACCGGACCGCTCAGTGCCGGGTGGAAACCACGACGCGGTGTGGCGCCAACCGCTCCCTGACGGTCGCGGCTCGGTTCAGACCGCTCGAACCCGCCAAGAGTATCGCGGGCTCGCATCTCCGCAGCGCACCGCGCCCAGGCCGGCGCTGCGCCGCCCTTCCCCCGGCCCGCGCGCACGCTATACTCGGCCCGGGTTTGAGGCTTCTGGGTTGTACAAGGAGATCACGTTCATGGCCGACGCGAATACTTGCCGGTGTCTGATCGGCGGACAATGGACCGAAGCACACACCGACCGTTTCGACCCGGTCCGGAACCCATCCACCGGCGAGACCATCGCGCACGTGCCCATGTGCGGCAACGAGGATGTGGATCGGGCCGTTCAGGCGGCGTTGAAGGCCTTCCCCGCCTGGCGTGACACGCCGCCGCCCGACCGGGCCCGGATCATGTTCCGGTTTCACGACCTGCTGCAACAGCACACGGACGAACTGGCCCGGCTGGTGACCCGTGAACATGGCAAGACGTTTCTGGAATCCAAAGCCTCGGTGCAGCGCGGGATCGAGATGGTCGAGTTCTCCGCCGGCATCCCCGCACTCTTGATGGGCGACGCACTGCGGAATATCGCGCCCGACGTCGATGCCGAGACGATTCGCCATCCGTTGGGCGTTGTAGCCGGCATCACCCCCTTCAACTTCCCCGCCATGGTGCCCCTCTGGATGTACCCGGTGGCGATCACGTGCGGCAACTGCTTCATTCTCAAACCGTCCGAGCGCGTCCCGCTGTCCGCACTGGGAATCGCCGAACTGCTGCTGGAGGCGGGTTTGCCGGAGGGCGTCTTCTCCATCGTCCACGGCGACAAGGCCTGTGTGGATGCCCTGCTGACGCACCCGGGGATCAAGGCGCTTTCGTTCGTCGGTTCGACGGCCGTCGCGCGCCACGTCTACCAGACCGGCACAGCCCATGGAAAGCGCGTGCAGGCGGCCGGCGGGGCAAAGAACCACATGGTCATCATGCCCGACGCTGAGCTCGACCCCACCATCAGCGGTATGCGGCACTCCGCCTTCGGCTGTGCCGGCGAGCGGTGTATGGCCGGTAGCCTGGCAGTACCGGTCGGAGACATTGCCGACGAGGTCGTAGCCCGCTTGTGTAAAGCCGCCGGCGCGATGCGTGTCGGCCGCACCGATCTGCCAGATGCAACCGTCGATATGGGACCGCTGATCACGCAAGCGCATCTCGAGCGCGTGCGCGGCTACATCGCTGCGGCCGAACGCGAGGGTGCCGACTTGGTCCTGGACGGACGCCAACTCGAGGTAGCTGACGCCCCCGGCGGGTTTTTCGTCGGCCCTACGATCGTTGACCGCGTACAGCCCGAGATGAGTGTGGCCCGCGAGGAAATCTTCGGCCCCGTGCTGCCTGTCGTGCGCGTGGCCACGCTGGACGAGGCCATGGCTCTCGGCGACAAGTGCCAGTACGCCAATGGCGCGGTGATCTTCACGACTTCCGGCCCCGCCGCACGCCGCTTCAAGCACAACTTCAGCGCCGGCATGATTGGCGTCAACGTTGGTGTCCCCGCGCCGCTGGCGTGGTTCCCGTTCACTGGTTGGAAGAACTCGTTCTTCGGTGATCTGCACATCCAGGCAGCCGAAGGCGTGGCCTTCTACACACAGCAACGGATGATCATGACCCGTTGGTTCGAACCGGCCCGCAAGGACACGCACGACCCCGTTTGGCGACCGGGCAAAACGTAGCGACCGCGTTGGCCGCGACCCGGCGCTGCCCAGAGTGTTGGCGTCGGGTTGGCACGATCAGCCACGGACTGCTACGATTCCCGCAGTGCGCGGCGCCGCGGGCCGGCGTGGCCAGGCTCGTACGAGATGCGCCGCCCCGACAGCCGGCGGCGTGTCGCGCTGCCACAGATGCACAGATGCAGAACGCTTCCACCTGCAAGGAGAGATCAGATGCGCCGTTCATTCCGCGTTGTATGGGGGCTGACGCTGGCCGTTTGCATGCTGGCACTGGTGGCCGGCTGCCAGACCGGTACGGCCAATGAGCCGATCAAGCCGACACATGAGCAGACGACCGATCAGCCGCGCGCGAAGATCAAGATTGAGAAACTCGATGATCTGCCGCAACACACCTACGCGACGACTGACCAGCCGTCAGAAATCGTCAAATCGCGCGCCAAGGTGGTTGAGCTGGCCCGGCGCATCCGCGCTGATGTCGTGGCCGACCTCGAAACATACGAGATTGATGATGCCACGACGTTGCAGGGCATGTACGGCAAGCTGCTGACGAGCGACCTGTTGGAGGGGCGCTACGACGATGCGCTCGCCCACCTCGAGCAGATCAAGGCACTTGAGGATAAGGAGGCCAAGAAGATCACGACCGGCCTCACGACGAAGGCCATGATCTCCGCCCGCCAAGAGACTGACCCGAAGACCGATTTTGACGCTTACAAGCAGGCCTATCGCCGACAACTCGCCCAGTTGGTGGCCGGGCTTCCCTGGGACGTTGTTCAGGATGTGATTGAGAGCAGCAAGGGCCGCCTCGAGATCTTCAGCGAAACACTGCTAACAGGCATGATCCAGGCCCAGTTTGATCCAGTAGTGGCCCAGACCGGCGAGTTGAATGCTGATCAGGCCGCCAGTCTCGTGGGCATTCACATTACGCTGAACGAGCGGTTACCACTCAAGGCTGAGACCCTCGCAGTCTATCAGGAGTTGATCGACGCGAACAAGACCGTCAAGCCCGATATCTGGGCGGCGCGGTCCGTGCAACTGCCCGCGGACGCGGACTACACTCCGGTCATCGTCGCCGCCTGGGATTCCGGCACCGATCCGGATGTCTTCAAGGACCACCTCTATGTGAACACCGAAGAGCAACTCAACGGCGCGGACGACGACGGCAACGGATACGTGGATGATGTGTACGGCGTGGCCTTTGACATCGACGCGCAACGCACCACGGAACCGCTTTGTCCGCTCGGGGATGCGGCCGAGCGCATGCCGCAAGTCATGAATCACATGAAGGGCTTTATGGATCTGCAGTCCGCCGTGGACAGCCCCGAGGCGAGCGCTCTGAAGCGGCACCTGTCAGGGCTGGGACCCGATGAGGTCAAGGGCTTCATCGAGGACCTCGGATTGGCCGGCAACTACGCGCACGGCACACACGTCGCCGGCATCATGCTCGCCGGCAATTCGTTTGCCCGCCTGCTCATCGCTCGTTTGAGTTACGACCACCGCATGACGCCCGTGCCACGCACGATCGAATGGGGCCAGCGCGACGCCCAGAAATGCCGCGATACGGTCGAATACTTCAAGCAGCACGGCGTCCGCGTTGTGAACATGAGCTGGGGTGAAGCCCAGGCCGACGCCGAATCCTCGCTCGAACGCAACGGCATCGGCGAAAACGCCGAGCAGCGGCGTGAGATCGCGCGCCAGGTCTTCAAGTTGCAGAAGGAGGGGCTCTACGAGGCGATCAAGAACGCCCCCAACATCCTGTTCATCTGCGCCGCGGGCAATGCCGATAACGACGTCGAATTCGACGAGTACATCCCATCCTCCTTCGACCTGCCCAACCTCATGACCGTCGGGGCGGTCGACCAGGCCGGCGAACCCACCTCGTTCACAAGCTTCGGCCGCACGGTTCAGGTCTACGCCAACGGCTTCGAGGTCGAGAGCTACGTTCCCGGCGGGGCCCATATGAAGATGTCCGGAACGTCAATGTCCTCGCCCAACGTTGCCAATCTGGCTGCCAAGCTGCTCGTGATCAACCCAAGCCTGGGGCCGCCGGAGGTTATCGCGCTGATCAAGGAAGGTGCCGACCGCGAGCAGGCCGGGACGACCTCGATCCTGCTGATGAACCCGCAGCGAACCGTGGAGCTGCTACAGTCGCGTCGTTGACGTTCTCGGAACGCGCGCGGGGCAAGCCGTGCGCGTTTCCGGCCAAACGTCCTATAAGAATGAGCTACTTACTCCGCTCACGCGCCAGTGCTCCTCGGACGCGGCGCTGACGCGTGAACATTCTTGGGTTCAACGGGTTAGCGTGCTATCATATGGTGTTTGCCAGGCGCCGGAGTGTGCCTGTTTGTCACGGCCGAATCGCGATCGCGTGGTACTGGCAGTGCGCGGTCCCGAACTCAACCCGGAGGGAGTTGCAATGGCACGGAATGCAGGTTGCGCCAGTTGCTGCTTGGTGGCCCTGGCCATTGCCGGGCTGACTGGTGGTGAGTTTGCGTTCGCGGGTGGCACGGGCGGTGGTGTCGTGTCAACCTCGGACGTGGTTTATCGCGCCCCCGACGCCGGTGGCAGTTACGCCACGACGCATATTCTCGTGCGGCTCGCGCCGGGGATCATGCCGCTGGAGGGAGCGAGCGGTCAGACCACGATCGACAACGGCCCCATCGACGCGCTGTGCGATAGCTGGGGCGTGCTGCACGTCGAGCCGTTTCTGGCCGTACGCGCACGTAACCAGATGCTGGCCGACCAACTGGGCCTGTCCCGCACATATCGACTTCATGTTCCGACGGGAACCGATACTGCGGCGATGGCCGATGGTTTCACGGGCGTGCCCGGAATCGAGCTCGCAGAATTGGACGGCGTGGGCGGAATCGCGCTGACCATCCCGAACGACCCGGCCTTCGGCTCGCTCTGGAACATGCACAACACCGGGCAGACCAGCGGCACGGTTGATGCTGACGTCGATGGTCCCGAGGCTTGGGACATCTACACCGGATCAGCCGACCTGACGCTGGCGATTATCGATACGGGCGTGCAGGCCGACCACCCCGATCTGAATGGAAAGGTCATCGCCGGTCGCAACACGTACGACGATAACTTCGACACGGACGACCCACACGGCCACGGCACCCACTGCACCGGAATCGCCGCCGCTTATGGTAACAACGGCATCGGCGTGACGGGTATCAACTGGGAAGTCACGATTCTGGCGATGCGCTGCACCTCGCCGACCGGGTCTGCTACCGAGAGTGACTGTGCCGAGGCGATCATCTGGGCGGTCGACAACGGGGCCGACATCGGTTCCCTGAGCCTCCAGTTCTACACCGGCACAACCACGCTTGAGGAGGCGGTCAATTACGCCTATGGCGAAAACGTCCTGTTGATCGCCGCCACCGGTAACAACTACGGCAACATCGTAGCATACCCGGCGAAGTTCGCGCACTGCATGGGCGTCGCGGCGACCACCCACAATGATACGTGGTACACCAGTTCCAACTACGGGCCCGAGACCGACGTATCCGCCCCCGGTAAGGATGTGTATTCGCTTTGGAAGAACAGCGGCTACTACACGAATTCTGGGACGTCCATGGCCACGCCGCACGTGAGCGGGCTGGCCGCGCTGATGATGTCTTACAACTTCGCGCTGAGCATCGACCAGATCGAGCAGATGCTCAAGGACAGCGCCGAGGACAAGGGGGATCCAGGTTGGGACGAGCAGTTCGGCTGGGGAAGGATAAACGCCGAATTCGCGCTGCTGGCCGCTGATCCGCGCGGTGACCTCAACTGCGACGGTGTGGTGGATGGCTTCGACATCGATCCGTTCATCTTGGCGCTGAACGGGCAGGAGGGTTACCTCCTGGCCTATCCTGGGTGCGATTTCGAACGCGGCGACACCAACAGCGATGGGGCCGTGAATGGCTTCGACATCGACTCGTTCATTGTCCTGTTGAACCAGTAGGTGGCGCGATGCGGGCGAATGGTGCGCGAGAATAGGAAGAGTGAGATGACCTCCAGAAGCTGCGCTGTCTGCGCAGCAACCGTTGTGGCTCTCGGTATCGCGGCGTTTCCCGCCCTGGCACGCGCCGACAATCCGGTCACCTGGCCGTTTGACCTTCAGACGTCCGGCCAGGATGTACACCATGTCTCGCCGACGGCTGTCGACAACTCGGCGGACTGGTACACGTTGAGCTACGAAATCACGCTGGTGGAAGTGACCGTGCGCTACCTGTGGATCGAACTGGACGTGGACGTCACGGACCAGATTCCGCCGGAGCAGCGCAGCGGCTCGGACACCATCGACGGTCCACCGCCGATCGTGCTGGCCGATGACGACTTTGTCTATCCGGAGCCCCCTGATCCGGCCTCGGTCGCGGCCCACGTGCTGATCGGTCTGGATGCGGCCGGGCACGGCTACGTTTCGGTCACAGATGTGTACCTGGGCGAGATGGAGGTTTACATCGAGCCGTTCGGTTACGTGACCGTGCAGATCGAGGCCGTGCGCGTCGCGGGCACCGTGACCGCCGAGCCATTCTGGTACGAGCAGGGCGATCTCAACTGCGACCGCCAGGTCGACGGTTTCGACATCGACCACTTCGTGCAGGCGCTCATGGACTGGGACGGTTACATCGCAGACCACGACGGCGATCCGTACCCCGCCTGTGATCCCTGGCTGGCTGACATCAACCAGGATGGTCTGGTCAACGGTTTCGACATCGACCCGTTTGTGGCCTTGCTCGAAGGTTGAGCCGCATCTGCAAGCAGACTCCCCGCCGTGGCGGCACCCTGAGCTAACGCCGCATTTCTCCGCTGCTCTCCAACCGGCCGGTCCCGCATCGGGCTGACGGCCCGCTGCGCGCTGGGACGGAAGCACCACGCCGTTTTGGAGTTTCGCGTCAGTGTCATAGAATGACCGCGCTCCGTCAGCGGGGGCGGGCGCGAGACGCGCACTCGGCACAGCGCTCCGCGGCGGACCGTGATGGCTGCATGCCCGGGAGGCAAGCGGATGGCCAGAAGTCTGGGACGACGCGAGTTCATGAAGGGGGGCGGGGCGGCCGCTGCCGCGCTGGTGCTGCCGCAACTCGTCCATCCCGACAACCGCGGGCCCCGTAAGCCCAATATCATTCTCCTTCTCGCAGACGATCTCGGCTACGCAGAAACCGGCTGCTATGGCCAGCAGAAGATCCGTACGCCCAACCTCGACCGTCTCGCCGCCGAGGGACTGCGGTTCACCCAACACTACTCCGGCAGCACGGTTTGCGCGCCCTCACGCTGTTGCCTCCTGACCGGCCGGCACACGGGGCACGCGTGCATCCGCGACAACGGCGAGCTGCCCACCGAGGGGCAGCAGGCCATCCCCCCCGACACGCTGACCGTGGCCCGTATGCTGCAACGCGCTGGCTACGCCACGGCGGCGATCGGCAAGTGGGGGTTGGGGGGCCCGGGCACGAGTGGGGAACCCAATCTCCAGGGCTTCGATCACTGGTTCGGCTACCTCTGCCAACGTGTGGCGCATAACTACTATCCCACGCATCTGTGGCGTAACGGTGAGAAGGTCGTCCTTCCCGGTCACGAGCCCGGCAACCTAACTGGACGGCAGTACGCTCCCGACCTGTTGGTGGAGGAGGCGCTCCAGTTCATTCGCGCCCACGACACAGGTCCGTTCTTCCTGTACTACCCCACCATCGTCCCACACCTGGCACTACAGGTCCCGGATGACGCCCTGGTGGAATATCGCGGTCAGTGGCCCGACCCGCCCTACGACGGCCAGCGCGGCTATCTGCCGCATCCAACGCCCCGCGCGGCCTACGCGGCGATGGTTACGCGCATGGACCGCGACATTGGGCGAATTCTGGATCTGCTGAGGGAACTCGGCCTCGACGACAACACGCTGATCATGTTCAGCAGCGACAACGGCCCGACGTTCGACGTCGGTGGAGCCGACTCGAACTTCTTCGCCAGCACCGGGCTGCTGCGGGGGCGCAAGTGTGATTTGTTCGAGGGTGGCATCCGCGTGCCCCTGATCGCACGCTGGAGAGGCCGCGTCAGGCCCGGAACCACGACGGCACACGTGTCCGCTTCGTGGGACATTCTGCCAACGTTGGCGGAAATCGCGGGCGTCGCCGCGCCCGAGAACATCGACGGCACCAGTTTCCTCCCAACATTGTTAGGCCGGCCCGGGCAACAGCGGCACGACTACCTGTACTGGGAGTACCGGGCGCGCGGCGGCAACCAGGCTGTGCGGATGGGCCGCTGGAAGGGCATCCGGCGCGGCATCGGCACCCGGCGAGATGCGCCGCTCGAGCTCTATGATCTCGAGGTGGACGTGGGCGAAACCCGCGATGTCGCCGCCCAGCATCCCGAGATCGTCAAACGTGTCACCGAGATCATGCGCACGGCCCGCACCGAGTCTGAGCACTTCCCGCTACCGCCGCCGCCCCCACCGCTATCCGACCTGCCGGTGATCCCGAAAGACGACTGGCGACTGGTGCGTGCGGACAGCGAATCGGCATTTAACGGCAAGGTCGGCGCGCTCGCGTTCGACGGCGACCCCGCGACACACTGGCACACGCAGTGGCAGGGGGCCAGCCCAGGCCACCCGCACGAAATCGTGATCGATCTCGGCCGCCGCCGCCGCATCGTCGGCTTCCGCTATCAACCGCGGACAGACGGCGGCGTGAACGGGATGATTCTGGCATACGAGTTCCGCATGAGCGACGACCCGGAGCGCTGGGGACCACCGCTCGCGAAGGGCGAGTTTGCGCCGGCCGCCTACGAGCAGGAAGTTCTGTTCACACCCACCGCCGGGCGCTACGTTGCGCTGCGTTCGCTTTCGGCGGTTGGCGGCAGGCCCTTCGCCTGCGTTGCCGAACTCTCGGTGCTCGGACAATGAGCCCAACTCGCGTTGTGTTGGGAAACCGTGTTTTGAGGGAGGTTACACGTGCCGCGCCAACTGCTATCGGCTGTTGTGCTCCTCGTCGCCGCGCTGCCCGCGGCCGGCGATGAGTTTGTCACGGAATGGCGACCCGACATCGAGCGCACCTGGATCGGGCCGGAGTACTATGCCAACCGGCTCCAGGACTGGCGCATTCGCGCAGGCCGGCTGGAGTGCCTCGCCGCCGCCCCCGCCGAACCGCTACGCGTCGTGCATCTGCTTACCGCGGAGGTCAGTAGTGACGCCGGCACGCTGGCCATGCGCGTCCGCACCGGCGCGATCGAAACCGAGCGGGGGCAGAACACAGAGGCTTGGACCGGCTTTCTGCTCGGCGCCGGCGGCAGTCACATCGACTATCGCCTGACAGCACTCGTGCACCACCGCCCAGCCCCGGACGGCGGGTTGCTGGCTGTGGTGGATGAGGCGGGCCGCGTCGCGTTCCGGGACAACGAGACCAGCGCCAAGGGCGGCAACCTGTGGAGCATCTCCGGCAAGCTCAACGAAGGGGAGTTGGCCGAGCTTCCGGCCTCGTCGCGCCGCGGTGGGGACGGCGCTGCCGCAGCGCCGAACGAGATCGAACTGCGACTGGAGGCCGAGCCGGCCGGTGACGCGTACCGACTCACGCTCGCGGCCCTTGATCCCACGCGCGAGCGACTCCTCAGCCAGGCCGTGCTCGAGAACGTCGCGCCGCGCCTGGTCGACGGCGGCGTCGGCCTCGTATCGCATGGCGGCCCGACTGGGGGACAGTTCGGCCACTGGTTTCGCAACTGGCACATCTCCGGTAGCAAGTTGCAGTCGCGTCCGGAGCGCGCCTTCGGCCCCATTCTGTGCACGCACTACACACTCAGTCAGGGCACCCTCAAGCTCACCGCCCAGATGCCGCCGCTGAGCCCGGACGATCCACAAGCGGCCGAACTGCAGGTCGCGGCGGGTGCGGCGGCGGATTGGCGAACGGTGGCGCGCGGACAACTCGCGGCCGACAGCTATACGATTCCGTTTCGGGTCGACGGCTGGGACGCGAGTCGTGATCAGCCGTTTCGCGTGGTCTACGCTCTGCGCTGCGGCCCACAACAACTACGCGCGTGCTACTGGACCGGCACGATCCGCAGTGAGCCGCGCGACGGCGCCGAGTTCGTTGTCGCAGCCTTCACCGGCAACAAGCACTTCACGGGTGATCTGCAATGGAACCACGAGCATATCTGGTTCCCGCACAACGAACTGGTCGCGGCGGTCACCCACCACAATCCCGACCTGCTCTTCTTCTCGGGCGACCAGGTCTACGAAAGCGACCTGACCCGGGCGCAGCGCGAGCCGCTGCGCGACGCGCAGCTCGATTACCTCGACAAGTGGTACCGTTGGTGCTGGACGTTCCGCGCGCTGACCCGCGATCGACCGTGTGTCATGATCCCCGATGACCACGACGTCTATCACGGGAATCTCTGGGGGGCTGGCGGCCGCGCCGCAAAAGGGCAGGACGACGGCGGCTACACCATGCCGGCCGCGTTCGTCAACATGGTGGAGCGGACGCAGACCAGTCACCTGCCCGACCCGGTCGATCCTGCCCCGATCGAGCAGGGCATCGGTGTGTACTTCACGCGCCTCGACTACGCCGGCCTGAGCTTTGCCATCATCGAAGACCGCAAGTTCAAGTCGTCGCCCACCGTGGCGGTTCCGGTGGGGCAGGTCGTCAACGGCTGGTTCCAGAATCAGGAGTTCGACCCGGCCACACAGGCCGATGTACCCGGCGCGGTCCTGTTGGGCGAGCGCCAGCTCAAGTTTCTGCACGAATGGGCCGCGGACTTCGGCAACGGGCTCTGGATGAAGGTCGTACTGTCGCAGACGGTCTTCGCCAACGTCGCCACCTTGCCGGCTGAGGCGCGCAGCGACGCCGTCGTTCCAAGTCTGGGAGCCCTCGCACCCGGCGACTATCCGCCCGACGATCGGCCCGTCGCAGACGGCGACAGCAACGGCTGGCCACAGTCCGGCCGCAATCGCGCGCTGCGCGAGATGCGCCGTGGGTTTGCCCTGCATATCGCGGGCGATCAGCACCTCGGCAGCTTCGTGCACTATGGCGTGGACGAGTGGGACGATGCCGGCTTCGCCTTTTGTGTGCCGTCGATCGCGAACACTTGGCCGCGCCGCTGGATGCCGGTCGAACCGGGACGCAACCAGGCCAGCGGCGCACCGCGCTACACCGGCCAATACCGGGACGGTTTTGGCAACTACATCCATGTCCACGCGGTCTCCAACCCGCGCAAGACAAACCGCGGGCGGGCCCGGCTATACGATTGCGCCCCGGGCTATGGCATTGTCAGATTCCGCCGCGCCGCCCGCGAGATCGTGGTGGAGTGTTGGCCGCGCTGGGTCGATCCCGCCGCGCCGGATGCGAAACAGTATCGCGGCTGGCCGATCACGATCAGCCAGTTGGATAACTATGGCCGCAAGCCGGCCGGGTATTTGCCCGAGCTGGAAATCACGGGGATGGTCGAGCCAGTCGTGCGTGTGATCGACGAAACCAACAGAGAGGTCATCTACGCGCTGCGCATCACCGGCCCGCGTTTGCGTCCGCCGGTGTTTCGCCTGGGTAGCTACACGATTGAAGTAGGCGAACCCGGCACCACGCGCTGGAAGACCATCCGCGGACTGTCAGCCAGCAGTGAACCGCAGGACGTACTGCGCGTGGAGTTCTGAACCGCTTTCGGATCAGTCCCCGCAATCTCACGGCCGACACGGCCGTGCCACCCGACCGGCATACGTTTTGTCGATAGAGAAAACCCCGAGAAAGCCGCCGCCTGATAATACGTCATCAACGACTTTTGACAATAGCTCCTGTGTCAGCCGTGGTCCACCTTGGTGCCCCACCCTTTCCAGGGGGGGGGAATCGACCCGAGCACCAAATGGTCTTCGTCAGGCCAGTAAGTGCCCCGGCCCGTTCGCCGTCTGGGAGGCGAACGAGACGGGACGGGGCACCTGCGCGTCATGATCGAGACGCGGGTCACATGCCTTTTCGGCTATCTCGGTGGAACAGGTACAGCGTCCACGCACCGGAGATGATGATCAGCACCATCATGTGGCAGGGCGGCAGATCGGCATCGGGCGGCATGATCTGGGGTACTGTTAGCGCCCCGAGTGCGAACGTGAGGAACAGCGCGAACCACTTCATGTCTGCATTCTACGGCGGTGTGGCACGGCTGTGTCAGCCGTGACCATCCGAGCGTCTCGCGTTGGCCGGACTACTCCCTCCCTCCGCGCGGCGGTTCGTAGTACAGGCCAAAACCTGACAGCGTGGGGCGTACGCGCGCCGCGAGAATCCGCACGCGCACGCGGTCCGTCTCCACCGCGTCGAAACGCAGCAGGCGCTTGTAGCCTATGGTCGTCGCCCGCGTCAGCTCGCGCCATTGCCCATCGATCCAGGCGTCGAGCGCGTGGGCCTCGATCCGCTGTCCGGACTGAAGATGCTCCTGAAGGGCGGCACGGTTGAAACGCCGCACACCGGCCAGCGTGATCTCCAGCTCCGCTGCCTCGGTCCAGTCGGGTGTGGTCCAGAATGTGTCCGGGTCAGTGTCCAGGGCCAACGCCGATGCGTGTCCCGCGACCTGCGCTGAAGCAACCGCTGTGGCCCCGTCGGCCAGATTCTCGGCGAACGTCTCGCGCAGCACCTGGCCAAACTCGTGCAGACGGGCCACGTCATTCTCGTGCACGAGCCCGCGCCGATCCGGCGGGACATTCAGCAGCAGCAGGGAGTTGTTCCCGACCGACGCGTAGTAGATCTCCAGCAGGTGATCGAGCGACTTCACCCGGTCATCCTCTGATGCACGGTAAAACCAGCCCGGGCGGATCGAGACGTCGGTCTCCGCCGGATGCCAGTGAAAGTGCGGCGCACCGCGGAGCATCGCGCGGCTGCCCAGGTCGGCCGCGGTCATATCCGGCCACGTGGCGGTTTCCGGCGGGCTGCCCAGCGGGATGACGCTCCATTCGCTAGTGCGGCCGTGCCCCGCCTCATTGCCCACCCAGCGTACATCTGGACCCTTGATCGCGATCACCGCATCCGGGGCGAGCTGGCGGATGAGGTCGTACCAGGCTTGATAGTTGTACGTCTGTCCCGTACCCGGTTTGGGGTTCGCCCCGTCGAACCACACTTCGTGCAGCGGACCATAGCTCGTCAGCAGCTCGTAGAGCTGGTTCAGGAAATACCGATTATAGTCGTCCACCACGTACGTGAACGTCCGCTCGGGTTGCGGGCGCCCGGATACCGGCGTTGGCACGACAGTCTCGACCGCCGCGCTCCCGTTGCCGTAGTAACCGCCCTCCGCTTCGATCTGGTACAAGTCAGCGGGCGAGAGATAGACCCCTAGCTTGAGGCCGTACCGGCGACAGGCCGCCGCCACCTCGCCCACCACATCGCCGCTGCCGCCGCGCCAGGGGCTGCTCCTGACCGAGTGCTCCGTGTACGCACTGGGCCAGAGGCAGAACCCATCGTGGTGTTTGGCGGTCAGCACGAGTTGCTTGATGCCGGCGGCCTTGAAGGCTTGTACCCACTGATCGGCGTCGAATTCGGTCGGACTGAAGATGGCGGGATCTTCCTGACCGTCGCCCCATTCACGATCGGTGAACGTGTTCACGCCGAAATGGGCGAACGCCGAAAACTCCAGCCGCTGCCAGGCGACCTGCCGCGGATGAGGTGTGCAAGCCGTGGCGCGCAGCAGCAGTTCGCGCTCGCCGCCGGTCTGGTCAGCGAAGGCCGCCCCTGGCAATTCGATTACCTTGTCAGCCCGTTTGTCCGCGGAGAGCTGGGCTTGGCTGCTTTCGATCCAGGCGTCGAGCCCCTCCGACAACTCGCGCACCTTCTCGGGTCTCTGCTCAGCCATATCGCTCATTTCCCCGATGTCCTCCACCAGGTTGTACAGCTCGAAACGGCGACCGGCGTGGAAGTAGACCAGCTTCCAGTCACCGGTGCGAATCGACGTAAAGGGCTCGATCCCCGGGCCGGGCGCGCCCCACTGATGCGGTTGGTTCCAGCACAGACTGCGCGCCGCGTCGAATCCCGGTTTGCCCAGCACGAGCGGCGTCAAATCGCGCCCGTCCACCTGTGGGGCATACTCGTCCGGGATACCCACTCCCGCAACGCTCAGAATGGTCGCGAAGAAGTCGTGGCTGACAATCGGCGTGTGGCAAACACTGCCTCCCCTGCTCACGCCCGGCCAGGCAATGACAGTCGGTACGCGCGTGCCACCTTCGTAGGCCGAGCCCTTGCCGCTGCGCAGCGGAGCGTTGTGGGTGTGTTGGGTGTGCCCGTCCGGAGCCTTGCCGCGCGCGTGGGCTGACAGCCCACCATTGTCTGATGAGAAGATGACCACCGTGTTGTCGGCTACGCCCAGTTCGTCGAGTGTCTGCACGAGCGAACCCAGGGCGGCATCCACGGTCTCGATCATCGTGGCGTACGCCGCTTCGGTCGCATCCAGGTCCTGGTAGTGATCCAAATAGCGCTCGTTGGCCATGATCGGAGCATGGACGGCGTAGGGCGCCATGTTCAGGAAGAACGGCTTACCCGTGGCGACCGCCGCTCGGACGGCCTTGTCAGCCTCGATCGCGAGCGCTTCGGTCAAGTAAATGTCCTGCCCGTGGTACTGCTCCAGGCCGGGAACATCCCACACGGTTTCCTTCCCGTCGGACTTCCCCTTCCGGCCCGCGCCCGAGAAGTTGTGTATGCCGTAATAGCTCGCCGGTGCGCCGGATCCATGGCCGGCTATGCTCACGTCGAAACCCAGGTTCCGCGGATCAGCCCCGCTCGTATCGTGCGCGCCGAAGTGCGCCTTGCCCACGTGGATCGTCCTATAGCCGGCCGCCTGGAGTAGCCGCGGCAAAGTCACGTCGTCGGCCTGCAAGCCGTTCATGTTCCACACCGGCGGGGCCAGCAGCGGGTGGCGCTTGGAAGTGTCGGTGTCCTTGTGCAACGTCCAGTAGGTAATGTGCGTTCGCCCCGGACTCTGGCCGGTCATGATGCTGGTCCGCGTCGGCGTGCACACCGGGGCCGCGGCATACGCATTCGTGAACCACACGCCGCGGGCCGCCAACCGCTCAAGGCTGGGCGTGCGGTAGCGTTTGTTCAGCGGCGTGCGCTCGGCGAGAAACGGTACGGAAGTGTCCTGCCAGCCCAGATCATCCACAAGAAAAAGCACGACGTTCGGTCGCTGGCGCACGCGCCGCAACGGCAGGGCCAACACCTCACCGACCATAACCGGCCCAGTTCCGCTTGGCGGCGCCGGCAGCGCTGCCTGGCCAGGCGGCGCATCGTCCACCACGCGCGCTGCCTGGTAGCGCACCGAACTCGCGGCAGACGCAGTCCCAACAATCGGCGCGGCCCCCACAAACAGCACCAACAGCCGCAACGCTGGCCGCGCCAGCCGCCCTCGCTTTCCACGCGGCATGATCAGCGCTCCTGTCCGCCTGTGCCTTGCGGCGAGCGCTCAAAGAGCTGAAACTCCCAGATCGTCGGGCCTTCCGTCGCTTCGAGGATATTCAGCCGCACACGGCGGGCCGTCACCGGCGGAAAGTCGCCCTTGTACTCGCCGCCGAGCGTGTCGCCGCGCAGCACGACCTTCCACGCCTCCGCCTCCCAAATCTCCAGTTGGAAGCGCTGCACACGCTGGCCGAACTCGTCCGCCTCGCGAATCAAGACCTGGCTGAACCGCCGCGCCTCACCGAGATCCACTTCGAGCCAGGCCTGCCTGGTGCCGGCATCGGTGGCCCAGCGCGTTTGATCGTCGTCATCGACGGCCTTCTCCGCAGCGTAATCCGGCATGTTCCGAAACACGTTCGAGGCCCGAGCCGCGGCGTTGTACGCCAGAGAGCTGGAAGGGACACACCATTCACACGGGGCGATCGTCGCCGCCGGGCCATCCAGCTCGAGCACAACGATCGTGTCAATCTCCTGCCGATCGGCCTTCGGCACGTTGACCAGAATTCCCTCCGACGTTTGCTCAACCTGCACGCTACCGCCCGTCATCACGGCAGACTTGACAACTGAGCGCGAGATCGGCGGTAGCACCAGCGGCTCATCCGGCCAGCGGAAGACATGCAGGTAGATGCGCGTGCCCTTATGCGTGCTGACCGCGTGGGGGTTGGGCATGAGCGGTCCGCCGCGCGTGCCGTACACGCTCTCGCCGTACTTGCTCAGCCAAACGCCCATCTCTGCCAGACGTTGCACCTGGCGCGGCTCGATGCGGCCATCCGGCATGGGGCCGACGTTCAGGAGCAGGTTGCCGTCGCCGCCGACCACGCGTACTAGCGTTTGCAGACACTGCGGCAGCGACTTCATCTGATCTTCGGGCTTCCAGGCCCACTGCTGGCAGAGGGTCAGGCAGGTTTCCCAGGGGCGCTCGCGGTTGAAGGCCCCGATGCGCTGCTCGGGCGTGTCGTAGTCGCCGGGATTGCGCGCGTCCTGCCGGCTTGTCCCGGACTGCCCGTCAGATCCCTTGCTGACGCGGTTGTTGATGATCAGGTCGGGTTGCAGCTCCCGCAAATAGCGGTAGAGGTCGGTCCCGTAGGCGGCGGTCCAGGGCTGCTCCCACTGGCCATCGAACCACACCAGCCCGAGTGGCCCGTACCGCGTCAGCAGCTCCTTGAGCTGGTTCCGCAGGTACTCGACGTAGCGCGGCATGTTCGGCTCGGCTTTCTTGCCGCGGCCGCCCGGACTATCGGTCGGGTAGTCCGGGTGGTGCCAGTCGCAGATCGAGTAGTACACGCAGAACTTCAAGCCGTGTCGGCGGCACGCGGCTGACAATTCGGCGACGATGTCGCGTTTGCAGAGCGACGCCATGATGTCGTAGTCGGTGAAACGGGTATCCCACA
Organism: Planctomycetota bacterium; assembly: GCA_018814045.1. Classification (GTDB taxonomy): domain Bacteria; phylum Planctomycetota; class Phycisphaerae; order UBA1845; family Fen-1342; genus JAHJAR01. Next base: position 77,792 of record JAHJAR010000277.1, on the reverse strand, counting down.
GACAGAACCCGTCATGGTGCTTGGCGGTGAGCACGATGTAGCGCATGCCGGCCGCCTGGGCGGTCTTGGCCCACTCGTCCGCATCGAAGCGTTTAGGATCGAAGCGCTCGTACAGCCGGTCATACTCGTCGGTCGGAACCTGCGCCCCGCGCGACCAGCCGATCTCGGTGCCGCGCAGGCTGACCGGCCCCCAGTGAATGAACATCCCGAAACGCGCCGCCCGCCACCACTCCAGGCGGGCGTCGTTCAATTCGGCTTGCGGCGCCGCGTTGGCGACCGTCGCACATACAAGGCTCAAAGACGCGAGCAGGCTGGCACACATGATCATCCTCCGCGACTGGGCCCACAAGCGGGCGGCGAGGTTATCAGCGTCGCCGTTGCCGTGAGAGTTGTCAACGCGGACATCGCCCGTATCGCTGACGTAGCGGCCATCGCTTTGGTCCCTTGAGATAACGCTCCGAGCGAAGCTCGGCGATCGCTGCGCGATCGGTGCCGCGACGCCGGCACAGGTCGCATCTAGGGCGAACAGCATGGGCGGGTGGCTCACGTCTTCAGACGTGGGGGCGCGATTCGACACCGATGGCCACGCCGGACCGAATCGCGCCCCCACCTCCAAAGGAGGTGGGCCACCCGCTGTGGGATACCAGCAATGATATGGGGCTTGTGGCGCATTCTGGTCTCCTGCGCGGCTGCGAGTGGCCGATACCGGACGAGTAAGAAGGTGCGTCTGGGACGCATCCTGCGTGGGTCTCGACAGGGGATGGGGACCCGCCTCACGCATCCGCTGCCGCCCGGCGGCGGGGGGTGATCGGCTGGATACGGCGCCCCATCGCGGTTAGCATACCGCCGTGCCCTGAGGCGTTGATGGCCGGGCCGGTGCAGTGCGCCGGTCGGACATCGGGTCAGGGTCGGAAGGCAGCAGCCCAACCGGCTCGGCCCACGTGCACCGTCAACCTGGCCGGAGCCTCAGGCACACTTTTGGCGGCGTGGGAACGGAAGAACGTGAGAAGGTGTGAACGTGGGAACGTGGCGACATTCCCGGTCGCGGCCTTTGGCGGCGCCGATGAACTGAAAGCCAACGGCTGAGGTTGCCTTGTCGAGGAGCCCTTTCTAACCTTCCCACGCGTCGAGTGAAGCGAGACCCATGGCCTACACCGTTCTAGCCCGCAAATACCGCAGCCAGACCTTCGACGAGGTCATCGGCCAGGCGCCGATCGCCACCACGCTGGTCAACGCCATCAAGGCCAAACGCATCCATCACGGCTACCTGTTCACGGGTACGCGCGGCGTGGGCAAGACCAGCATGGCCCGCATCCTGGCCAAGGCGCTCAACTGCCTCAAGGCCAAGGCCCCCACCGTCAAACCCTGCTGCAAGTGCGACGCCTGCGTCGCCATCGCCGAGGGACAGGACATCGACGTGGTCGAGATCGACGCCGCCAGCAACACCGGCGTCGACAACATCCGCGAGCTGCGCAGCAACACGGCGTACCGCCCGGCGCGGGCGCGCTTCAAGATCTACATTATCGACGAAGTGCACATGCTCTCGACCGGAGCGTTCAACGCCCTGCTCAAGACGCTGGAAGAGCCGCCCGCGCACGTCAAGTTCGTTCTGGCCACAACCGAGCTTCAGAAGGTCCCGGCGACGATCCAGAGCCGGTGCCAGCGGTTCAACTTCCGCCACATCGGCGCCGAGGCGATTGGCGAACGACTCGCGGCGATCGCGCAGGAAGAGGGCGCCGAGACCGAACCGGCGGTCGTTCGGCGCATCGCGCGTCTGGCCAACGGCTCGATGCGTGACGCGCTCAGCATCCTCGATCAACTGCTGTCGGTCTCGCCCAAGAAGCTCACCGTCAAGGTGCTGGACGAGATTCTCCCGCCGGCCCAGGACGAGCAGGTCTTCGCGCTGCTGAAAAACGCTGCGCAGGGGGGCGTTGCGGCCGTCCTGACGGGGGTCGAGGACATTCTGGCCGCCGGCCGCGGGCTGGAGGTTTTCTGCAACGACATGATCGAGGTCGCGCGGGCCCTGATGCTGCTGCGGGCCTGCGGACCCGAGGCGCCCATGGTCGACGTGCCGGCCGGGGCGCGCGACGAGTATGTCAGCCTCAGCGACGAATTCGAGCTCTCGCAGTACGTGCAGATGATCGCCATGCTCGAAGAGCTGCGCCGCAACGTGCGCTTCAGCGGAGCCGGCCGGGCGCTGACCGACGCGCTCATGATCCGCCTGGCACACATGCGCGAATGGACCGCGATCGAGGACCTGCTGGCGCGCATGCCAGCCGCGACCACGGGCGTGGGTGAAAAAAAAAAGCCGGTCGCCCCGTTGAGGCCGCCTCCGGCCAGCGACACGCGTAGCAGCCCGCCGGATACGCGGGAGCCGCACCCGGTGCCGCGCGCGGTCACGCCGCCGCCTGTGCCAACCTCCCATCCGACCCCCGTGGCGGAGTCCGTCGCGGACTATGAGGACGACGATACGGAGATCCCCGCGGAATACAGTCCACCAGAGGCTCGGCAGGAATCTCCGGTTCGCTCGCTGCCGGCGGCTGCGGTTACGTCGCAGGAGCGGGCCCAGATCATGAAGGATCCCGTAGTGCAGCGTACGATGGAGTTGTTCGACGGGGTGATTGTCGACATCCAACGCCGGCCCGCCGCGCCGGCGGCCAACGCCACGGAGTAAGACATGCTTGGTCAATTCGGACAACTGGCCCATTTGCTCAAGAACGCCGGTCAGATCAAACAGAACATGCAGCAGATGCAGGAGCGGCTCAAGGCGGCCCGCTACAGCGGTGAGGCGGGCGGCAGCCAGGTCCGTGCCACGGTTGACGGCCGCGGTGAGCTGGTGGAAATCAAGATCGAGCCGGCCCTGGTCGAAGCCGGCGACGTTGAAATGCTCGAAGACCTCATCTGCGCCGCTGTCCGCGAAGGCATCCGGCTCAGCCGCGAAGGCGCGCAAAAGGAAATGGAAGCCGCCACCGGCGGGTTGGACATGCACGGCATGATGGACATGCTCGGCAAGTAGCGTATATCTGCAAACACGTTGGGAGAGGTAGGCTCGCATGGTCGTGAAGCCAGGTGGCAAGATTCACGCGATGACACGGCGGAACTTCGAAGCGGATTTGCGCCGTCATTTCATCGGCGAAGTAGTGGAGTCTGCGGAATCTGCCGTACAGGCATCGGGGCACGTGTTCGTCTTCGACACGGCCAGCAACCAGTGAATGCGTAGACCCGAGGTGCGGACACGGGTTCTCTCGCTGGTGGACGCTGGTAACATCATTAATGTCTTGCCGAAAGAGGCCCAAGTGGAACAGGCGATCTATACGATGTCTCCTGAGAATCGCCTGGTTGTCACGGATAAGGCGACCTTCACTCTGGACATTAACGAGTTCGGCGCGAGGTGCTGATTGCAGACGTGCTGCCGGCAACCGTCAAGTGGCCTGGCCGGGCGCGCCAAGCCTACCTGCTGAGGTGCGAGAGCGGACATGGCCCGGTAAGGGCGACAGGTGGGTCACAACACCTTTAGTGTCCTCGCGCGCCGGGTGCATCTAGGTCCAACGTCACCCATCTTTGTGGGACATCACTCGCCGGCAGCGCGCGAAGCTTGCTTTGCTGGGTGCCCCATCCCTTTCAGGGGTGGGGGAGCAACCCAGAACGCGATGGAGGCTGCCACCGGCGGGCTGGACCTGCAAGGCATGATGGACATGCTCGAGGGGGGGTGATCCGCTCGGCCATTCGATGAGGTCGCAGGGATCGAAGACTCGACCTGCCCTACCTGTCTGGATTACACGCAAGCGCTGCGTGCGCACCGATCTTGCGGCCCGAATCCAGTCGTGTGGGGTGCGTCTTGACGCACCATTCTCATTCGCCTGCCCGTCCCTTGAGGTCGGTGCGGCAAGCCGCATCCTACGTTGCTGGTCGCCGATTCAATCTACAATCGCCGGCAGCCGACGCTCCACCCCAGTTCAGGGGCGGGGTACCTACGCTTACCAGCGCCCCGCCGGGGCTCGTTCGTGTTGTGGCCCGTTGACCGGGGGCCGCGCCCCCGGCTACCGACCGCCGCCCCTCCGGGGCTCAGGTGCTTGGTGGGCCTCGTATACCACGGGCTCGCGCCCGCGGCGAGGCACCTGCGCCCCTGCGGGGCTAAGAAGATGACCTCGGGAACAACCATGACAACATCGCGCGTTCAGCGAATCGCAATAGGAGCACGCCGGACAACCTCAACAACAACGGGCTTCGTTGTGCGGCGGGGAGTCTAGGACATCCTCGGACCAGAATGCCGATCATCACAATGGGCAGCACAGTTTCGGGTCCGTGCTTGCCGGTGGCGCTTGACGAGCCGGCCGCTGGCGCGAAGAATTCTGCCAGAACGTAGCGGGCCAGACGCCCGCACTCCGCGTGGTCGCAAATGGACACGCCCGCACGACGCCCGAATAACGCGAGCCAGCGGCATGACTGATGTTCCCCTCACCGGCCCCCTGCAACGCCTGGTCGACGAGCTGAAGAAGCTCCCCGGCATTGGGCCGCGCTCCGCAGAGCGCGTTGCGTTTCACCTGCTCAAGGCTGAGCGCGACGAGGCCCTCGCGCTGGCGGACGCGATCAGAGCTACCAAGGACGAGATCCGCCCCTGTTCACGCTGCCACAACCTCGCCGAGGGCGAATTGTGCCACATCTGTGCCGACGCCCGCCGCGATCAGGGCATCATCGCCGTCGTCGAGCAGCCGAAGGACCTGCTCAGCCTCGAGGCGACCGGGCTGATGACCGGCGTCTACCACGTGCTCATGGGCCACATCGCCCCGCTCGAAGGCGTCGAGCCCGACGACCTCACGATCAACGCCCTGGTGGCACGCGTCAAGGCCGGCGGCGTGCGCGAGGTAATCCTGGCGACAAACCCCACCATCGAGGGCGACGCCACCGCCCTGCACATCACCAGCCTGCTGGCCGACACCGGCGTCAGAGTAACACGCCTAGCCCGCGGACTCGCCCCGGGCGCCCAGATCGAGTACGCCAACCGCTCGATGCTCGAAGAGGCCCTGCGCGGGCGGAAGGAAGCGTAGCCAACGGCCCCTGTGCCGCCGTGCTTCTACTCACAGTACTGGCCGCGCCGTCCAGTCCCAGATGGGATCGAGCCGCTACTGCTCGCCGATCAGCAGTGCGATGAACGGGTCGATGTCAAAGCCGTTGACCACGCCATCGGCGTTGATGTCCGCCAGCACCAGGTCGCAGTCGGGATAGACCGGATCGTAGTACGCCGGGCCTTTAAGCGCGAGCACAAACGCGTCGATGTCGAAGCCGTTGACGACAGCGTCGCAGTCCAGATCGCCATACTGGAACGAGCCGAACTCGTCAGCGCCCATATCGACGCGTGCGCCGGGCACGTCGTCACGATCCCACACGCGCATCTCGCCGTCCATGTCTGTCTCGCCGGGTGCCGGCACAAACGCCGGATCGCCGGCGTCGATGCAGGGGGAATCGGCTGCGAGGTGGTAGTCATCGTTGGCCAGATCGAGAAACAGCGGATCGGCGTCGATGTTGCCCGCACCGGTCCAGCCACCCTGGACATCACAGTAGGTCAGAGTCAGCGTCGCTCCGTCGTTGTTCCAGATTTCGTCGCCACCGTTCCACAGGATGCAGTGCAACATCGTCACATCGCTGAAGAGCGGGAGATCGGAATTACAGGCCAAAGCGGCGCCGAAATGCGCGGTATTATCGGCGAGTGTGCAGTTGCTGATCGTCGGGCTGCTGCTAGCATAGCACCAGATGGCGCCGTAAGCCCCATCCGTGACAGTCAACCCTTCGACGATCGAGTCCGGCTCTTCTCCGCTATGGAAGTAGAAGCCCCGAACGACGCCTTCACAGTCAATGATGCATGTAGTTGGGTCAGCCGAATCGCTACGTACCGTGATCGCTTTGCCGCCGAAGTCGAGGTCGCGGTTGCCGGTGCCCTTGTACAAGCCGTCGAGCACGACGACTTCGTCGTCAGCCACGGCGGCGTCGATGCCTTCCTGAATCGCATCAAACGGATGGTCTGCCGAGCCGTTTTCGTCCGGGTCGCTGATCGTCGGATCGCCCGGAGCCGGGTCGTTCGGGGCGTCGTCGTCGACGTACCAGGTGGTTTGCCCTGGCGCGGCGGCCGCCATCCAGAAGATCGCCATCAGGATTGCTGTCCAGAATCTGATTTGCATGGCCCCTGCCCTCCTGCCAGCCAGTTCCTGCGAAAGGGACGTGCTGCCAGCATTCCAGTATATTCGGGACGGGGACCCAAGCCGCTGTTCGTCCGCTACGGCCCGCGGGAATCGGGTGTGAGAAGAGACCTCTCGCACATGCGAGGCCAAGGGATCGGGTGTCGCCGGCCAGTTTTCTCGCTGACCGCCGATCAGCAGCGCGACGAACGCGTCGAGGTCCAACCCATCCACGCTGCCATCGTTTGCCAATACCGTACGGCCGGCAACCAGCACGTCAGCGCGGTCGCACTACGGGCGCTGCTGCACTCACACAGGAAGTAGCGGAACCACCTCCGGCATCGGCTTCACCTCAAGCAGCCTCTCCATCTGCCGGCTTGGAGTAGTGCTTGCGCGCTTCCATCACCGCCTCACAAAACGCCTCCGCCTCCTGCTTGTCCTCGAAGAACCCGAACAGCAGCAGCGGCATGAGCCGGCCACGCCAGAGTATCTCTGCATCCCGCCCGTTGAGGCGGGCCTTTTCCACCTTGGCCCACGGAATCCGCTCCACGCGCGTACGAACACGGATATAGACACCCACTGGCACAAAGGCGGCTAAACGCCCGCGTTTGTAGGCGACCTGCAGCCATACGACAGCCACCGCAGTTGCCGCTAAGATCAATCCCACACGCAGCAGCGCCTCCTGGAGAGACACGCGCACTAACACAATTGGCACAACCGCATTCCACAGCATGACCACCACCACGCCAGGGCCGCCGACAAAAGCAACGTATGCCCTCCAAGACTTGCGCGGCCGCCAGACGCGCGAGTGCTCATCGTACTCCAGCCCGCACTCCGGACAGCGGTGCGCCGGCGGCAGTCCTTCCAGGCTGTAGCCGCAGGCCGGACAGCGCGTGAGCGGTGACCCCGGCGTACGACGCAGTCTCCCGCCCGCCGCAGGCATCGTCAATCAGTCTCCAACACCGGTAGCGACATGCCCCGATCGTCGCGCCGCCCACGCGCCGCGGAGACTATCGCTTCTATCCGCCCGAACAGTGTCAGCGCTGACGCCTCCTCGATCCGTACATTCACCAGTGCGCCGATGTGCGACTCATCCCCATCGAAGACCGTGATCAGATCGCCCGGCGTGCGGCCCACCAGTTGCCGCGACTTATCCGCCCCTGCTTCCTGCCCGCGCGCCTGCTCACACTCCTGGATGCACGGCGCCGCATCCGCCCCCGTGTGCGACTCCGCCTGCTTGCGCGCCGCCTTGCTGTAGCCCTCGACCAGGACCTCGACCACCTGCCCGGCCAACCTCTGTCTGTGCTTCAGGCTAATCTCGCTCTGCACGGCCAGCAGCTCGCTATTTCGGCGGGCCTTGACCTCGTCAGGAACATCATCCGCCCGGTGGCGATCGGCCTTGGTGCCCGGCCGCGGGGAGTACTTGAACACGAACAGGCTCTTGTAGGCCACGCGCCGCACTAGCTCGACCGACGCCGCGAAGTCCTCCTCCGTCTCACCACAGAACCCCACGATGAAATCCCCCGCCAGCGCGATGTCCGGCACGGACGCGCGCGCCTTGTCCACCAGGTCGAGATACTCACCCGCCGTATAGCCACGCCGCATGCCCTTCAGGATCCGGTCCGAGCCGCTCTGCGCCGGAATGTGCAGGTACGGGCACACCTTGGGATAGTCGCGCAGGACGCGGAAGATGTCCTCATCCCAGTCCGCGGGAAAGCTGGTTACAAAGCGGATGCGGTCCAGGCCATCGACGTCGTGCACACGCTCCAGCAGCCGCGCGAACGTGACCGGCCGCCCCTCCTCCTGATGCACGTACGAGTTGACCGTCTGACCCAGAAGCGTGACTTCGCGGCAACCGTTGTCGGCCAGTTGCCGGGCCTCGGCGACAATGTGGCTGGGCGGTCGGCTGCGTTCCGGACCGCGCGTGAACGGGACCACGCAATAGGTGCAAAACTTGTCACAGCCGCGCTGCACGCGGATGTAGGCCTGAAGCACGCTCTCGTCCGGACCGGCCTGTCGCGAAAGGTCCAGGGCTTCGAGGCTGTCGTAGTCGAGCGCCCGCTGGAGCACCTTGGTCCGCCGCGACTGGCTCCCGGCCAGGGCTGCCACGCGTTCGTGGCGCTGCCACGCTTCCGCGAGCAACGCGGGCAGTTCGTTCAACTCCCCCGGGCCACAGAGCAAATCGACGTGCGGCATCTTCGCCTGTAGGCTCGCGCCCATGCGCTCCGCCATGCAGCCAATGACGCCGACTATCGTCTCCGGGTGCTTCCGCTTGTGCCGCCGCAACTCACCCAAACGCGAAAGGACTTTGTCCTCCGCGTGCTGACGGACGCTGCACGTGTTGAACAGAATGACGTCGGCGTCCCGCGCCGCCCGCACCGCCCGCAGCCCCAACCGCCGAAACTGCCCTGCGACCAACTGGCTGTCGAGGACGTTCATCTGACACCCGAACGTCTCCAGATAGTAGGTGGCACCCTGCACGCGTCATTCTCCGATACGCCGCAGGCTCGCCCGGGCCTGGGCCTTCCACAGCTCGGGCACATCTGCGCCGGCCGCCAACTCGCGATAGAGCGCAGTCGCCACGTCGGTTCGACCCAGTCGTTCGTGCGCCAAGCCGACATAGTATAGCGCCTCCGCCGCCTGTGCCCGGTTCCGGGTTGACTCCGCCAGGTTCACCAGGTCGGCCGCCGCTTCGGCCGGGCGACCCTGCTCAATCCGGCAACGCCCGAGCACTATCCGCCACTCGTCACGCTCGCGCGCCGTAACGTACGGCCAGGCGTGCTCGGCCAGCCGCCCCGCGCGCCCCGCGTCACCCTGGGCGAGTGCCTTCCGGGCGGCCACCAGGACGATCGACTCGAGCGGCAACAGCAGCGCCGAATCTGAACCCCCCCGCGCGCGGAGGTCCGGGTTTCTGCCTGGCCGGCCGTCAGCGACTCCGGCGTTCGCCAGCCCCGCACCGCCGGCCGGCCGTGAAGCCGGCGACGTCTCATTCAGCCGCGATATCAGCCTCTGGCCGCCTTCCGCCTGCCGACGTACCTCCGGCAACTCGGCAAACACCTCGTCGTAGAGCTGCATCTCCAGCAATAGCGCCCGACAAGCTGCCCGGACCTGCGGATTTCCCGCCAGCCCGATGGCCTCAGCCAGACGCTCCCGGGCCGCGCCGTTGACGCGCGAGCCCGGTGGCCCCGGGTTGCGGGGTACGTGGCTTCCGGCTAGTTCGGGCTGCGTGCTCAGCAATTCGACGTACAGCCCGACGGCGTCGGTGAACCGCCCCGCCTGGTCACTCGCCCGCACCAAACGCACGCTGATCAGCTCGCGCAGCCACGTTGGACCAGCCTGCTCCAACGCCTGCTCGTAGGCGGCGACCGCCTGCTCCCATTGCTGCGCCGCGGCCGCGTGCTCGGCCCGGCCCAGCGGCTCAACTCGATCGATCTCGATCCACTCGACCTCGGCGAGCGGCTCGCGGAGGTACTGTCCGCTCACGCCTCGGAAAATCAGCCGCGCCCCCTTCATGTTCGTGATCGCAACGCGGCGGAAGGCCGGCCGGTCAACGAGTTTGACGACGTCCGCGGGCGCTGGCGCCAGGCAAGCCGCGATCGACAGCAACAGCAGAAGATGGTGCACACACGGCGCGATCATGCCGATAGTATAATGAGGAGGTCGCCCCAGCCCACCACACGCTGGGGTGCGCGCCGAAAACGTGGATCAGGACTTGCAATCTCGCCGTCGGTCCGGTAATTACTGGGGAGCAGGGATGCCCAAGCAAGCAGCCAAAGGACTGGTCATGGCTGCCGATACGCGCAACGCAAAGGTCGTCATCGCTCTAACCGTCTCAATGACGGTCGGGGCGGCACTTTTGCTATGGCTGGAGCCCACGACGCGCGGGTGGTCGCCCACGACGCTCCTGATGGCCGAGCGGGGAACACGCGTGCACGAGGTCGCGATCGACTACGTGCCGCCCACTGCTCCGCTCCCCGCCGAAATGTACGACTGCATCGTCTACGACGACGGGGATTGGGATTGGAAACCGCGCGGCTCCAGTATTCGACTGGCGGTCGCCGGTTCGACCAGCCAGCACCTGTCCGAAGCGCAGGCCAACACGCTGTTGGCCGTGCTGGGCAGCATGAAGCAACTACGCGGGCTGGATCTGAACCGGGTCCGCCTGCTCCCCGAATCAGATGCACGGCGCCGCCCCGAGCTCCCGCCGGAAGCGCACGACTTGTGCGAACTGCTGGCTCGCAAGCGGATCATCCCGTAGAATTGTGAGCACTGGCGTATACGGGTGTTTCGCGTGCCGACGCGTGGGCGCGGTTGTTGGGCACTCGCCGAAACGCTCAGGATCAGTCACAAGGCCACCGTCTCGGAACTGCGCCGGGGCGTTTTTTTAGTCATCGACAGCAGAGCAATGCCTCCCCGCTCTCTTCCGCTGCTATCGGGATACGAGTTGCTGAACCGAATCGGGCGCGGCGCGGGCTCCACGATCAGCCTCGCCATCGAGCGCAGCTCGCGCAAGCGAGTCGTCATCAAGCACGTGGTGCGCGAGGGCCCCGATGACGATCGCTTCCTGGTGCAGGCCGAGAACGAATACGAGGTCTCCCACGCCCTCGATCACCCTTACCTGCGGCGTTGCTATGACCTCGTCCGCATTCGCAAGTGGCTCAAGACGCGGCAGTTGTTCCTGGTGATGGAATATGTCGATGGCGAGGCGCTCGAGCATCAGGTGCCACGGATGCTCAGCGAATCCATAGAGATCTTCATTCACGTCGCAGAGGGCTTGCAGGCCGTACACAAGCACGGGTACGTCCACGCCGACATGAAGCCCCGCAACGTGCTGCTCGCCAGAGAGGGGGGCCTGAAAATCATCGATTTCGGCCAAAGTTGCCCCCTCGGCCACCGGAAGGAACGCGTCCAGGGCACACCGGCCTTCATGGCTCCCGAACAGGTCAAACGTGAGCCGATCGACCAGCGCACCGACATCTTCAGCCTCGGGGCCTCGATGTACTGTGTGCTTACCGGCAAGGAGTTCAAGACCATGATGCCGACCGCGCCGGCGGCCGCCAAGAAGATCGAGCTCGAATCCCGGCGCGGCAGCGACCCACCACACCTGCTCGACCCGGCCATCCCCATCCCGCTCTCACGTCTGATCATGGAGTGCTGTGAAACACTGCCCAACGATCGGCCCTGGGACATGGCGCAGGTCATCTCGCGCCTCGAGCTGGTTCGCCACCTACAGGAAAAGGAGCCCGGCAACGCCGTCCCCCCGCGGGATAGTCCGGGGGCGCGCGGATTTTGACGCCGGGATACCGCTTCGAATAAAGTGAGGTACTCGTCAGGGTGAGAACGGTAGAGGACGGCGTGAACGAAACCCCCGATGCGCGAGCAGCCTGCCAGGCTTTGCAGGAGGCCGCCGAGCTGATCCGCGATGATCCCGACCGCCAAGGTTCTCTGCTCAGCTTCGGCGCCGCCGGGCAGTTGGTCGTAACCGGCGACATGCACGGCAACACACGCAACTTCGACAAGCTGCAACGCTTCTGCGCACTCGAGCGCAGCCCCGCCCGCCGCGTCGTGCTGCACGAGCTGATTCACGAGGAGCCCCAGTATCCGGGTGCCCCGGATTTCTCGATCGATCTCCTCGTGCGTGCCGCACGCTGGAAGTGCGACTTCCCCGACAGTGTGTTCTTCCTGCAATCCAACCACGAGCTGTCCCAGATGTGCGGCCATGAGATCACCAAAGGCGGCCGCTCAGTGCTGCACGACTTCGAGCGCGGCGTGCACGCCCGTTACGGCAAGGACACCGACAACGTCCTCGCCGCCTTGAACGAATACATCATGGCCCTGCCCCTCGCCGCCCGCACCAGCAACGGCATCTTCATCAGCCACAGCCTGCCCGACCGCGTGATGATGCATTCGTTCGACGATTCGGTCTTTCTGCGCAAACCAACGGCCGAAGACCTGATGCCAGGCGGATCTGCCTACGCCCTCGTCTGGGGCCGCTACCACCATCCCGAGGTCGTCGAAATCTACGCCAAACGCTTCGATGCCCAGCTCTTCCTGGTCGGACACACGCCCCAGGAGACCGGCTACGAAGTCGTGGGCCGCATGATCATCCTGGCCAGCGACCACGCCCACGGCGTGTTTCTACCGCTCGACCTCAACGGCCGCTTCACCGTCGCCGAGTTGGAACGCAACATCCGCAAATTCGTCAGCGTGGAGTAGCCTGCCACACGCGGCCGCAATCCCCCGCGGCCGCGGGTTGATCTGGTCCCGGGTTCACCGCGCAGCGCTCGTCCGAAAACGCGGCGTGGCGCGCGTCCGGCCAATCGTCGCCATCTCGTTACTGACCGGCCGCGCATGGGCGACGACGCTGGCAGACACTATAATTCAGCCTGCACGGGCGAAGCCAACCAAGCATTGCGGCCGGCACCGGGCCGCAGGAGCTGGGCATGCGTGTCATTGTCGCCAAGCCAAGGGGGTTCTGTGCAGGAGTCGAGCGCGCGATCCGCGTCGTCGAACTGGCCCTCGCTGAATACGGCGCTCCCGTCTACGTTCGCAAGGAGATCGTGCACAACTCGCACGTAGTGCGGCGGCTGCGCGCACGCGGGGCCATCTTCGTTGACGAGCTGAACGAGGTGCCCCCTGAGGCGATCACGATTCTATCGGCCCACGGTTCACCGCCGGAGGTTGCCGCCGAGACTGAGCGCCGCCGCCTGCGGCTGATCGACGCGACGTGTCCCCTGGTGACAAAGGTGCACACCGAAGTGCACCGCTACGCGCAACGTGGCTACCGGATTATCCTCATTGGTCACGCCGGCCACGACGAGGTCGTGGGTACCATGGGCCAGGCCCCCGCGATTACTGTTCTGGTCCGCGACTTCGACGATGTGCAGCGGCTCAAACTGGCATCCGACGAGAAGGGCGTCATACTCACGCAGACCACTCTCAGCGGCGACGACACACAGGATATAGTCGCAGCTCTGCGGAAGCGGTTTCCCCACCTCGAACTGCCGCTTAGCGACGACATCTGCTACGCCACCCAGAATCGGCAGGACGCCGTCAAGAGCATCAGCGACCGCATCGCTCTGCTGCTCGTGGTCGGCTCGCAGAACTCATCCAACTCCTGCCGCCTGACGGAGGTCGCCCGCGCCCGCGGCGTGCGCTCGTTCCTGATCGACGGACCCGATGACATCCGCGCGGATTGGCTGGCCAACGTGCAGTGCCTCGGTGTCACCTCCGGCGCCAGCGCCCCCGAAGATGTCGTTCAGGCCGTCTTGCGACGTCTGGAAGAACTCGGCGTGACCAAGATCGAGGAGGTTCACGCACCCGATGAACGCGTCACCTTCCGTCTCCCGCCCCTCACGCCCCGCTCGAATGCCGACGAGGCGCGCCCCTCAAGTGCCCCAACTCAAGACGCTGGCAAATAGCACCCGCCACACGACAGCAAACCAGCGCATGTGCAGCCGGCATCACGGGCCGGAAACCACTTCATCGCCCGCACGCGGCGAAGCCACCGTCTCTTGGTCGCGTAGCTCGGCGACCACCACGTCCCGCCCGGTGAAACGCTGAATCACGCGCATGCGGGCGATTTCCTCACCCCCGCGACGTACTGCCAGCGCCATCCCAACGTAAGCACGCGGCAGGTCCAGGGTTGCCAGACGGCTCCGGGCGTCGTACTCCCGCACGCGTCCCGCCGCCGGCACCCAGCTCTCGATCTCCCGCGCGCGCGCCAGAGCCCGCTCGACGGGTTTCCGCTCCCACGGCGGCAGCGCCGTAACCACTTCATCCAATAGTGGGCGACCGAGCGGCGAGCCAGACTCCGCCAGAATCACCGCTGCCGCCAGGGCGGCCTGCCGGTCGCGTCCCTCCAACAATCCCACCAACACCGGCTCGGCCACTTCCAACCGCGCTTCACGCAGATAGTCGAGGACCCAGCGCCGCTCGCGCTGCCCGGCCGGGCGCAGATAGGCTTGCCAGTCCGCCGCCGACAGCACCAGGTAGTCGTCCAGGTACGCGGGAGTATGCCGGTAGTAGATCTCGAGTGTCAGAACGCACAGCGCAGTAGTGTAGACGCGTCCTCCCATGCGTCCCCAGCGCCCCCAGTTGGGCCCGAACGGCTGCCAGCTTCCATAGGCGTGCGACTTCTGACCATCGGCACGCTTGTCGCGGTTTTGCAGCGGCAGGATCGCGTCGCGCAGGTGTGCGTTCCAGCGCTGCCAGGCCTCGCCGCCGCATTGAAACATCGCCACCGTCCCGTAGTACCAGTAGTAGTAACTGTGCAACTGAAGGCGGTCGCGCCCCTGGAGCAAGGCGGCCGACGGGAGCTGACTGAACAGCAGCGCCTGCTGCTTCAGGCGTAGCGGGCTGTCCGTCCGCCAGCCCAACAACTGCTCGCAGGTCATCCCCGCCGCCGTCATCGCCGGCCCGTAACGGTACATCGGACGCAGCGTCTGCGGGTCCACGCCATAGCCCGTGCCAAAGTCGGCGTACCACACGCGTCCGTCCGGTTCGGCCGCCCGCGTGAAGTGCACGGCCGCCTTTACAAAAGTCGCTCCGGGCACCTCGATTCCGGCCGCGGCAGCAGCCTGTAGAGCCTGCATGGCCCAGGCGGTGATCGAGGTGTCGTTGCGCCCACTGTCCGAGCGCGGCACATAGTCCCACCCCCCTAACTGCTGCTGTGTCTGCACTAGCTGATTGACGGCCCGCGTCAGCGGTTCGACGAGCTCTTGGTTGCGCGTCAGCGCATAGTGTTCGGCCAGCGCCAGTGTCGCCAGCGTGTTGTTGTAGCCCGCCATGCTCTCTGTAGCACAAAACCCGCCGTCGGGCCGCTGCCGGTCCAGCAACGCCCGTACCCCGCCGCCGACGACTCCCTGATGCGGCCCCTCGCGATCGGTGTACCCGGCACCGAGAAAGGCCAGCAGACTCAAAGCGGTTGTGCCCGCGACAAGCCAATCTTCCGTGCGGCTCACAGCCTGCCCGGGACACAGATCGTCGGGCGGACACCGCTCCATGTATTCGACCCGGCGCCACGTCCCGTCGCCGGACTGGTGGGCGGCCAGCCACGCCAGACCGGCCTCGACCGCGTCCTCCGTGCGCGGCGTTCCACCTAACTCCGATACACGCCGCCGACGTACCTCCGCCGAGCGGTCCAAACGCGGCGGGCTGCGCGGCGTTGCGCCGGCTGTCGCCGCACCTGCCCCCGGCTGGGCCGGCTGGGCGAAGTCGCCCTGCACGCGCCGCCGATCAACGATCGGCAACGGCCCGGCCGGATCACCCCCGGCTGGTGCGGGCTGCGGTCCTGGCAGCTCGCCGCTTGGGCTGGTCGGCCCCGGTTCGGCCGCAACCGTGGCCGCAGCGCTCTCCATCAGCGGAGATAACCCGGGAAAAGTGGTGTGACGCGGGGGTGCCGCGGGATCCGGGAGGTCCAGAAACAGCACGGGCACACAAAGCGCGCCCGCGGCCAGTACCGCCAAACATGCCACGCTCCACATTCGCAGGCGGGAGCGGCGCTCAGCGGTTTCCGTTGGCTCCTGGGTCTCCGGCATCCCCTGCATTGTAAGCGCCGCGGCAAGTCATGGCGTGGGGGGCGGCACGGACCGGCGCGCGCTACAGCCGGCGGGCCTGGTCGAGAGCATCTTCGCGTCTGGCCAGCACGGGGTCCGTGTCGCGCGTCATGCTGCAAATCGACCGCCATGTCGACGCCGCCCGATCCACCATGCCGATGTTCTGGAGCGCCAGCGCCAGGTTGGCCCGAAATGACACACTGTCCATGTTGCCGGCGACGGCCAGTTCAAACTCTTCCGCCGCCAGGTCGAAGCGGTTGCGCTGCGCAAAGAGCAGGCCCAACTGGTAGTGCACGTCCACGAAGCTGCTGTCGAGCGTAAGCGCGCGGCGGAACACCTCGATCGCTTCGTCGGTCTCGCCACTTTCCTTCAGGCAGATACCCAGCTTGATCAAGGCCTTGGCGTAGTTGGGGTTGATCGCCACGGCGTCGCGGAAGGCCTGGATGGCCTCTTCGAACTCACCTAGTTGCCGCAGCAGCAAACCATGGCGATAGTGCAGGTCCGCATGGTTGGGAGTTCGCAGTAGGGCCTGGCGATGGCGGCGCAGTGCGTCCGCCAGCAACTCGTCATTCCCAAGACCGTCGATCGTGTCTGCGTCAGTCAAATCCAGTTCGGGACGGTTGCGCTCCGCCTCGTTCTGGAGCTGCAAGCGCGCCGTTTCCGAGAACAACAGCGTGCTGTTCGGCTCCAGACTGGCCGCCAGGTCAAACGTCGCCTGGGCCTCGTGTTCGCGCCCGGCCGCATCCTGCGAAACGCCCAGACCGACGAAGGCGGTGATCAGCCGGTCGTTTAACTCCACCGCCCGGTTGAAGGCATGGGCCGCATCCACCAGCCGACGCTGCCGCAGGTGCTGCGTCCCCAGCTTCACGGTGGCTTCGAGAAACGTGGGTTGGAACTCGAGCGCGGCGTTGTACTGCGCGATCGCCGATTCGTCGTCGCCGACCTTGGTGTACAGGTCACCGAGGTGCACGTGGAAATCAGCCACGCCTGGGTATTTCTCGACCAGTTCCTCCATCGTGGACAGCGCCTCGTTCACGCGCCCCTCACCCACGAGACTCTCCACATCGGCCAGCACACCTTCGCCCATCTCGGGCTCGATCAGCAACGCCCGCTGGTACTGCTCGATCGCTTCCAGCGGCCGGTTGCGCTGCAATTGCAGATTCGCCAGCGGCAGCAATACGTCGAGATCGTCCGGCTCCAACTCGGCCAGCTTCTCGTACTGCGCAATCGCCGCCCCCCAGTCACCGTCATGGATCGCGATCGCCGCCAGACGTTCGTAGCCGTTGCGCAAGAAGGGACACTGCTTGATCGCATTCTGGTAGCTGACGACGGCCGCCTCCTTCTGCCCGGTTCGCTCACAGCAGTAGCCGATCCCAAACAGGATCGCCGGATCATCCGGATCGTGCGCGTGCGCGATCGACAAGTGTCGCAGCGCCTCATCGGACTGCCCCAGCTCGTCGCACACACAGGCCAAGCCGATCGCCGGCTGCGGCGTGGCACACGAAAGCTCTTGCGCGCTTTCGAATGCCGCTTTTGCATCCGACAGCCGCAGGCTCAGCAGGTGCACCATGCCCAGCCGCATGGCCAGGTCGCCCGATGTCGGAGTTTCAATGCGGCGCGCCCCCAGGGTCTCGGGATCATCATCCTCGAGCCCCGGCAACTGGTTCTGGAAAACCGTGAGCAATTGCCCCGGCAATCCGCGGCCCAGAGTCTCCAGCAGGTAGCTCATGATCAGTCTGCCCCTGGCCCTTCCGACGTCAGTCCGATCAGCGCCGCACGCACTGCCCCGAGGTTCCCGTTCAACTGCAACGCCCGCTCGTACGCCTTCCGAGCCCGGTCCACGTCACCCCGTGCTCGCAACAGGTCGCCCAGCATCTGGTGCACGTCGGGATAGTCCGCACCCAACGCCAAGGCCTGCTCCAGACGCGCAATCGCGCGCCCCGGCTCACCCAGCGCGATGGCCACGCGCGCCGAGAGGATCAGCGCGTCCAGGTAATCCGGGTTGATCTCCAGCGTGTGCTCCAGCAACACCGCCGCCTGCTCGGGCCGCCCGGCGCGCATCGCCGCCTGGGCCGCGAAGTAGTGCAGATCGGCATAATCGGGATGCCCCCGAATCGCGTCCCACGCCGCCGCCATTACCGTCGACGCGTCCCCCGACGACGTCCCCTCCCCGTGTTCCAGGAACGCCGATATCAGCTCCGGTTCGCTCGCGAAAAGCCCCCCCAGCCAGCGCGTCGTGTCCTGCCGCAGATCCAGACGTGCGGCGGGCCGGCCACGGCGTGGCGGCAGTTGTCCCCACGTCAGACTGGCGGACCGGCGCGCGGGCGTTGCCCCAGCTCTGGTCTGTCGGCAACCATCCTCGGGAGTCTTCGTCATCGCCGCTCACCTGCTGGCTTTGGTGTAACCACTGGATCCGTGCTAGCGCTGCTTGCGTGGCTTCGACGGCAAAGCGTCATGTGAACCGCCCGCCTCCGATCCTTCGCTCACCTTCTTCGTCGGAACGAGGAAGGTCTGTTGACAGTGCGCGCATCGCACAACCTTCCCACGGGCCGACTCCGGCGCGACTACGGTTTGTCCACAACTCAGGTTCGGGCAAATCAGGGTGATTGCCATGAGCGCCTCTTCGAGTTCTGGTCTCGCTCTGCCGGCCAGACCGTTCTGGTATCGGCTAAAACGCTCCCCCCGATTACGGTCGCTCGTGCTCAGCCCCGACTGCCCCGAACACTTAGTCTTGCCATACGCGATACGCGGCCCGGTCTCCGCCACCACGCAGCCACCGCTAACGCGGTACGTCCTGAAAAGCAGGCGTGTCGACCAGCAGGCGCGGCGGAATTGCCGAAATGCTCTCCCCCGAGAACGCTTGTCGAACCTCGGATCTGAGTCCCCCGGTTGTTCTCACCGTTTGTCAGTGGCCGCGTTCTTTGCGACCGCCGCGCTCCCGTCGTCTCGTGCCGGGCGGTGTCGCGCGCGCTTCCGCCCCGCTGGTCGAACATCAGCTCGTGTTATAGGGCGTCGCGCCGTGGGCACTTCGATCGTCTCCCGGCCCGCCAAGTACGCCCCCGTGACCGACTTCGTCTCGCCGGCCACGTCGCCAACGCTACCCTGCGCGACGATCTGACCGCCGCGCACGCCCGGCCCGGGCCCGAAGTCAACGATCAGGTCCGCGACCTCCATCGTGTCGCGGTCGTGCTCGACGACGACAACCGTGTTGCCCATGTCGCGCAGCCGCTCGAGCGAGCTCAGGAGACGCCGGTTGTCTCGTGGATGAAGCCCGATACTGGGCTCGTCCAGCACATAGAGAACACCGACCAGGCCGCAGCCGATCTGGCTCGCCAGCCTAATCCGCTGCGACTCACCGCCCGCCAGCGTCGGCGCTGCACGGTCCAGAGTCAGATAATCAAGCCCCACATCCATGAGAAAACGCAGCCGGGCGCCGATTTCCTTTAACGGCTCCTCGGCGATAATACGCCGTACGCCGTCCAGCTTGAGGTGGCTGAAGAACGCGAGCGCCCGGTCGATCGGCAACTGGCTGGCTTCGTTGATATTGAGCCGGGTCGCCCCCCCGGCCGGCCCGCCGCCCGCACTCGCCAACGTGACCGCCAATGCTTGGGGCCTTAAGCGGGCTCCTTTGCAGCGCGGGCACGTCGATTGCCGCATGAACTGCTCGTAGAAACGGCGCACAAGCGGAGAACGTGATTTCTTGTGTGCCGCCTGAAGCTCCGCGATAACGCCCTCAAACGTAACGCCGTGCTTCCACGCGCCTTGCCGACCGCGGTACTCACAGGTGATATGTGCGTCGCCCGTGCCGTAGAGCAGGGCTTGGCGGGCGTCGGCGGGCAGATCCCGCCAGGGCTGCCGCAGGTCGATACCCAGATGCGCCGCCACACCCTCGTAGATGTGCCGCCGCCAGCGGCCGGGCGGGTGGCGCCAAGCCGCGATGCAGGGTTTGAGAAAACGCAGTGCCGGATCAGGAACGAGCAGGTCCGGATCAAAATCATACCGCGTACCCAGCCCATCGCAAGACGAACACATCCCTTGCGGGCTGTTGAAGCTGAACATCTGGGGGCTGGGCGGTTCGAAGCTGATACCGCAGGCAGTGCAGGCGTACCCGGCGGACAACAAGATGTCGCGGATACGGTCGCCACGGGCGCGGGCTGCCACGGCCTTCGGTACACTCCCAGTGGGGGACTCGCCGGCTGGCTCGATGTTCCCGATGATCGCCACGCCTGCCCCCACCGTCAGCGCCGTATCAAGCGCCTCCGCAATACGTGAGCGCACGTGGGACTTCACTACCAGCCGATCGACCACGGCTTCGATATCGTGTCGGCGGTAGCGATCCAGCGCCGGCGGGTTCGCCAGGTCGATCACTTCGCCATCGACTCGCGCGCGCGCGAAACCCTGGTTAAGCAATTCTGCAAACAGATCCCGGTATTCGCCCTTCTGACCCTGCACCCGGGGCGCCAGCAGCAGAAAACGCGTGCCCGCGCCCAGCGCCAGCACCCGCGCCACCATCTGCTCGCGCGTTTGGGCCGTGATCGCCTTCCCGCACTCCGGACAGTGCGGCGTGCCGGCCCGTGCGAACAAGACGCGCGCGTAGTCGTGGATCTGCGTGATCGTGCCGACCGTGCTGCGGGGGTTCCAGCCACCGGTCTTCTGCTGGATCGAAATGGATGGCGCCAAACCACTGATCTGATCCACGTCGGGCTTGGGCAACTCGCCCATGAATTGGCGGGCGTAAGAGCTGAGCGACGCGATGTAGCGGCGCTGTCCCTCGGCGTAGAGCGTGTCGAAAGCCAGACTGCTCTTTCCGCTGCCAGAGACGCCCGTGAAACAGATCAGCCGATTCTTTGGCAGGGACAGCGAGACGTTCGCGAGGTTGTGCTCACGGGCCCCTACGACCAACATATTATCAGAATCTCGTCCGTCCATGGCACGCCCGCGCTCGCCGCGGTGCTTCGACCCGATCTTCCCCCTAAGCAGCACAGCCTGACCGAGGCATCGATCAGGCTGTGGACAATCGCTCTGTCGGAGGAACTCTAGTTCGGCAATTCGAAAATCGACTGCGTCTTGATAAGCGTTCGCTCCAGCGGGTAGGAATGAAACGCGTGAATATGGAATTCGCGATCACGCGCCTCGTGATCAATGTAGGTAAACGGCATCAGGTCGCCATCGCTCCATTGATCGTACTCGTGGAACCAGCCACGCTTGGTTGCGTGACGCACGAGGTCGCTGTGCACTGACTTGTACAGGGCCTCGTCCATTGTCTCGACCTGGCTGCTGACCATATAGGACCATCCGTCGGCTGAGCGGCGATCGTGATCTCGCTCGCCCTTCAGACGGAAACGCGAAAGCCCGCCCCGGGTCGGGAGCAGGTCGCTCTCGCTCGACATAACCTCGGTCAGCGTCTTGCGGCCGGCCGAGACAGTGATCACATGCGCCAACCCCACGATCCAGATGTCCGCGTGATAGCGCGCCTGCTCAATGCGGTAGGCGGCAAAATGACGGAACAGCTCCGGATGCAAGGCGCGATCGTACAAAAACAGGTGCAAGTCAACCGCTTGTTGCGTCGGGCTCGTCAGTTCCATTTTTTTTCTCGGTCACTCCGTTGGCTGCCCGGATTACCCCTAATCCCTTGGTAAGACAGCTATTATAACGCCTTGGCGTCTGGTTCGCACGCCCAAAATCCCCCCGATCAGCGGTTTTTAGGCAATACGCGTTCCCGAACGCCTTGGTTCACTCCATTTCGCGACGACCTATATTTCCCACATGCGTCGCACGGGCACAGCGATCGCAAGTACGAGAACTCGTAGATCCCTGAATCGTGTTCGTCACACCAGCGAATCTGAAGCGCGTAATTCCCCACCAACTCGGCACTTTCCGCGTTCGTCATCGCGCTTGACTCAACCTCTCCCTGGATCACGTGTAATGGGTTCTGCGCCCGCGCTTCGCGCTCTCCACGGCAACTTGCACACGGACACGACCGACGGAGAGCCCGCAACGGATAGACGCTCTTGTGTCCGTCCGCCCAGGTAACACGCAGCGCACTCGACCGATCTAGATCAAGCTCCAGCGGCCGCCGGGCAGCGACTTCCAAACACTCAGCTTCTTCCCCCATCATGTTACCCCACATCTTCGAAACCACCAAATGTAGTAAACGCAGCAGCGCGGCGTCAAACGCGCCTACTTCGCTGCTACACGCGTCCGTCTGCCTCGCGGCTTGGTCGACTTCACCTCGGCTGGCTCACCCATCGCGGCAAAGAACGCCCCCAGGTTCCGCAGCCGCTCGTAGCGACGCCGGACCAACGTATCCGTTTTGACCCGGTCGAGGTCGCGCAAGGCACGCCCCAGCCAGCGCTCCACGTTGGCTGCCGCGGCCCGCGGATCGCGATGGGCTCCGCCCAACGGCTCTTCCACAATCGTGTCGATCAGGTTCAGCCGCTTCAACTCCCTGGGGGCGAGGCGCAGCGCCTCGGCTGCCTTGGCGCTGTGCTCGGCCGATCGCCACAGGATCGCGGCACACCCCTCCGGGCTGATAACAGAATAATACGAGTGTTCCATGACCGCGACGTGGTCTGAAACCGCGATGCCAAGTGCCCCACCGCTGCCACCTTCACCGATGACGAGTGCCACGATCGGGGTCGGTAGACGCGACATCTCCATGAGATTGACGGCGATGGCGCTGGCGATGCCACGTTCCTCGGCTCCCACGCCCGGGTAGGCACCTGGAGTGTCGATCAGGCAGACGACGGGCACCTTGAACTTGGCCGCCAGTCGCATCTTCTGGAGCGCCTTGCGATAGCCCTCCGGGTGGGCACAACCGAAGTTTGCCTCGATCTTCTCGCGCGTATCACGGCCCTTGTGCTGTCCCACCAGCATCACGCGGTGACCGGCCATTCGCGCAAAGCCGCAAACCATGGCCTTGTCGTCGCCATACAGCCGATCACCGTGCAGCTCGCAGAAGTCCTTTGCGAGCATGCGGACGTAGTCGCGTAGCAAGGGCCGCTGTGGGTGTCGGGCAACCAACACGTTTTCCCAGGGGGTCAGGGCAGCGTAGGCCTCGCGCACAGTGTTGTTGAGCTGGTCTCGTATCTGCTGGATGAATTCTGAGTAGTCGCGCCCAGACTCGGCTTGATCGGCCTCGAGCCGCTGGATCTCCTGCTCCATCTTCGCGATGGGCTTCTCAAACTCCAACATATGTGCCAACCCACTGCCGGACGCCGCGACGATACTTGGTTGTCCGCTCATAGTCCTCCCTGCTATACCAGCCGCGCCGAAGCCGGGGCTCCGCCCCGGTACCCAGGTATTAACGCGGCACTCTACCTGTGCCGTGGCTTGGATTGCAAGCAAAATCTCGTCCTGGGGGGCACCCGGTGGACGGTTCGCCGTCACGGCCCCGCCGCGCGTTCAGTGCGCAACAGTTTATTATCACAGGAGTTAGGCACTGTTTACCCTAAAGCGCTACCCATGTCTGAATGTGCACGCTTTTGCAGTCACACGCAGCCGCCCACCCGCCGGCGCCCCCGCGACGGATCGTGTTTTGACCGCTATGATCGGCGCCATTGGTGTCGCCCAGTCTTGCCAGTCCGTCCTGGCTGCGTGTGAGAGCCTGCTCATGAGTGTCTATCGCGTCGAGATTCTCCCAAAGTCGCAGGCGGCGTCGCGAGCGCAGAACGACAGTCTCGCGGCTGACCTGCGGGCTGCGCGGCTGGCGGACCTACGGGACGTGCAGCACACTCGTCTGTTCTTCCTCGAAGGGGCACTGACGCGCTCAGGCGCCCTGCACATCGCGACCGCACTGCTCGTTGATCCCATAGTGGAGTGGGCCGATGTGCTCGCCGAGGGCGACGAGCCCCCCTGCCCAACCGGACGCGTCGCCCTGGAAGTACACCCGCGTCCCGGCGTCATGGACCCGGTGGCTGAGAGCACACTGGCGGCGCTGCGCGCCGCCGGCTTCGGCGTGGACAGCGTGCGTACAGCGCGGCGTTACCTGCTTTCGGGTGACCTGGACGGGCAGGACGTTCGGGCTGCGGCCGACCGCGTTCTGGCGAACGACTGCATTGAGCAAGTGGTCCTGGGAACGACCGGCGTGCAACCCGCGCCGCGTCCACCTGTCTTCGAATTCGCATTGCGTCACGTCGCTTTACGCAACTTGGACGATGAGGCTCTCGAACGCCTGGCGCGCGATGGGCATTTGTTCCTCGCTCTGGACGAGATGAGGGCCATCCAAGCCCACTTCCGCACGCTCGAACGGGAGCCGACGGACCTCGAGTTGGAGACGCTCGCCCAGACCTGGAGCGAGCACTGTGTTCACAAGACGCTTACCAGCGCCGTCGTCTACCGCGGGGCACCGCTGCCTTCCAACGGGGGCCGTGCCGCGTCCTCCGATGACAAACCGGACCGCGTGACAGTGTTGCGGTACGAGAACCTCCTGAAAGACACGATCGTCCGCGCCACCGAGGAACTCATGGCCGCGCGGCGTGGCCCCACCTGCCTATCAGTCTTCCAGGACAACGCCGGCGTAATCGCTTTTGATGACCGGTTCGGCATCGCGTTCAAGGTAGAGACGCACAATCACCCTTCGGCCATCGAGCCCTATGGCGGGGCAGCTACCGGTGTCGGCGGCTGCATCCGCGACGTGATCGGTTGCGGTCTGGGAGCGCGGCCCATCGCCAATACCGACGTCTTCTGCTTCGCACCGCCCGACTGGCCCGCCGACCGGCTACCCAAAGGAGTGCTGCACCCCCGCCGAGTTATGCGCGGCGTGGTTAGCGGCGTGGCCGACTACGGCAACCGCATGGGCATCCCGACAGTCAACGGCGCGATCACGTTCGATCCGCGCTACCTCGGCAATCCGCTGGTGTACTGCGGTTGCGTGGGCCTGATCCCGCGCGACAAGGTGCACAAGGCGGCCCAGCCGGGTGATCTGGTCGTGCTGATCGGCGGCCGCACCGGCCGGGATGGCATCCATGGGGCTACGTTCTCGTCGGCGGAGTTGACCGACTCGCACGCCGACGAGTTCTCGCACGCCGTTCAGATCGGCAATGCGATCACCGAGAAACGGTTCCTCGACGCCCTTCTGCAAGCCCGCGACGACGAGTCTGGGTGTCTGTATAGCGCGCTCACCGATTGTGGGGCAGGCGGTCTGAGTAGCGCCGTGGGCGAAATGGGCGAGACCGTGGGCGCGGTCATCGAGTTGGAGCGCGTTCCGCTCAAGTACGCCGGCCTGCGATATGACGAAATCTGGATAAGCGAAGCCCAGGAACGCATGGTGCTCGCCGTGCCGCCGGACAAGATCGACCGCTTCATGCAGATCATGGAGGCCGAGGAGGTCGAAACGACGGTGATCGGCGTGTTCGGCCCCGACCCGCAGCAGCCTCGTGATCGTGATGCGCAAGACGGGCCGCGACTTGTGGTGCGCTACGCTGGCCACACTGTCGGCCAGCTCGACATGCGCTTCCTGCATGACGGATTGCCGAAACGCGAACGCGTGGCCGAATGGTGGCCAGCCGGCCCGCAGGCAGACGACCAGCCGCACGCATCACCAGCGCAGTCCGCCGACAGCAGCCTGCTTGCGCGTTTGAAGAGCACACTGCGCTGCCCCAACATCGCGAGCAAGGAATGGGTCACACGGCAATACGACCACGAGGTCCAGGGCGGCAGTGTGATCAAACCGCTTTGCGGACCGGGTCTGGGACCGGCGGATGCGGCCGTGTTGCGGCCGCGGCTCGACACGCCACGGGGCATCGCGCTCGGCTGCGGCCTGGCTCCGCACCTGTCCGACGTTGATCCCTACTGGATGGCCGCCGCCGCGGTGGACGAAGCCCTGCGAAACGTGGTCTGCGTCGGGGGCGATCCCGGACAGACCGCGATCCTGGACAATTTTTGCTGGGGTAGCAGCACAGATCCCCGGCAATTGGGCGCGCTGGTGCGTGCCTGCCAGGCCTGCTACGACGCCGCCGTCGTCTACGGCGTGCCGTTCATCTCGGGCAAAGACTCGTTGAACAACGAGTTCGCGCTCGAGGCCGAGGATGTGGACACCGTTCTGCAAACCGTGCGCGACTGGGCCGCCCGCGCAGACGGCGAGCCCGGTGTTCCGGCGCTGACCGCCGCGGTCATGGAGCGTATCCGTTCCGCGCGGCGCCTCAGCATTCCGGGAACCGTGCTGATCAGCGCGGTCAGCATCGTGCCGGACACGCGCGCGTGCGTAACCCCTGACTTGAAATCACCCGGAAGCCGCCTGTTCCTCGTGGGCGGCTGGCCGGCCACCGACTTCCGTTTGTCGGATGCCGCCAAAGCGCTGCGCGCCGTCGCCGCCGCGCTGGCCAAGGGCCTCGTCACGGCGTGCCATGATTCCAGTGATGGCGGCTGGTTGACCGCCGTCGCGGAGATGGCCATCGCGGCCGAGCGTGGGGCTGATATCGAGTTGGTGCCAGGCGTGACCTGTGACCCGTTCGCCGACTACTGCGGGGCTTTCGTGGTCGAGACGACCACTCCCGACGCCCTGCGGGAGTGCATGCGGGCGGGCGGCGTACCGCTGATGCCGCTGGGCCGCGTGCGAGACGACTGTCAGTTTGTATGCGCCGAGGAGTCCGTGGCAGTGAGTGACCTGCGCGCGGCTTGGACAAATGGCGCCGCGCAATAGGCGTGCAACTGGGACGCCCGCCTGACAGTCAATTGTCCTGCGAGGGCGCGCGTTGCTGGTCATCCGGCAGCGGTTCGGTTTGGTCGGCGTGCGGACGATTCCGTTTATCAACTGTGTCCGCTGGCGGCGCGGCGACTCCCTGCCATTCCTGGTAGAGCCAGTACCCGAGGCCCCCCGCCACCAACAGGGTCACGAGCCCCCCTCCGGCCACCCACAGTTGCTCGCCCAATGTCACGCCGATCAACACGGCACCACCTCGCGCGCTACGGCACGCTTTACCAGGTTGGTTGCGCTTGTAGAATAGAGTCAGCATGCCGTCATGTGCAACGGCATGTCCCAGCGAACACGAGGAGGACATGGCCAAGAACGACACCGGCGTAGCGGATCAAACCACGCTCGCCGAGCGGGCCACGCGACGGACGCTTTCGCACCGGCGCTGGCGTGTTTGGCGAATGATCGCGATCTTCGTGATCGCCACGGCGACCATGATCACGCTTTCGATGGCGAACCGCGACGCGCAGAGCGTACGAACGTGCCAGACCAATCTGCGATACGCTCTGGACGTGTTCCGCAGCGAGCACAAGGGCAAGCCGTTGCCTTGGACGTTGCCGATGCCCCACGCTGAACGCGACCTGCTGCGCAGTCATTACCGCTACGCCCCGCAGAACGCCAATCTGCTGGACACATATTCACCAGTCGGCATCTGCTGGTGCGATCAGCCGCATCACCTCTTTTTGCGTCCCTCCGGGCGTCACCTCCTGCTCTTCGACGGGGAAGAATATGAGATCCGCTGGATGAGCGAGGCGGAGTTTCGCACCAACGCCGCCCGCTTCGGCTTAAACATCCAGAGCAAGCGCTAGACCAGCTTTGATGATGCCGTAGCGTTCCGTGGCCGCCATCGAACGACCACACCGCAGCGACAGCATTTGGGCCCCAGTGCTACTTCAACCCCGTGGCGCCGCGGTACAATTGTGTGGTCCGGCCGGCAGCGCCGCGCGTGTCCGATGGCGCCTGGTGGCAGCTACCCAAAGACGAGACCGTGGAAACCCTCGCCGCTCAGAACGATGTACTCGCACAGGCAGGCAACAACAGGCACCGCCCCATGAAGGTCTTCCACGGCTTTGAGGAGTTCGTGCCGCCCGCCGCCGGCGTTGTTCTCACGATCGGCAACTTCGACGGGCTGCACCGCGGACACCGCCGCATCATCGACTCGGCCCGCACTCTGGCCGGCCAGGCCGATCGGCCGCTGGTCGCGCTGACGTTTGAGCCACACCCGCTCGCCGTCGTGGCCCCGGACCGCGCACCGGCGCGCCTGACGACTGAGGCTGAGAAGCTGGCCCTGCTGGCATCCTGCGGCGTTGACGCGGCCATCGTTCTGCGGGCGGTGCCGCGTCTGCTGGCGCGGACACCGGCCGAATTCCTGACCAGCCTGGCAGATCGCTGCCGGCCGCGCGCCATCGTCGAAGGCGCCACATTCAACTTTGGACGGGCGCGGGCAGGTTCGGTCGACACACTGCGCGCCCACGGGCAACTGCTCGGGTTCTCGGTGCACGTGGTCGAAACGGTGCGTTGCGACGAGTTGCCCGGAGCACCCGCGGTCAACAGCTCAGCGATCCGCGCCGCCCTGACAGCGGGTCGAATCGACGTGGCCAATGCGCTGCTCGGACGTCCGTACCGCATCAGCGGCACGGTCGCGACGGGTGCCGGACGGGGCGCGACGCTCGGCTATCCGACCGCCAATCTCGACGAGATTCCACACTTGATTCCGCAACACGGCGTCTACGCCGCCGCAGCCCAAACCGATTCCGGCGATTGGTTCCTGGCGGCCGTCAACATCGGCCCACAGCCGACGTTCGACGCCCACGACGCACGTGTTGAGGCGTTTCTCCTGGACTACTCCGGCGACCTCCGTAGCCAACGGATCGCGTTGCACTTTTTCGCACGCCTGCGAGCGCAGCGGAGATTCTCCGGCCCGCGCGAACTGAGCGAGCAAATCAGCCAGGATGTGGCCAACACACGCCGCAACGAAGCCTGGCTTGCCCGCCTGCGCAGCACACCTGCCCTGCCAATCTGATACGCAGCCGAATCCAGACGTGCACGCGTGCTCCGTGAAGGAGGGTTCTGAGTCGGAATCGTGAAACGCACTGAAACAAGAGGACCCCGAGGCCGCGAAGCCCCAGGGTCCAAACGGGCTTTATGGCTGGGCAGTCTGCCCGCTTGTGAGCCGTTTAGCGCCGGCGAATGAGTGCGAGGGCACCCAGGCACAGCAGTGTTGCGCTCGCGGGCTCGGGCACGAGCGACCCAACACCCAGCGGGTCAGCCTGGCCGTTGTCCGTAGTGCGGAAACGAACGGAAGTGACGCTCCCACCGAGCGGAACGCCGAAGAACGACAGGTCGATCTCAGCCGCCATTACGTCGGCGTCGTAAGGCCCGGCGCCGTTGTAGTAGTAGGTCCGATTGACGCCGGTGTCGCTGAAGGCGGTCAACGGCAGGGAGAGCTCTGTGGCAAACCCGTCGTAGTCAACCGAGAAGTAGTAGCTGTTCTCGCTGAAACGTCCGTCGAACATGACCAGGTCAGAACCAGCGATGTTGACCGCCGCCCCGGCCGCGAAGTCCATCTCGACGATCGTATCGTTGGGCTCGTTCGCCATGCCGTCGTCGATGATGCTGAAGCCGCTGAAGGCCGCGTTGTAGTCCACCGAGGCGTTCACAACGTTGAGCCAGCCGCTGGATCCGCCGCTGATTAGCCGGGCTGCGGTTGGGGCCGCCTGGATGTCGTAAGGCCCGATAATCTCTCCGCGCGCGCCACCTACCAGGCCCAAGAGGACGCTCACGCACAATGCAGACACCTTAGTTTTCGTTCCTGACACTTTCTTGCCTCCCTGAAAGATGGTCACTTGGCAAGCGCGCCCCCCCCGTCGCCTCGCCAGATGTTCTTGCCAGAATCTTCTGCTCTCCCAGAACCGTGAGCCAGAGGACACCAAGACACCGCTACTGACGATAGGACCGCTATCGGGCAAAATCAACGGCGCAGAGCGCCACTGACCCTAAGGGCCCGTCCTACCGCCACCGAGCGCGGCCTGCCAGAAGTGGGTCCCGTGGCCGAACTCCCAGATTCAGCGTCTCGGCCGTGCGGAGCCCGGACGGGGCCGAGCCGACCGCCGCCGGTTCGGCCCGGTCGTTGTCGGGACAGCGGAGCTGAAACCAGGCGCCGGCCGCGGCTTTCGTTGCACCGGCCCACGTGGTACCGTGCCGCTCATGACCAGACCGCTCTTGCCTGCCTGGAACGGTGTACCTCACCCCGTGATCGCGATGTTGCACGCCCCGGCGTTGCCCGGCTCGCCCCGCTATGGTGGTGACCTCGCGGATGTCGCCGCGCGCGTGCTCAGCGACGCAGAAACGCTCGTCGCCGGCGGTGTTCACGGCCTGCTGCTCGAAAACTTCGGCGACATGCCGTTCTTCCCGGACCGCGTCCCAGCCCTGGTCGTGGCGCACTTGACGCGGCTGGCCCATGAGCTGCGACAGCGGTTCGACCTGCCACTGGGTATCAACGTGCTGCGTAACGATGGAAGCAGCGCGCTGGCCATCGCACACGCCAGCGGTGCGGCCTGGATCCGCGTCAACGTGCTCTGCGGGGCGCGGGTGACCGACCAGGGTTTGTTGCAGGGGATCGCGCACCGGCTCCTGCGCGAGCGCGCGGCGCTGGCCGCCGACGAAATCCGCATCCTGGCGGACGTCGACGTGAAGCACTCCGCTCCGGCGGGACCGGCGCGGCCGCTGGCTGAAGAAGTGCACGACCTGGTCGAGCGCGGCGGCGCGGATGCGGTCATCGTCTCCGGTAGCGGCACGGGGCGTGCCACGGCGCTGGAAGAAGTCCGCCAGGTGCGCGCTGCCGCTGGTGACACGCCCGTTCTGGTGGGCAGCGGCGTCACCTCGCAGACCATCGCTGACTATCTGCCGCACGCCGACGGGTTCATCGTTGGTACGGCGTTGAAAGTGGATGGGGTACCTGGCAATCCGGTGGACGGCGCCCGTGTCCGGGCGCTCATGGAGCGTCTGCAATAGGCTGGCGAGGCATTCGACACGCGGCACCGTTGCGCGTTCGTCCCGCGGTATAGAGAAGAGCATGCAGATACCATTGTTTGGCGAGTCGTGCGCTCTGCTGGCGGCCCTGGCGTGGGGCTTTGCCGTTGTGCTGTTCAAACGCAGCGGCGAAGAGATCGCCCCCATGGCGCTCAACATGTTCAAGAACGCGGTTGCGATCGTCTTGCTCGCCCTCACCCTGGCCGTCATGGCGTTCGCCCAGCCAAACCAGGAATCCCTGCTGCGCCTGTTCTCGCCGCGCGACCTGTGGATCCTGGCGATCAGCGGGTTTCTTGGAATCACGCTGGCGGACACGCTGTTTTTTGCCAGCCTCAACCTGATCGGCGTCGGACTGATCTCGATTGTGGACTGCCTTTACAGCCCGTTCGTCATCTTCTTCTCCCTGCTGCTGCTGAGCGAGCAGCTCTCAGTCTGGCATTATCTCGGCACGGCATTGATTCTGGCAGGCGTATATATCTCCTCGGGGCACGCCCCGCCGCATGATCGCACGCGATTGCAGCTCATCGTCGGTATCCTGCTCGGCGCGCTGGCGATAGCACTCATGACTTTCGGCATCGTGATCGCCAAGCCCACGCTCGAACGGCTGCCGCAGACCTGGTCTCCGACACTCTGGGCCACGCTGATTCGCATGATCGCGGGCACGTTGATCCTGGCGGGGTACGCCGCCGTCATGCCGCGCCGCAGCCAGCAGTGGGCTGTTTTTCGCCCGTCTCCGGTGTGGAAGTACGGCGTTCCGGCCTCCGTAGTCGGGGGATACATCGCCATGATCGCATGGATCGCTGGCTTCCAGTACGCGCGCGCCTCGATCGCCGGCGTCCTCAACCAGATGTCCGTGATCTTCGCCATCATCCTGGCGACGTTTTTCCTCAAGGAGGCTTTCACGCTGCGCAAGGGTATGGCGGTCGTGCTGGCCACGGCCGGGGTTGTGCTCGTAACGCTCAGTCCGGCGCCCAAACCGGACCCAGCCGCGAACCCGGCGCCGCCCGAGCAACAAGCGGCGTTAGTATCACCCGCTCACTGCTGTTGCCACGTACGATTCACTCGCTCGTCCGCAGGCACCGCCAGGGAACCTCTGTCAAAGGAGCTCGAACACCATGGCCGACCAGACTGCCCCACGGCCGCAGGGCCGCGTTTCCGCCTTCAGTCGACGTCTTGGCTGCGGCTTGACACTTGTCGTGCTGCTCGTCGCGTCGGCGAGCGCGCAGGAGAAGGCCGCCGTCCAGCCCACGCAGAAGCCGTTTCTGTGGCAGATCGCGGGCCCTACGCCGTCCTACCTGTACGGCACTATCCACGTTCCGGATGAGCAGGTGCTGGCGCTGCCGCGTGTGGTGGAGGAAGCGCTGGCCGCAAGCGACGCGCTGTTCCTCGAAATCCCGATGGACATGTCCACGCTGACGGCGTCGATGAGCAAGATGATGCTGCCGGGCGACAAGACATTGTCCGACGTGCTGCCGCCGCCGCTCTATCGCCGAACTGACAAGTACCTGGAGTCGAAGGGCGTGAACCTGGCGATGTTCGAGAAACAGAAGGTCTGGGCGATCATGGCCCAACTGCCCTTGCTGGACTACCTGAAAGAGCTGGCCACCAGGCAACCGCTTGACCTGGCGCTCTACATGCAGGCGGCCGGCCAGGGCAAGGAACTCGGCGGAATCGAAACTGTCGATGAGCAGATCGGCGCGCTCGAATCGCTCACGCAGGACGAGCAGATCAAAATGCTCGCCAAGACGCTCGACGTGCTCGAGGAGGCCGTCCGTTCCGGCAAGAGCCACACGCAGAGCATGGTGAAGACCTACCTGAGCGGGGATGAACAGGCCCTGCTCGACCTGATGAACGAGGATTTGGACCTGGACGACCCGGTAGATCGCAAGCTCTACGACAATCTCATCATCAAACGCAACGAGCGCATGGCCGAGCGGGTAGCCAAGCAACTGAAGGCGCAACCTGACACGGCGTTCTTCTTCGCCTTCGGCGCAGGCCACATGGGCGGCCCCAAGGGCGTCGTCCCGCTGCTGAAGGCCCAAGGCGTAAAGCTGCGCCGTCTCACCGCGGCCGACGCCGGGCGTCTGCCAAAGCCAAAGAAACCGTAGTGTCTCACAGCAGTGCGGTCTTTCTGAGCCGCGACCGTCAGGGAGCGGTTGCGGAGACCGGCTCGTGTACACACGAAACGCAACTGGGCGGTCCACGTCCGCCGGGTTTGCAGGTTTGAAGATAGCGGCGGGTGCCCCATCCCGTTTCGGCCGCCGTCGAGGCGGACGAACGGGGTGGGGTATGGACTCGGTCATCAAGTGGCGTTGATCAGAAAGTTACGTCCCCCGCCCAGCTTGCCCGCCCCAACGGGCGGCCAATACGGGACGGGGCACCCACGCGGTTCGGAAGCGAGATTGGGGACAGCTTCTGAAATCCCGTTTCATCCGGCCCCACCGCCACGCTACAATAGAGCCAGCATCCACCTTTCACGGAAACTGAATCGCAGGCCGGCACATGCTGCACAAGCGGAGGGCACGACGATGCAAGTCAGATTCTGGACAGCGATCCTGGTGACGATTCTGTTGATGGCGACCGCCGCCCCGGGGCAGACGACCTGGTACGTAGACGACGACGCCCCGAACGACCCCGGCCCCGGCGACCCAACCGTCAGCGATCCGGACGAAGACGGCTCGGCAGACCACCCCTTCGACGCAATCCAAGAGGGCATCGACGCCGCCGTCGATGGCGACGAGGTCGTCATCCTCGACGGCGTCTACCAGGGAATCGGCAACCGCAACATCGACTTCGCCGGCAACGCGATTACTGTCCGCAGCGACTCCGGCGACCCGACGACGTGCATCATCGACTGCGAATCCGCCGGCCGGGGGTTCTACTTCCACAGCGGTGAGGGGGCGGACTCAGTCGTCGATGGGCTAACGATCACGAACGGCTACGCCGATAACGGTGGCGGCGTTTTCTGCGTCTACAGCGACCCAACGCTTAATAACTGCATAATCAGCGGTAACTCGGCCATCCTGTTCGGTGGCGGCGTCTATTGCAGAACCGGCAGCCGTCCTACACTCGTTAACAGCACGCTCACGGGGAATTGGGCCAAGAACGCCGGCGGCGGCGTATATAGCAGGCAGAGCGACCCAACGCTCACCAACTGCACGATCAACGGGAACTCCGCCACAGGCTCGGGCAGTTCATGCGGCGGCGGCGTCTACTGCTACAATTATAGCCCGATCCTCACCGGCTGCACGATCAAAGGGAATTCGGCAGACTATGGCGGCGGCCTCTATTGCACCTACCACGGCGACCCGACGTTTGTCAATTGCACGATCAGCGGGAATTCCGGCGATAAGTACGGCGGCGGCGTCTACTGCAACGGCAGCGAACTGACGCTCATTAGCTGCACGATCAGCGGGAACTCGGTCAGCAAGATTGCAGGCGGCGGCGCATACTGTTGGCAATGCAACCCGTCGTTCATCAACTGCACGTTTAGCGGGAATTCGGCCCCCTACGCGGGCGGCGGCCTCTGCTGCGGCGGCTCCACAACGCTCACGAACTGTATCCTCTGTAACAACGCGCCAGAGGAGATCTACGTGAGTTCCGGCAGCCCGGTCGTAACCTACTGTGACATCCAGGACGGAACGGGCCAGCCGTGGTTTGGAGAGGGTTGTATCGACGTCGATCCGCTCCTTGTCGATCCTGCCAACGACGACTATCACCTCGCCGCGGGTTCACCCTGCGTCGACGCCGGCGATCCGGCGTTTGTGCCGGCGCCTGGCGAGACGGACATGGACGGCGAGTATCGCCTCTGGGATGGCGATGGTGACGACGAGGCCCGCGTCGATATGGGCGCCGACGAGTTCGGCTCGTTCCAGTATGGCGACCTGAACTGCGACGGCGTGATCGACACGTTCGACATCAACCCCTTCATCCTCGCGCTCCAGGGCCCGGATTACTACGACCCGGCGCACGCCGACTGCGAGCGGCTGCTCGCCGACATCAACGCTGACGGCGCGGTCAACGGCTTTGACATCGACGCGTTCATCGCGCTGTTGATCGGCGAGTGAGAGGAAGGCAACGAAGCAACGAGGCGTCAGAAGGGGGCCCTGCGCGCGAAGACGCCGTCCTTTGTCAACCGCTCCCTCACGGTCGCGGCTCGGCTAACGGGTCGCGGCTCGGCTAACGCGTCGCGGCTCGGTTGGCGGGGCGCAGCTCTGAAGAGCCTCGGAAGCGGGCCTATTGCTTCATCTTCTCCGCCACGCTGCGGAGCTTGTCGTCCATGGTCTGGGGGCGGTCGGTGCGCGTGCCGAGCCGGATGGTCGTCGAGATGCGCGGCGCGCCCATCTCGTGCACAACCTCGTGGCAACGCTTGATCGCCGCGAAGACGGCTTCCCACTCGCCCTCGATATTCGTGCCGTAGGCGTGGAGCTGGGTGGTCAGGCCCGCGTCATTCAGCACGTGTTCGCACGCTGCCACGTACTTCGACACCGATACGCCGACACCAATCGGGACAATGCAGAAATCAACGATGACGTTCACGGTCAACACCTCCTTTGGAGTGCCGATTGTAGGGCATTGTCGCGCGGTTGGGGATCTCGAAGCGCCGGGCCCGCACATGGACCGTACGCCACCGGCGTGTCATCGCCAGTGTAGTGGCTCACAATTACGACATCCTTCCGAGCCGCGACCGTCAGGGAGCGGTTGTGTCGCGAACCGCTCGGTGCCGCCGGCAACCGCTCCCTGACGGTCGCGGCTCGCAAAGAGTGTTGGGATAGGTTCTGCACTGAAAACGCGTCGCCGCAGATTGATCTCTCCCGGCGCCATTGGCCATCCTGCGCTGTAAACTTGGAGCGCTGCGCAAAGAAATCGGCGGTTTGTAATACAGCGAGATTGTCATGGCCGTGGAAGGACTGCTGTTGGACGTAGAGGGGGTGCTCGTAGCCGACAAGCGTTACCAGGCGGTGCCGGGTGCGGTCGCGTTCATCCGCCGGGTGCGCGAACTGGGCCTGCCGTTGCGACTGATCACCAACAACACAACCGACTCCAGATCGGCGATCGTCGAGAAACTGACGCGGGTCGGTTTCGATTTCACCGCCGCCGAGACGCACACCTGCACCAGCGCGGCGGTCGCCAGACTGCGCGAGTTGCGGGCCACACGCTGCCTGGTACTCGGCACAGCCAACCTGCGCCAGATGTTCGCCGACGCGGGCTTCACGATCGTGGACGAGAGTGAGGTGGACGCCGTCGTCGTGGGCCTGGATACCGATCTCACGTTTGAGCGGCTGCGGCTGGCTTGCGACGCGGTGAGCCGCCACAGCGCGGCGTTCATCGCCTTGCACCGCAACCGGTTGTATCCCGATGCTGAAGGACGCAACGCGCCGAGTGTCGGGGCGATCGTGGCGGCGATCGCCTATGCCACCCAGGTCGAGCCAACCGTGATCGGCAAGCCCAGCCCTGACTACTATCAGCAGGCCCTGACGGATATCAACCTCCCGCCGGAGCGTGTGGCGGTCGTCTCAGACGATCCATTCTCCGACCTGGCGGGGGCCAAGCGGATGGGTATGCAGGCGGCGTTCGTCCTGTCGGGTAAGTACGCGGACGCCTCCGTAATCGAAACCATTCCTCGTGCGGAGCAGCCCGACATTATCGTCGGCAGCATCGGCGATCTCCTCGTGGACGGCGAGCTACGCTGGTCCGACTAACCGATCCGCCCAGGACGGTAAGCGCGATGGCTGACTTCATCAGCGAACCCATAGTCCCGCAAACGCATACCGGTGACACCGCCGCCATGGGACGCGGCGAGCCAGGATTGCCGCGCGCGTTCGCTTGGCGTGAAGCGGTCAGCAGCGTCGTAGAAACGCTCCAAGGCTGGAAGCAGTCGCAACCAGAGGGCGGTCGTCCGGGTGGGGAGCGCTATTTGCGGCGGCACTACTACCGGCTGCGCATGTCCGACGACTCGATCTGGACGGTCTATTTCATCCGGCACACGCCCAAGAGCGGTTCTCCCAAGCAGCGCTGGTTCCTGTATTCAATCGAGACGTAGGCGTGCTGCGAATCACGGCTGAACCGTGCGCTGCCGGGCCACGGCTGACACAGCCGTGCCACCATCGAGAAGGCTCCGCGGGTGTGACGGCCGTGTCGGCCGTGAGGGTGCGGAAACTGAGCCAGACACGGGGGAACTGGGAGCGACAGGAGCAGCGCGCCCGCAATCAACCCGCTCGAAACCTACGGCGTTGGCAGCGGAGCATGGCCGGCGACCGTTTGCAGCAACTTCATACAGACTAGGCCGGCGTAAGTGCCCAGGACGTAGCCGGCGACGGCCAGCAGCACGCCCACGGGGGCGAGTGACGGATGGTACGCCGCCGCCACGATCGGCGCACTCGCCGCCCCGCCGATGTTCGCTTGCGAACCGACGGCGACGAAGAAGATCGGGGCTTTGATCAGCCAGCCAACCACCAACAGCACGAAGATGTGAACGCTGATCCAGATAAACCCCATCAAGATGAAGGCGGGAGCCTCTACGATCTTGGCGAAATCGGCCGACGCGCCGATACACGCGACCAGCAGGTAGATCATCACCGACCCGATCCGAGATGCCCCGGCCCCCTCCAGGTTGCGCACCGGCGTGAACGACAGAATCACGCCCACGGCCGTGATGATGATGTACTTCCACGTGGAGTGCGATATCGCCGTGCCGATCTCCGGCAGCCACAGCCCAGCCCGATAGCTCAGCCAACTCCCCGCGAATCCGAAGGCGAGGATGATCATCAGGTCGGACAGCGCCGGGATGCGCATCACCCTTTCCTGAAAATCAGTCATGCGGCGTTCGAGAGCGCGGATCGCCTGCACGTTGGCTCCGGTCCAGGCATCAACTCGCCGCTGGTGTCCCGATAGATACAGCAGTACCCCCATCCAGATGTTAGCCACGAAGACATCCGGGATCACCATCGTGGCCAACATGGCGTTGCTTGTGCCGGCGATTTCGCCCAGGGCGACGAAGTTGGCGCCGCCGCCGATCCAGCTCCCGGCCAATGCGGTCATCCCCTGCCACGCATCGGACGGTAACCACTCCCGGCAGACCAGCAACGCCAGCGGCCCGCCCAGGACCACGCCCGTCGTGCCGGCCAGAAGCATGATCACGGCCTTGGGGCCGAGGCGGATGATGCCCGGCACGTCCAGCGCCAGGATCAGCAGCAACAGACTGGCCGGCAGCACGAAGGACTTGATCCACGAATACAGCGCTGATGAATCGGGAATGACCCCCAATGTCGTCAGCGTGGTCGGCACGAAATAGCAGAAGACCAGCGCTGGAACGACCTTGAAGAGCCGACCGAAGACTCGATGCTGCGTCAGCCAGAAGATGCCCGCCAATACAACCAACAGGATGGCGAGAATGCCGGCCGGGTCGGTTATCAACGGCGGCGGGTCGGCGGCGGCCGACGTGGCAGCCGGGGCCGAGGTGACAGTCTGGGCCAACAGGAGCAAAGTTGGGGCGCAGGACAAGGCGAGCATACGGGACTAATAGTGGATGTGGCGCCCCTCGTCCAGTCGGCGAAAGAGCAGGCAGCTACGTCTTTACCGGCGCCGGCCGCATGACCACTCGTCCAAACCAGCCCGACAAACACCAGCGCCGCGAGCAGGAGAACAACCCGATCAGCGCGCCGACAAACAGGGCGGTGTTCTCGGCGGCCTTGTGGCAGATGCAGACGACACCCGTGCCACAGCCGCAATCGAAGCATACGTCACAAAACGCCATATCCCCGGCCTGGTAGATGATCCAGGCCCGGTACAGCAACGCGGGCAGAAAGGCCAGCAGCATCAAGCCGATCACGGTTGCCGCTCCGCGCACCCAGAGCCCCAGCAACAGGGCCGCGGCACACACGATTTCCAGCATTGGCAGCACGATTGCAACGCTGTTCAGCAGATAGACCGGAGATTCTGGGACGATGCCGTAGGCGTGGACCTGCTTCAGAAACTCGAATGGGTCGCTGATCTTCATCCCGGCCAGGTATAGAAACCACCCGCCGGTCGCCACGCGCGCCAGCAGCAATGGGACGCCGCTCGCGTCCACGCGCCGGATCAATGACACCCGTGTCTCAGCCATCGGCTACTCCAGATCGCTTTCGGTCGGCATCTGCTTCTCGACCCACTCTTCCCAGCCACCGGGGTAGAGGTGAATCTTCTCATACTCGATCCCACGGTCGAACAGGTCGCCGCAAACGTAGATGCTGTCCTCGCACTCCCCGCCGGTGCAGTAGACGACGACCTTCTCGGCCTGCAGGGCGGCGGCGTAGACGCGATCGATGTACCGCTCCAGCCGGAAGTGGTCGCACTGCAGCGCACCCGGGATGTGCCCCTCAGTGAACAAGTCGTCTTCCCGCGCGTCCACGAACACGTTGGCGCCCACGGCCGTGTTGGGATCCTCGAACAGCGCCGCGACATCCTCGAAGCTGAGCACCTGGTAATCGTGCTCGGGCAGACCGTGGGAGGCGCCGACATCGCTGGCCGTCTGGCTCGTGGCGGCAGGCGCGGCGGCGCCGGTGGTCGAGGCCGGTCGGGTCGTTGCGGGCCGCTTGGCGAAGTAGTCTCGCTGCAGCTTGACCGAGTCTTTGCTACGGGCGGCATTGACCACGAAACCCAAGCCAACGCCCAAGCTGGCAATGATCACGACTTCGACGACAACCGTTGTGAGTATTCTCATTGTCTGACCTCAAGCCGCCGCATCGGCAAGTCGAGCCCGCCGCAATCCGCGGCGCGACGTGCCGAACAGACGGCGATCCATCAGCCTATCGGCGTTTCGGGAACATCTGCCCGATCGGCGAGCGGGCGCCCGGCGGCCAACGCCGCCACCAGGGCTCCGCGAGGGCAGTTGGAAACTCGCGCCGCAAACGCTTGAGCAGCGCAGCAACGACAGCGGGGCGACAAGCCGGCATATCGATTCCGTTGCGGTCGCTGTAGTACTGCTCTTCACCACGCACGTGCAGCCAGCCGTTTTCCCGGCACGTCTCGGCCGCGCGGGTCCCTGGCCACGGGTAGTATGGGCGGACATCGACGACGTTCGGTCTCAGTTCACCCAGCAGGGTGCGGGTCTGCTCCAGCGACGCCTCGCTTTCGTACGGCGCCCCGAGATAGACAATCGCTCGCGTCCGGATCCGCGCGGCGTGCAGCCGTGTGAACGCCGCCTTGATCTGCGCGTTGTCGAGGTCCATATCGAATATTTCGTTGCGGAGAAAATCGCTGCCACTGACCACTTCCACATCGGCCAGCCGGCAACCGGCCCGGGCCAGGCGCTGGATGGTGTCTTCATCCGCGGCATTCGCGCGCACGTGGCAGCGAAACGGCAACGCGCAACGCCGGGCATACGTGTCCAGAAACGCGGGCAACCAATCCGCGTCCAGCGCGAAGGCGTGATCCAGGAACCTAATCAGACGTACGCTCGGGTAGCGTTCGCACAGCAACTCCAGCTCTTCCAGGACGTTCTCCGGAGACCGTCGCCGTACCCACGTACCACAGTTCTCGTAGATTTCCTCCAGCCAGTCATTGACGCAATAGGCACACTGCTGCGGGCACCCACGTCCCACCGCGACTTCGACCTGCCCGGTGCGCTGCACGTAGCCTGCATAGCCAAACAGGTCCCGCTCCGGAAACGGCAGTGAATCGAGATCCTCGACCAGAGGCGGCAGATCCGGCCGGGCCGTGCCACGCTCATCCCGCGACCAGACGCCCAGGACGACCTGCCCCGCAGCCGGGTCCTTGATGCGCTCCAGGTAGGTCACGAGCGATGCATCCGGCTCGCCGATCGCGACGGCTTGCACGCTCGGGAGACTCAGACTTGCCGCCGGATCAACCGTCGGCAGGTTGCCGCCGGCCACGACCGGCAGAAACTCGTGCTCGTGGATGTACTCGAGCGCGCGCCGGGCCACATCGACGCACGTGGCCGAGATGTCGGCGTAGATCAGTTGCGGCAGGGCCCGGGCCAGGGCGGACTTGATGGCGTCAAGATCGAAGCGGGCCAACCCCTGCAACGAAAGCTCGTGCCCGCAATCCTGCAACAAGGCCAGCAGCGTGCCGAGGTGCGGCTCGAAGCGCGGCACGGGGCGTGCCCGCACAGCGCGAACAATCTGGAGAATCAGAATCCGCATACAACTCCGCTATTACCGCTCGGCCGACTCCCGGGCCGCAAGGGCCTATCAGAGCCCCGAGCGCCAGCGAGCGGGTCCGGCATCAGACCACGTTCGCCCTGAGGTCCCGCTCGCTGACGCTCGGGGCCCGGTCGGTGAAACCGAAGATCACTGCAGTGTTATTCCATTACATCGGCGTTTTGTAGCCGAGTGCGAGGGTGACACACCAGCCGGCGACCGCCTCGAAGAGCTGGAAGGTGCCTAACAGCGTCAGCACGCCACATGCGCCCCACCGCAGCCAGCTCCCGCGGATGGGCCAACCATCCCAGACCAGCAACGCGACGCCGAGGAGGAAAAGCAACCCGGAAATGCCACGCGCTACCCGCCCACGACCGTCGATGTTGCGACTCAACCTCTTCATCACCCATCACTCGTGAAGCACGGCATGCCAGAACGCCTCCGTCAACGACGGCGGGAAACGCCCACTGCCCACCGGGATCATCGGGATACGCACGGACAACTCCGGGTGGCGCAGGCATTCGCTCAGGTAAGCCGACGTTTCGGCGATGAGCCGGGCGCGCAATTCCTCCCAGGTCTCGCTGCGCTTCCTGGATAGGCGGATGTCCACCGCGCGTCTCCAGTCAGTCCCGCTCCTCGTCAAGGTGCAGCGCCGCCGTCGCCCGCAGCGTCCAGACGATAACGACCACCCCCACCCCAACCATCTCGACTGGCAGCGGCCGCACGAGCCCGATGGCCGGAATCACGTTCAGGTGAGCGTACTCCGCTGGCAGTGTTGGCCGCAGAGCCGCGACAAGCAGCCCCACGATCCCGACGATGAAGGGAGTCGCCAAGTACCACAGGGGGTGGCGGGCATGGGTGGCGCGGCGTGCCACAACTGCTCCCACGGCGTAGGCCACCGCCACCGCAAAGTAGACCTGTCCCCGTTGCGTCCAGCCGCTGCGCGGTCCCGGGAGGAACAGCAGCAGCACCGCCGCCACCGCAGCGCACGTGACCAGTGCCATGGGCCCGCTGCTCGACTCGGCGCTGAGTGACTCCAGATTCAACAGCCGATCTCGGTGGGCTGGTCCCTGGTCGGCCGGTGGGCGCGTAGCGCGTTCCGCCAGCCCGCCTACGACCGCCACCCCCGCCAAGCAGGCCAACAGGAACACGTAGTCGGCCAGCAGCGTCCGATACGCCGGGCTGGCGGACGCGTCGAGTGTTTCGTTTCGCAGCAGCAGCCAGTCGTCCATCGTCCCGCCCGGCGCCGCCCAGAGCGCCAAAGCGATCCCGACCATGACCAGGGCCTCACCACTCTCACGCCGGCCGCTCAGGAAAACCCCCAAACCGGCTCCGACCCAAAGCACCAACCCCGCCGCGAGCCCGCCTGCCAATCCCGCATGGGAGACCAGCAGAACCACTGGGCGATGCAGCCCGCGGCCCAGCGCAGCCCCGTCGACGATGTAGTGCAATCCGGCCCAGATCACCGCCACCGCCAGCACAAACCGGACCCGTTTCAGCCAGGAGGCCGCCGCAGACCCGGTGGTAGTCACGCTGGTTGCAGTCATGCTCTTAGGCTAGCACAACCTGAAGGAATGGGTCAATCGGTTTTGGCTGCCAAACCCCAACCGCCGAGGCAGCTTGTGCGGCCTGTCGGGACGCTCGCAAACCGGGTGAGCCGGCCGGTGGCTACGCCGTCCGCGGCCTTGGTGAGAACAAACCGGCCGGCGCGATCGTGCTATCGCGCCGGCCGAGATCAAACCCGTATATTTCCTAGTCGTCGATACCGTCGTACGGCTCCCACGGCCCCTCCCACGGGGGGCTCGGCCAGGTAGTCCAACCAGGACCATTCACGTAGCGCGTGTCATATTTCGTGTAACGCCCGCTGCCGTCCATGAAGCCGGCGGCGTGGTAGTCCACCTGCTTGTGCCAGCCGGCGAAGTTCTTCTCAAACGAATTGGTCATGCCCTCCGGGCGGGCGCTCTCCATCGCGTAGTTCAGGCGGTTCTCGTAGAAGATGATGAACTCGGACGCCCAGCGACCGCCCTTGTTACGCATCATCCGCGTCCCCAGTCCCTCGGTGTCGTTCATGCCGCCGAGGACTCGCAGGAACACGTTGTTCGGATACATGTCCTGCACCCAGGACAGCGGTTCATAGTAGTTTGGCCAGTACCAGTTGATGGCGTAGCTGGTGCCCCAGAACTCCCAGGTTGAAAACGGCGAGCTGCCCTCGAGGTCGTCGTTGGCGGCCCCGCCACCCGCCCAGGGAACCCAGGGCGTGCAGTCTGATGGGCACTTGAAGAAGTCCGGGATCTCCGCCGGGATGAGCACACGTCTAGGGTTGCGGTCACGCTCCGGATTGTCCCAGCTCACGCTCGAACCGATGTACTTGTTCATCGGCCGCACGCGCGGCGGGGCCACGGTGATGTCGTAGAACTTGTATTCTCTGGCACCGCCCTTCATGCCCGATCCGAGCGCGGCCTGGAACTGCGCGGTCGTTTTGTCGGGGCGACCTCCGCCGTAGACGAACTCTGTGTAGACGTTCCAGCTCCGGTGACCGGGATCCCATCCGGCCGCCTGGTATTCGGCCGGCAAGGCCCAGGGCAGGTCGCTGTTTTCAAGCAGGTAGGTGTTGGCGGCCTGCCCCAACGACCGCAGGTTGGAGAGGCAGACCGTCGTCTTGGCCTGCTCTTTTGCTCTACTCAGGGCCGGAAGCAAGATCGAGATCAGCAGCGCGATAATCGCCACCACCACCAGCAACTCGATCAGTGTAAAAGCTCTGCGAAATCCGCGCGCTCTCTGCATGGTTGCCTAACCTCCTGTCTGCAGCACACTTACGGCGTTGATGCGCCAGAACGAGCCAGCGCTCACTCTGCGCGACCGGGCTCTGGTTGTATGTTATCGTCGGATCGCCGAGTTACCAAGCACTTACTTTGGGCCCGGTTGCACCCGGAGGTGTGGAGAATGCTCGCGCGGCGGAGGCGGCTGCCCCGCAGCGCCTGGATCGCATGGCCAACCCGGGACGCTAGCGCGTCAAGCTCTCGCCGGTCAATAGTCGATACGCATCGAGATACCGAGCGCGTGTGCGGGAGACGATTTCGTCGGGAATCTGCGGGGGCGGGGGCTGCTTGTTCCACGCCAGCGTCTCGAGGTAGTCGCGTAGAAACTGTTTGTCGAAACTGGGCGGCTGCAACCCCGGGCCGACGGCTTCGGCGGGCCAGAAGCGGGACGAATCCGGCGTAAGAACCTCGTCGACCACGACCAGCTCGCCATCGCAGAGGCCGAACTCGAACTTCGTGTCCGCCAACACGATGCCGCGACTCTCGGCGAATCGGGCCGCCTCTTCGTAAATGGCCATGCTGCGCTCGCGGGCTTCGGCCATCAGGACTGGTCCCATTCCCAGCGCCATCCGGGCCACAATGTCCACCGCCTGGTCGTAGGAGATCGGCTCGTCGTGCCCGGTCTGCGCCTTGGTGCTCGGCGTGAAGATCAGCTCAGGGAGTTTTTGCCCCGGTTCAAGCCCCGGCGACAGCTCAATCCCGCTCACACGGCCCGTCTCCCGGTACTCGCGCCAGCCGCCACCCACGAGATAGCCCCGCACCACGCACTCGACCTGCAGGACCTCGGCGCGTTTGACCACCATCGACCGGTCCCGCAACTGCTCCGCGTGCGCCTCGTACCCCGCCGGCACGCGGTCGGCCCGCACGATGTAATCCAGATGGTGCGGCGTACACGAAGCCAGTCGCTCCAGCCAGAAACGCGACATCTCCGTCAGGATGACGCCCTTGCCGGGGACCGGCTGGTCCATGACCACGTCGAAGGCCGAGATGCGATCGCTGGCCACGATCAGCAGGCGCTCGCCCAGGTCGTAAATGTCGCGCACTTTGCCACGACTCAGCAGGCCGGGCAAATCGGTCGAATAAACGGCGGGGATTGACTCAGTCATGGGCCCTCTTTCTCCGCTGGTTGACTGGCGGCGCTCCGCGTGCTCCGGAGGCGAGACACCTCCCGCACCGCCGGATCGGAAGCATCATCTGAGCTCGATAAGCCAGTGAAGCCGGGCAGTGCGCTCACGTGTGCCACGAAACGCGCCAGCTCGCCGCGCAAGGCTGTCAGGCGGCGGCGCTCGTCGCGATCCGGCCGGAGCCGCGGATCGAACCGCAAGCGGGCCCCGATCATCGCCGCGGCCAGGCGCGCGTCGGCCACCATTCGCCGGGCGTCCGGTTGCAGCGTTTCGTAGGCCTCCCGCTGGGGCACCCACTCGGCAATTGTACGTTCGTGGTACGTCGTGGCGAGCAGTCCTTCTACGCGTTGTTCCAACAGACGCCCCAGGGCCGCTGCCTCGT
Source organism: Planctomycetota bacterium (assembly GCA_018814045.1). Lineage (GTDB taxonomy): Bacteria > Planctomycetota > Phycisphaerae > UBA1845 > Fen-1342 > JAHJAR01. The sequence continues at coordinate 32,873 of JAHJAR010000277.1, read as the reverse complement.
AGCGTGTGGCGTAGGTCAGCCCAAACAGACGCCCGTTGCGTGGACGCTGGGCCACATACAGCCGTGTTTCGGCGAGCAGTTCCGCCAGTGGCAGGCCGTGCGTCTGGCGCGTGTACTCGTCGAGTTCCTGCAACACCTGCGGCGAGGCTCGTTGCACCGCGTGCTGCAAAGCTCGCAACGCCGCCGGGAAGTCCTCATCGCTGATCAACTCGAGCGCCTCGCGCACCATCTGCTGGCAGTCCTCGCTCTGAGCGGCCTGCTCGCGTGGATCGGGCGCGGGAGAGCTGGCCGCGATGGGACCGCGCGAGGTCCGTTCGACGCGGTTGATGAGTGCGGCCGGAAAGACGCGCACTGATCCGGAGGCCCCGTCTGGCAGGGTCACGCGAAAGATCACCAGTTGATCATCTTGCGAGATCAGGCTGCCGTAGTACCGTGTACCGTCTCGCATGTGCAAAACGTCGGCCTGGAGCACGGATGCCGAGATAGCGATGAGTACAAACGCAAGAGGCCGCATGGAACCCTCCGGGTGCCGGGGGCGGAAACCGTCGGCAGAGATTATACGAGCATGAGCGCCGCCAACAACGAGACCACTCCGCAAAGAGCGCTGCAAGTCGGCCTGATCGCCGAGCCGGAGCGAATAGGCGCGCTAGGCGCCGCGATCCGGGGCTGCTCGCACCTGCACCTGGCAACGCAGGCTGGCCCACGCCAATCGGAGGCGCTGCCGGATGTGCCCTGGTACGACGATACACGCGTCATGATCGCCCAAGGCGAACTCGACGCACTCGTTTTGGACACGTCAACCCGGGCGGGCGTGGAGCTGGGCGCGACGGCCATCAAACACGGCATCCATGTGTGGCGCACACCACCGCTCGGCCGTAGCTTCGCGGAAGCTACCGAGGTTGTGCATAACGCCCGGCGACAACCAGTGGTCTACCACGTGGTATCGTGGTGGGATCACTTGGCGGAATGTGTCTCCTCGGCCCGGCGTGCGACGGGACTGTCCAGTGTGAATCTGTCGGAAATCCAGGTCAGCGCCGCCGGTCCGCCGCTCAAATCGTGGCGCTCCAGTCTTGTTGATGCCGGGGGGGGGGTGCTGCTGACCGATGCCTACGCGCCCTTGGAGATCCTGCTCGCCCTGCGCGGATTGCCCGAGGGTGTTCTGGCTGCGATCGGCAATTTTCGGCGTCCCTCCGGCGAGGGCCCGCGCGAGACCGAGGACGTCGCCAATGCGATCCTGCGCTATGCGGGCGGTGGCCTGGCGTGCGTCCGCGCCACCTGGGACACGCTGCCTTATGAGCGCTGCAGCCGCCATCATGGCGGCGAGGTCACGCTTACGCTGAGCGACGCGCACCTGGCGATCGCCGGGCTGGACGGCGAGTGTCGCCACGAAGGCACCATCCCCGATAATCTGCTCGCCGTCGAGATGGACTGGTTCGCCGGCACGATCCTCGGCGGCGAACCCGCCCGGAAGGAAACCGCTGCGCTCGATCGGCACATCGCCACCACGGCCTTGTTGGATGCGATCTATCTCTCCGCGCGCACCGGTCAGCCGGAGTCGCCACGGAAGCTCTACAGAGTCCAAGGCTGGCCGGAACCAAAGTCATGAGGCCGCGTGACCGGCATTCCACGTGCGTGTTCGGCGGCGGTCTTTTGCTGTTCCTGTGGACGGGGGGGTGCTTGGATCCCGCGCGCACGGGCGAGGTCACGGTTTGGATCGTCGGTGACGGAGAGCAGATCACGGCGGACAGCCCGCCCGTGCTGGAGAACGACGTCTACTCGGCTTCGCGCCGCATCGCCAGGTTGAAGTCAGCGATCAACGAGACCGTCGCTCTGCAAGTCGGCCTGCACACGGCCGCCACGTCCGCGGGGCCCTTTGATCTGGAGGTCACCGATCTTTCCGGTCCCAGCGGTACACTTGCTGCGCGGGCGAATGTGTCGGTTTATCGTGCTCAGTGGGTGCAGGTCGAGCGTTTCGAGAGCTGGTACCCCGGACACACCGGGAACCCGGCCCAGCCCACGCTGTTCCCCGATATCCTGGTGCCCTGGGAAGCCCGCAACGGGGGCGGCCCGGTCACGCTCGGCAATTCCCGCAACGAGCTGCTGTGGATCGACATCCATGTCCCCCCCACAACCGAGCCGGGCGACTACGCCGGTCGTCTGCGCCTGCGGCCGCACGGCCGATCGTCGACCATATTCGAGTGTGAAACACGGTTACGTGTCGTGCCCGTCGCGTTGCCCAGCGTGCGCAGCCTGCCGATTATCTGCCGCGTCGACCCGCGCGATCTGCTCGCGGCACATCTGCGTTGGCCGCGCGACCCGCCCGAACAGTTGCGGCTGCTGCCCGACGCACCCGGTCAGCGCCCGGCGATCGAGTTGATCAACGCCACGATGCAGGCGTTGCACGAACACCGTTTGACCCCCGTGCTGTGGGCCTCGTTCCCCAAATACCGTCCCGTGGGTGACCGGGCGGTCGAGATCGAGTGGGATGCCTATGACCGCTTGATGGCCGGCTGGATCGACGGACAGGCCTTCCCCGACCAGGTTGGCCTGGCACGCTGGCCCGTCCCGGCCGACAGCGTCTACCCGAACGCTGATCAGAACGGCGGGATCTCCTCGCCGCGCTACGCACGCCTGTTGGCCGCGTACCTACAGGAGTGTCAGCGGCACTTCGCCGAGCGTGGCTGGTTGCCGAAGGCGTTCGTGCGCGTCTGTCCGCCAGCCGCACCGACACAGGCGTACGTGGACCGCGTCCGCCGTCTGGCGGGCATCCTGCGGCAAAGCGAATCGGGTTTGCCCTTGGTGGCTCATTTGCCCGCGCGTTCGCTGAGCGGGCTGGGGTGGCAGAACGCCCCGGAGATCAAGCTGCCCGATGTGAACATATGGGCACCCTCGGCCATGTGGTATGAACCAGCGGCGCTGGAGCGCGAGCGCGCGCTCGGCAAGCAGACCTGGTTCGCACCCGACCGTCCGCCATACAGCGGCTCGCTGGCGGTTGAAGCCCCCCCGGGCGACGTGCGCACGCTGGCCTGGCAAGCCTACCGTTACGATTCGGAGGCGATCTGGATCGAACATGCGACCGACGTGGGAACCTCGGCACACGATCGCACGGCGCGGCGATTTCCCCACCGGGAAGCGCTGGTGTACGCGGGTGTGGACTATGGGTTGCTCGACCGGCCCGTCGCGTCGATCCGGTTGAAACGACTCCGCCGCGGCGTGCTGGACTATGAGTTGCTGCGGTTGCTCGAGCGCAGCGGAAAGCGGCTGCTTGCCAAGTCGATCGCCGCGCAGGTTGTGCGTTGGGGGCACACCGAGGCATGCCTCGACCATCTGCTGAGCTGCCGGGCCGCTGGTTGGCCGCAGGACCCGTCGATCATGCGAATGGCCCGCGAGCTGATCCTGCAAGAGCTGGTGAACGAGTTCAGCCCCGCCAACGACGGCACTTCCACACAGATCGGCAACCTGGGGCGCTGGTACCGCGTGATGAACCAGACCGCACGCGTGCAGGCGGAGCTGCGCGGCGTGCGCCTGCTGAGCGATCCACAGCACTCACGCGCCCGCGCCGCCGTCGCGCTGACCAACGGCACGAACCGCGCGCTGACCGGGCGGTGGAAGCTGGCGCCGGCGCCGGTCGGCTGGCGGCAGACTGAGCCAGTCGACCTGACGATTCCCGCGCAGGCGCGCGGCATGGCCACCGTTGATCTGGAACTGACCGCCCTCTCGTACAATCTCGATGGGGTCTACCCGTTCAATCTGGTTTTTGATACGGAGGCGATGGGCGCCTTCGCGCTGCCCGCGCGCCTGGCCGTGGCCGCCTGTCCGCGCGTTGACGTTCCGCCCCAGGTTGACGGCGATCTTGGCGACTGGAGCCTGGCCTCGAACAACGCCGCCGGAGACTTCCGCTTGTGCCGCGGCCGCCGCGCAGCGCGCAGCGCGTCACCGCAGGCAGCATTGGACGAAACCGGCGATACGCCGGAGCTGCCGACGCGGGCCTTCTTCTGCATGGACGACGAGCGCCTGTACGTCGGCGTGCAGTGCGAGCTGCGCCGCGGCGAAACGCCCATCTGGCGCGCCGACAATCGCGTGCCGCTCGACGGAGCGGTCCCGTGGGCCCAGGATGTGGTCGAAGTGCTGATCAACCCCACCAACGCCGCGGTCGGCACGAGCAGCGACGTATTCATCCTGCAAATCAAGCCCAGTGGGTCGCTCTTGGCCCGGCAAGGTTGCCGCACCGAGCCGCCGATGGGCACCTCGCTCGATTGGCAGACCGGTGCCACACTGGCGGTCGACGTACAGCGCGATGCGTGGGTGATCGAGCTGGCCCTGCCGTTCTCTGCCTTCCCGCCTGAAGCACCACGCAGTCGGGTATGGGGCCTCAACGTCACACGTTTGGACGCGCGTCGCGGGGAGTATTCGTCGTGGTCCGGCGCGCGGGGTCATTGCTACTCGCCGCAATCGCTGGGCAACCTCGTGCTGCTCCGTCAGTGAGCGGGGCGGGGGGCCGCGCCCACACCGGGACACGCTTGGAGTGTTTTGGTACACTTCATCGTCCGCAGTGCCGCTGAGGTGGCGCCATTAGGGCGACGTCAACAACACAGGAGCACGTTCCAGGCATGAGAATGGCAATCTTGATGGGCATCCTGCTGCCCGGGCTGGCTGGGCTCGGCGCCGATGTGGCCTTCGCCCAGGTTCCACTTCCCGGCACCCGACCGAATGAAGCCGGGCTGCGCCTGGCCAAGCTCGAGCAGTGCGCGATGTGCCACTCCCGGACAAAGAGCGGCACCGATGATCCGTTCTTCTCGTGGCAAGCGGGCCTCATGTCACAGGCCATGCGCGATCCGGTGTTCCGGGCGGCGCTCGCGATCGCCAACCAGGATGTCCCGGGGGTCGGCGACTACTGCCTGCGCTGTCACACTCCCCGCGGATTTCTGCAAGGGCGGACTCTCCCGCCGGATGGATCCAAGCTGACACGGGATGATCTGAACGGCGTCGGCTGTGAGATCTGCCATCGCCAGGTCGATCCGCTCTCAGCCGCGGCCACGTCCTTTGTGCAGCAGCCGCCGCCGGGCTACGGAAACGGTATGTACGTTGTCGATCCGGCCTTCACGGTCCGCGGGCCGTACAACGACGCCCGCGGGCCGATGCCACACCGCGCTGTGTCATCCGGGTTTCAGGCTTCCGGGCAACTGTGCGGCGTATGCCACAACGTCTCCAATCCGTTGCAGGCTGCGGACGTGAAGACGCAACCCCCACACGCCTACGGCCACATCGAACGCACGTACAGCGAATGGCTGCTGAGCGACTTCTCCAAGCAGGGTCCCGCCGGAGCCTGCCAGGCGTGTCACTACCCCCGTGTTCCGGGCGGCGGGTGGGCCGCGCGTAGCGGCGCGCCGCACCGAGACTACTTCGTGCGTCACGGGCCGGTCGGTGGCTCGACGTGGGTGCCGGAGGCCATCCTGCACCTCTGGAAGGACGACGGCCCCAACCCGGACGCGCTCCGCGCCGGTCAGCAGCGCACGCGCGAGATGCTGGGCGCCGCCGCCGCGTTGGAACTCACGTTTGCACAGCCCCAGAAGGCCAGCCTGCGTATCACCAACCTCACCGGACACAAGCTGCCCACCGGGTATCCGGAGGGCCGGCGGATGTGGATCAACGTACGCTTTCTCAACAGCGCCGGCGCGGTGCTGCAAGAAATCGGCGCCTACGGCGAGAAGGAAGACACCCTCGCCGGACAGGCCGTGAAAGTCCCCACACTATTGGATCCCCAGACGACGCGCGTGTACGAATGCCTGCCGGCGATCAGCCCGGCCCAGGCGCAGAAACACGGCAAACAGCCCGGGCCCTCGTTCCATTTCGTGCTCAACGACGCCATCGCCAAGGACAATCGTATTCCCCCCCAGGGGTACGTCCGGGCCGCTTTCGCCGAGCACCATTGTGAGCCGGTCGGCGCCGAGTACGCCGACGGGCAGTATTGGGACGACGTCCCCCTCGACCTGCCGGCCGGCGCGAGGCGCGTGCAGGTGCGTCTGATGTACCAGTCGGTCTCGTGGGAGTACCTGAAGTTCTTCGTCGAGGAGAACAAGACGGACGACTGGAGCAAACGGCTGTACGAAGCCTGGACGAAGACAGGCCGCTGCGCACCGGAAGTGATGGCTGAAATCACCCGTGACGTGCCGCAATAGCACGCGCCGCTATGACGCCGGATTCACAACTCGCCCCAGAAACAGAATGGCCCCGGTCTCGACGTCGCGAATCAGGAACACGAACGGCCGATCGACTGTGACGCTGAGTGCCGGCGGGGGCACGGCCGTTAGCCCGACGATCACCGCGGTCGCGGCGGCCGCCTCGGTACCTTCTTCGTCGACCGCGACAAAGGCCTTGTGCAGAACATCCTGGATCAGCAAGCCGTGCGTCCCGTCCATTCCGGAGAAGTCGGCGTTGGCACTGAAAGCCAGCGGCATGCCCAACATGGAGAGCGCCTCTGTCAGGCCCACACTCCACTCGAACGTGAACCGGGGCGTGGTCAGCCTGATTTCACGCGCGGCGAGGGCGTCCACGATGCCCTGGAGAGTCACGGCATCGAGTGCAACTTCGAACGCCTCGAAGTTCCCGGCGTCAGGCAAGAGGACCACCATTGACAGTTCGCGCCCTTCGTAGGGCAGCTCGATGGCCTGGTAGCCGTCGCCAGCGGCGTATCTGAAGCCGGCCACCTGGGTCATCATTGGCACAGTGACCGGGCTGCCATCAAGCAGCGTGAAGGAACCGTCTGCTGTGGCGGATTCCTCGAACGGCTCGGCCCAGGCGGCCTTGAAGTAGATCGCATTCGTCAGGACCAGTCTGGTGAGCGATGTGAGCGCCCCGGCAGGTATGAGGTCCTTGATCTTGCCCTTGGTCTCCTGGCTGACCCACTCGTTGATCGCAATCCGCGACTGCTCGAGCTGGTTGACGAAATCCAACAGGTTCAACCCAGCCCCGTAATTCTCCGCCAATGTGTCGAGAAACGCCTCCAGGAACGAGTAGCCGGTCTGCCCCCAGATACGGTTGACTATGTTCAGTCGGAAACCAGCAGAGTCACCATCGCCCGCGCCGCGGCTGGCCAGTTCCTGGTCCAGCGCGCTGAAGGCGGCGTGCAGGCGCTCCTGTGGAAGCGTGAACTTGAGCGCATCTGCCATCTGCTGCTCGGTTTCCGTACGTGCCCCCGCATAGGTCATGGCCAGTGCCAGCGAGATGCTGTGAGGGGAGAAGAAAACGTTGCCATCCTGGCTACGCACTTGCTGGTAGAGGTTGAGCGCAAAGGCCGTATTGCCGGTGACGAGTTCGTCGAGATCACCCTCTGGCAAGACCGGAGAGGTCACACGCGCCTTTGACGACTTGACTTCCTGACCCGGCGCCGGGTGCGTCTCCTCCTCGCCAAACAGGGCGCAACAGCCACTGGTAATCAACCCAGCCGTTGCGGAGAGCACGAACACGGTACCCAGGCGGTGCTGCATCGCTCGCATCATGGCTGAACCTCCCAATCGATCGTGATCTTACAACGGACCGCTGGAGCGGAGGGCACGTCCCACCCCGCGTCACTGTAGCATTCTACTATCCGAACAAGTGTCTCGTCAGGACGCTGAGCGGCTACTTCTGATCGCGCGCGGCGTGTCCGAGCGTCAGCAGACCATAGGCCGTTCCATACGGCTTGTGGTAGGCGTGCATGTCGTAGTCCCACAGCGAGCCGTCTTTCTGCTGGATTTTGACGACCTCGCGTTGCAGCCGCGGCCAGCACGCGGCCCGCTGTTCCGGCGGCAACAGCTCGATCACGCGGGCGGCGTAGTAGTGGCCGAACATGTAGAAATAGCCGGAGTTGTAGTAGAACGCCTCGTGCGGGATCGGCCGGTTGCGCGCGATGTCGAGGAAGCGGTGCTCGCGGAAGAAATGCCCGAGCCCGGTCTCAAGCCATTCGGCCGGGACTTCTTCGCCAGCCATGTGCAACGCCAGGTTGCAAACCTGAATCCGTGAGAGTGAGCCCTTGATCTGGTCGATCCACTCCAAGGTCCTTGGGTCAGCGATGGCCTGAATGCTGTACGTATACGCCCCGCTAGGCAGCCGGCAGCGTTGGACGCCGCGCACGGCGCGGCGCAGCAACGCCTCGTCAACCTCGAATCCCTGGGCACGTGCGTCCAGCAGCGCGATGACGCCCGCCGCCGTTGTGAAGCTCGTGGCCCATTGCAGCCGGCGTGTACGCGGCACCTCGAACTCGAGGTAGCCCCAGCCGCCGGACGACGACTGCGTCTCGGCCAGCCGTTGGATCAGCTTCTGGCCAACGACGCTGATCTGTTCGCAGCGCGGCGTGTTGGCGTAGCGTGGCAATCCGTTTGCGGCGGCCAACGCCTGCAATCCGTAGATGTATGCCCAGCAGTTCATGGTGTCCCAGTCGCTGGGGCGTTTGACCGCGGCCTTGGCCAGCAGGTAGTCGACTGAGCGGTCCACAGCCTGCTTGGCTGCTTCCGAATCACCGAACTCGGCCAGCGCCAGACAGCACAGGCCGGTCGTGCCTACCTTCCACGCGCGATGTGTCTCCGGGTTCGACCAGACGTCGCCGGTGAACGTGTACACCGCGTTGCGCGCGCCGCCCCACGAACCGTCGGGGTTCTGGTCCGCGAGCAGGAAGCGCACGCACCCGTCCAGCGCGGCGCGCACGCGCGCGGGAGTCATCTCCTCGGCGGCGGTCTGCGCAACTCCATCAGCAGCCCCGATGCCGCCCACCAGGGCCAGGATGATGCTCAGGCGGATGGCGGCTGTCATCCTTCCTGCTCCGTCACGTCGGTCTGCTGGGCCTTTTCTTTGGCCTCCTCGACCTTCTCTTCGGCCTCTTGGCGTTCCTTGGTGGCTTTCTCGGTCGCCTTGACCGCCGCGCTTAACTCGCCTTCCAGCCGGGCCACTTCAGCTTCTGCGCGCAACAGGCCGATGTGCTTGTCAAGCTTCGTGGCTTCCGCGCTGCGCTGCGCCTGTCCCAGGCCGCGCTCAGCTTCCGCGACATGCAGCCGGTGCTCGGTCTGCTCGATCGGGATCGTCTTGTTCTTCAGCGTATCCAGGTCCTCCCGGCGCAGCTCGAGGTCCCGTTTGGAGCGCTCCAGACGTCGGCGGCCACGTTCGAGCACGATCTCCTTCGTCTGGTCCGCAAACTCCTCCTCGCTGTACATCAACTCCAGTTGCTTGAGCTCCTGCGTGTCGTCGGTTACACGGTCTTCCGCGTACTGGAACTGAAGCTCGGCCCACGCGAGGCGTGAAGGGATGTCCTGCTTCTCGAACAACTCCAAACGACGCTGGGCGAGGGCCAGTTGTTCTTCGGCCTTGGCGACGGCGATCTTGCAGCCAATCATGGCGTGCTCGGTCGACATCTGCGTCTGCTGCACGCCCTCCTTCGCTATCGCCAGATCACGCTCAAGCTTGGCCTGGTGATTGGCCTTTCCTTCCTCGCTTTCGATAGCATCTTCCAGTTTCTTGGCAGCCTTCTCAGCATCGCCCGCTTCAGCGTTGCTCGCCGCTTCATCGGCGTCTTCGGCCGCCTCTTGTGCTGCGGTTTCCTCGGCTGCGCTGGCCGGCTGCCGCTCCGCACTTGCGACAGCCATGTCCGTTCCGCGCTTCCCCCCCGAGCATCCGCTCAGCGCGACGAGGAAGGCCAAGACAGTCATAGCAGCAGCCCCGCCGGCGATCTTTCTCAGCATCACTCTCTCCCTTGTAGGTGGGCGGCGCGGACGCGCGGCGCGGAGGAGTACGACGTCTCGCAGGCATGATCCGCGCGGCACGTCACCATCTCGCGGGAGCGTATCAGATTCGGGGCGGACCGGGTAGGTGCCGCGCCACGCAGGTTGCGCGACTGACGAGAGCGGCGAGTCAAACGACGCCTTCCCGGCGGCAACCCGCGCGAGGAGCGTGGGTTACAAAAATGTGACTTTTTATGGGTTGCGCGGTAGAAAAGACGAGGTGACGAGGCCTAGTATTACATGGTCTAACGGTACTTGTTCCTCCTTTCAAGGGGAGCCGAGAGGACGGAAGCAAGGACGAGACAAAAGTTTGGGTCGGCCCCCCCGCTTAGGGGCCGGCCCTCTCTTTTTCTGTGGTGCATGATCTAGGCTCCCCCTAGTGGATCATGCACTGTCTTGTGTGGTTGGAGGGCTCCCCCGCTGTTGGCGGTGGGTGCCCTCCGCCTCTTTATTAGACGGGAATGGCGTGCGCATGTCAAACTTGGGGGCGCGTTAGTTGTGTTCTGATAATCACTTAGACCGATAAGGCTCTATGCACGGCGTATCCCGGGCGCGGTTTCGGCGGCTCGGGCTCAGCACCGGCCGTGAGCCTGCACGGTAGCCGTCGTCAACCCGTTATGAACAGCAATGCCAGTCGCGATTTCCAAGCCGCTCTGACGGAACGGGGTCGCCCGACACGGAGACAGCCACGTCCTCCCCACAGACGACGAGCTGTCTCCGAGCCGAACTCAGTCGGAAGGCTTGGCCCAGGCTGGTGGTCGCTTCTCCAGGAAGGCCTTCATCCCCTCCTTGGCGTCGTAGCAACTGAAACACATGCCGAATTGCTTCATTTCGTCGTTGTGCAGGATCGCCCGCTTGATCCGCGTAACAGCCGTTGGCGAACCCGCACCCAGGGCCTCAAACCAGCGCGCCAGTGCCGCATCCAGGTCTTCAGCGGAGTCCACGACTTCGTCCACCAAGCCGATCTCCAGCGCCTCCGCGGCGGAGACTGCCGCGCCGGAGTACATCATGCGGCGAGCACGGGCGAGGCCAACCAGTTGCGGCAAGCGCCTGGTTCCGCCCCAAGCCGGCGTCAATCCGAGGCGGCTCTCGGGTTGACCGATGCGGGCCCCCTTGACCATCAGGCGGAAGTCGCATGCCATCGCCAACTCACAACCGCCACCCAGGGCGTGCCCCGCGATGGCGGCGATCGTGGCTTGGGGCAGCGCTTCAATGGCATTCATGACGTTGTGGCCGTGTCGGGTGAGCGCGTGGCCCTGATCCTCATTGAAATGCACCATCTCACCCAGGTCGGCACCGGCGAGAAAAACGGGACCGCTTCCGCGCAGGACAACGAAACGCACGTGCGGCTCCTCGGCCACCTGCTGGACTAGCGTGCCCAATTCCCCTAGGACGCGCGACGAGAAGATGGCCACGCGCTGCTCGGTCACGAACCGGATCGTCGCGACGTTGCCCTCCTTGCTCAGTTCGACACACGTGGCCGATTTCTCATTTGTGCTCATAGTTGTGGAATCCCTTCCCGGACTTGCGTCCGAGCAGACCCGCTCGCACCATCGTGCGCAGCAACGGCGTCGGCCGGTACCGGTCGTCGCCCAGGTCCCGGTGCAACACCTCCATGATGTGGAGGCACACATCGAGACCGATCAGGTCCGCCAAAGCCAGCGGCCCCATCGGGTGGTTGCAGCCCAGCTTCATCACTTCGTCGACGGTTACAGCGTCGGCCACGCCGTCGGCGTAGCAGTTGATTCCCTCGTTGATCAACGGCATCAGGACGCGGTTGCTGACGAAGCCCGGGTGGTCCTTCACGCGGTGTGGGATCTTGCCGAGTTGCTTGGCCAGGTCAATCGTGAATTCGACCACCGGCGCGGCCGTCTGCAAACCGACCACTACCTCGACCAGTTTCATGATCGGCACCGGGTTGAAGAAGTGCATGCCGATGAACTGCTCCGGCCGGCCACTGGCCGCCGCCAATTGGCTGATGCAGATGCTGCTGGTGTTGCTGCCGAAGACGACGTCCGGCGGGACGCTCTTGTTCAACTCGGCGTACAGGTCGCACTTGACCTGCGGATTCTCGGTGATGGCTTCGACAATCAGGTCGGTCCCGGCTGCGTCGGCGATCGTGGACGGCTTGAGGTTGCCCTTTATCTTTCCCGCCTGATCGGCCGTGATCTTCTCTTTGGCGACGGATTTGTCCAGAAACTTGCCAATGCCGGCGAGGGCCTTGTCGACCGCTCCGGGGACGGCGTCAGACATCAACACCGTGCGGCCCGACTGGGCGAAGACCTGGGCGATGCCGCTGCCCATGGTCCCGGTTCCGATCACTGCGACGGTTTTGATATCGGTGCGAATGCTCACGACTAGCTCCCTCACTGTCGATGGCCCACTGAGCGGACCATGTGTTGAAATCGTTAGACCGCTTCCACCGCCAGCGCGACAGAGTTGCCACCACCCAGACACAGCGCCGCCACGCCGCGCTTGGCTTTGCGGGCTTTCATGGCGTGCAGCAGCGTCACCAGAACGCGGGTACCGCTGGCACCGATCGGGTGGCCCAGGGCGATCGCGCCGCCGTGAACATTGACGTTCTCGCCGGACAGTTCGAGTCCCTTCAGACAGGCCAGCGACTGCGATGCGAAGGCCTCGTTGAGCTCCCAAACGTCCACGTCGCCGACTTGCCAACCGGCCTTCTCGCAGGCCATCTTGCTGGCCGCGATGGGCGTGAAGAAGAGTTCGCGCGGCGGTCCGCCGGCCGTGGCGTGCGCGACGATCCGGGCCAACGGCTTGGCCCCGGAATCCGAGACGTACTTCTCACTGGCCACCATGACCATCGCGGCACCGTCCGACAGCGCGGAGGCGTTGCCGGCGGTGATCGTCCCATCCTTCTTGAACACCGTCGGCAACTTCGCCATCGCCTCGACGCTCGCGTCGGCGCGGTAGGTTTCGTCGGCCGTGAGTGGAGGCTTGCCCTTCTTCACCTCGATCGACACGCGCTCCTCGTTGAACAGGCCCGCTCCGTCGGCCTTGGCGGCCTTCTGATGGCTGTTGACGGCGAACTCGTCCTGCTGGGCGCGCGTCAGCCCGGCTTTCTCCGCCGTGTACTCGGCGATCACGCCCATCAGATCGCCGTCGTAGACGTTCGTCAGGCCATCGTGCTGCATCAGGTCGACCAGCTTGGTGTCGCCGAACTTGAAGCCGAAGCGCGCCTTGGGCAGGAAGAACGGGGCCTGGCTCATCGATTCGATGCCGCCCGCCATGATGAGGTTGGCGTCGCCGGCCCGGATGACCTGATCGGCAAACATGACGGTCTGGAGACCGCTGCCGCAGACCTTGTTCACCGTGACGCAAGAAACCGTGTTTGGAATCCCGGCGCCGAGGGCCACTTGGCGGGCCGGGTTCTGGCCGCACCCGCCCTGCAATACCTGTCCCACAAAGACCTCGTCGATCGCGGCCCGATCAATCTGGGCCTCATCCAGCATCGCCTTGGCAACCTGCGTCCCGACTGCGGCAGCGGACAACTGGGAGAGCCCGCCTAGAAAACGCCCGACCGGGCTCCGCCTAGCTGCGATCAAATACGACTGATTTTTCGCCATGTCCTCTATTCCTCTGATCTAACGCGTTACCCACTCCGGCTCGCTGGTGATCTGCCGCGCAATGACGAGCCGCTGAATCTCACTGGTCCCTTCGTACAACTGCGTAATCTTGGCGTCGCGCAACAAGCGCTCCACAGGGTATTCGGATGAGTAACCGTAACCGCCAAAGATCTGGACGGCGTCGTTGGTCACGCGGCTCGAGACCTCGCTGGCGTACAGCTTGGCCATGGCCGACTCGGTGGCATACGGTCGCTGCTGCTCTTTAAGCCACGCTGCCTGGTAGGTCAGATTGCGGGCGGCCGCAATCTCGATGGCCATGTTGGCCAGCTTCCACTGCACGGCCTGGAAGGCGCCGATCGGGCGATTGAACTGTTGCCGCGTGTTGGCGTAGTCAACGGCCGCCTCCATGGCTGCCTGGCTGATGCCGACGGCTTGAGCCGCCACACCAATGCGACCGCCGTCTAATGTCGTCAAGGCCACGCGCAGCCCCTTGCCGCACTCGCCGAGCAGGTTTTCCTTCGGGATAACGCAATCATCGAAGATCAACTCGGTGGTGCTACTGCCCCGGATGCCGAGTTTCTCCTCGTACTTTCCGACTTCGAAACCGGGCGTGCCCTTCTCGACGATGAAGGCGGACATCCGGCGACGCTTGTCGCCAGGATCGGTTACGGCGAACAGAACCACCACGTGTGCGTCGCCGCCGTTGGTCACGAAGTTCTTCGTCCCGGTGATATGCCAGCCGTCGTCCTGCGCGACCGCCATGCAGCGCGCGGCGCCGGCGTCACTGCCGCTGCCGGGCTCGGTCAACGAGTAGCAGCCAATCCACTCGCCGGAGGACATCTTGGGCAGGTACTTCTGTTTCTGCTCTTCGGTGCCAAAAGCCAGGATCGGATCCACCGCCAACGAATGGTGCGCGGAAACAAGGATGCCAGTCGCACCGCACGCGCGCGACAGTTCCTCTACCGCCACGATGTATGAGACCATGTCGAGCCCAGCCCCTCCGTACTGCTCGGGCACGTACAGGCCAAACAGCCCCATCTCGGCCAGTTGCTCGCGCAGCCCTTCTTCGAAACAGTGCTTCTGATCGCGTTCAGCCGCCTTGGGGGCAACCACGCCCTCGCAGAAGGACCGTAAGGCGTCTCTCAGTTGTCGCTGATCGTCGTCGAGTTTGAAGTCCACGTTCGCTTCCTCTCTCGCGTTGCCTCGCTTAACCCGCCTTGAGCAGTTCGCGGGCGATGAGCATGCGCTGAATCTGACTGGTTCCCTCGCCGATCTCGGCGACCTTGGCATCCCGCATATACCGCTCGACCGGGAAATCTTTCGTGCAACCGGACCCGCCGTGAATCTGCACCGCACTGAGCGCGGCCCGCATGGCGACCTCGCTGGCGTACACCTTGGCGATGCTGGCTGGCACGCGCGCGTCCTCGCCGGTGTCCAGGGCTACAGCCGCCTGGCGGACAAGCAGGCGGGCGGCTTCGATCTCGGTCGCCATGTCGGACATCATGAACTGGATGGCCTGCTGGGCGGCGATCGGCTTGCCGAAGGCCTGTCGCTCGTTGGCGTAGGCGATCGAGTCTTCCAGGGCGCCGCGGGCAATCCCCACGCATTGGGCCCCAATACTCACGCGACCGCGCTCGAGCGCCCGGAGCGCGTCCTTGAAACCGTCGCCTTCCTTGCCCAGCAACGCCTCGGGACCAACATAGGCGCCATCCATAGCCAACGTCGCCGTGTCGCTGGAACGCATCCCCAGCTTGTCCTCCTTGCCCACGGCCGCGAAGCCCTCGGTGCCCTTCTCGACGATGAAGGCTGAGATGCCTTTGGCACCGGCGTCCGGGTCGGTTTTGGCCACGACGACACAAACGTCGGCAAACGAACCGTTTGTTATGAACTGCTTGGTTCCGGTCAGGCGCCAGCCAGCGCCGTCCTTGACCGCCTTGGTCTTCATGGCCGCCGCGTCGGAGCCGCTGTCCGGCTCGGTCAGTGCCCAGGCGCCCATCATTTCGCCCGTGGCGAGCTTGGGCAGGTATTTCTTCTTCTGCTCCTCGCTGCCAGCCAGATGGATGTGTGTCGTGCACAAGCCCATGTGGCCCGCGAGCAGGAACCCGACGGCGGCATCGTGCCGGCAGAGTTCCTCCCAGACGACCACGTTGGCCAGGTAGCCCAGGCCGCTGCCGTCGTATTCCGGGTCGGTCAGGATCCCAAAGACGCCCAGCTCGCCCAGCTTCTGGAGGAACTCCTTCGGCATGTGCTGCTGCTCATCCCATTCGCGGGCGTGCGGCTTGATCTCCTCGCTGGCAAACTTGCGAACCATGTCGCGAAAAGCGACGACATCTTCTGGTAGGTCAAAGTCCATGATTGCGGTTCCGTTTCGATATTGCCTCGATACCAGGTGGATCGAGCGCTAACGCGCTGCGAAGTGCCGCATATTAACGCGATCCGGCGGCAAATTGAAGGGACGTCAGGCGACTTCCCGGCTGCCCCACCGCCCGCTCGTCGCCGTGCTCTTACACGCTGGCGCGTCAGCCGCAGCAAGACCTGTCGGGATTTGTCGCCCCTCTGACACCTGAGCCAACGCCCCGAGCGTCCCATCGGCACGGCGGGCTCAGTAGCCGCAATAGAGCTGCCGGCCTGCGACAAGCAAAGCCCGGCGCGGTAGAAGACACTGGAACCGTCTCCAGGCGGATGCCCTGCACGCGGTTCATCCAGCGCCAGGCCACGCCCCGGCTTGAGAGGTGTTGCGACGGCGTCGCCGAGGACCGAGCCCGTGTGCCATGAATGACGAACCCACTCGATCCGCGGCCCCCGGCCGATCCTGACTCAGGCGCTGGCTGTCGCCCGCGGGCGCGGAACGCCGGCGACGCCTGCAACGGGAAGCCACGCTACTGATCGTGGCCGGGTACGGGCTGTTGCTGTTCGCGTTCCTGTGGCCGCCAGCGTTTCGCCGTGATTCAACGATGTACGTGGCAGTGTCTCTAGCGGCATTCCTGGTGCGTACGTTCCTGTTTCACTTCGGGCTGGTGCTGGTTCTGGCCGTCCTAGTGTGCCTCTGGTTGCGTCGCTGGCGCCTGCTCGTGGCCGCTCTGCCGTTGCTGCTGGCCACCCTCGGTCTCACATTGTGGCAGTACCGACCGAAATCGCCGCCGCTGATCCAAGGCGAGACTGTGACAGTGATGAGCATCAACCTGCTCTCAGCGAACCGGAACACCGGCCCCATTATCGACGAGGTGCGTGCCGCGCGCCCGGAAGTGCTGTTCCTGGTGGAATATACGCCGCACTGGCATGCGGCCTTCCAGCGGGAGGTCGGCGGCGCGTACCCGTACACCCAGTGCCTACCGCGGACGGACTCGTTTGGGTTGGCGTTGTATTCGCGGCGGGCGTTTGTGGGTGACGTTGAATGTGATCTGGCATTGGGGCGCGGCGCTGTGCCCGAGCTGCGCGCCGTGATTGAAATCGCGGGGCGGGCCTGCGCGGTGTACAACATCCACCTATTCCCCCCCAAGGGCCTCAAGTACGCCGCTGAACAGCGCCGCCAGTTCGCCGATCTGCTCGACTGCCTGGACGACGAACCGCTGCCGGTCGTGCTGGGCGGTGATTTCAATTTCAGTGAAACCAGCACGAATGCGGGGGCGTTGCGGCGGGTGGGTTTCGTTGACGCCTTCTCCGTCGGCGGCTGGGGGCGCGGCAGCACTTGGCCGGTCTTGTCGTTCTACCGCTGGCTGCCGGGGCTGCGCCTGGATCACGTTTATCTCCGCGGGGGACTGACGTGCGCGGATGCCTGGACGGGGACCGGCCGTGGCTCTGATCACCGCCCGATCGTGACGGAAATCGGCTTCGCCCGATGAGCCCCGTGGTGTCCTGCTGGCTGCGCAGGGGCCGCCAGGCCTTGACTGCCCCGTTTCCTGACGAGTACATTCAGAGATGGAGGATGGTAGACGTTGGGCGGGAGATGTGTCGGAGTCTGCGAGAGGAGGAGGCCTGGGTCGTAGCACTTCACATCAGGCCGTGCTGTGCGTGCCCGTACTTTGAGCGGGCCAAAGTTCTGCCCGCGAATACCGGCAAACCCACTCGTTGCCATCCCGTGTGCGCATGAGGTGGAGAAGACTCGCCGGGGCACACCCTGGTGAGTGTGCTCACACTGGCGAGACGGCCCGACTGGTCCGTCCGTGGACCAGCGAGGAGGTACCACGATGAGGCATGTCTTCATTGCACTGGCTATTGCTGTGGTCGTCGCGCCAGCACTGGCGGACGATCTGTATCAGCCGCCGTGGGACCGTTACGGTCCGACGTCGACGTATTCACACTGGTCGTTTGACACGGATGCGCCGGATCCCGGGTACATCTTGCCGGAGGAGGGGTACAACCCCTTCGGCGAGTGCTATCTCAACATCCCGTACGCCCTCGACTACGACTACTGGATGGACTCGTTTGAAGGTCGTCAGGGCGTCTGGTACATCGATCCCTACGATTACATCGAGATCATTAACGACAACGATCCCGAGCCGCGGCCACTGAAGGAGGTCTACCTTCAGATCACCTGGTGGGCGGACCCGAGCGGCTTTGACGGTGATCGCCCGGCACCGGAGTTCTACGACACTCCCGGCGGGTCCGACTTCGTCATCGACATCGAAGAGGACCTTGGCGGAGGCTGGTGGTACACGCGCTACTACGCGACCATCAAGCCGAATCCGAATTGGGAGGAAATCGACCTCTGGGCCGAGGGCTATGGTTGGGAGATGTACATCGACCAGATCGTCCTCGACACGATCTGCCTGCCTGAGCCGAGCGCGTTGGCGTTGCTGGGCCTGGGTGGCCTGTTGATCCTGCGCCGCAGGTAGACACAAGGATTACAACCGGGCAACAAGCTCTCGGGGCCGGTCGCGAAGGCCGGCCCCGTTCATGCGCTGGTGCCACGTTCGATGCCAGAGGCTATCCCAGAACCGTCCAGAGGCGGGCAACAGAACCGGGCCGCGCGGCCATGCAAGCGGTTTCTCGGCAACCGCTCCCTCATGGTCGCGGAAGAAGGCTTGGGATAGGTTCTATTCTACGGCAACTGGCTCGGCCGGCTGCGCCAGCGCGGCACACTCCATGTACGGCCAGTGCACCAGCAGACGCACCGCCTCGTCCTGCAAGCTCTCGTAGGGCTGCACACTTCCAGGGATGTGGTTGTAGATGATCGAGAACGTCAACCAGCCATCCTCGTAGGTCCGCACGTATCCGCTCAGCGCCCGTACGCCGCTGATGTAACCCGTCTTGGCGAAGACGCGCCCCTCCAGGCCGGCAAAACGCTGCTCCAGCGTGCCATTCACTCCGCCCTTTGCCAGGCTGTCACGGTAGGCTTCGCCGTACGGGCGCGCAAACATGACTGCGAACAGATCGGTCAGCATGCGGGTGGTCACTTTGTTGTCGTCGCTCAGACCCGAGCCGTCAGCCAGCACGAATTGGCGGTCATCGATCCCAGCCTCGCGCAGAAAGGCGTGAATCGCCGCGCTGCCGTCGGCCCACGAACCGCGCACGTGATGGCCTTGCCGTGCACGGTAGGCCTGCCCCGTCAGCTTGCACAACGCCTCGGCGAAGAAGTTCTGGCTGTTGGTGTTAATCCGGCGGAGCACGTCGGGCATGTTCGTCACGTGCACGACGATGATCTCGTGTGGCGTGGAAGAAAGCAGTCGATCCAGCGGTTCCGTGGCCCGCCGCGTCTGCCCCTCGATCACGATCCCGCGCGCCGCCAGATGCGTGCGCAGCGCGTCGCAGAAGAAGGCTCCGGGGTTGCCAACCGGTTTGCTCTTCAGCGCAGCCTGCTCGGCGCAGGTGCCGCCCAGCTTGTAGATATCGCCAGCCGGCAGCTTCTCAATCGTCGGCGCGTGCTCGGCCCCCGTGACGCACTCGTTGACCACGGTGATGTTCTGCACCGGCGGAACCACTTCGTAGCGAACCGGCTGCCCTGCGACGGTCGGGTAGATCGTGATATCCACGCAGTTGTCGTTGAAGTTCAGACCCGCTGTGGGGGCTCCGTACCAATGCAGCGTGTCTTCGCCCCACGTCGCGCGCACCCATTCGTCGTCCAAGGCCCGGTCGTCGTAGCACAGGTCACCGGCTATGCGGCTGATACCGCGCCGCGCGAGTGCATCCGCCCATTCATCCAGCACACCCGTTGTGCTCGAGCCGTACCGCCGCGCCAAACGCGGGTCGCCGATACCTGGATCACCGGTGCCCAGCACCCACAGATCATCGCCGTCGAGCACGAGGTAGGTCTTGAAGGTGTGTTCGAGGCCGAACATGTCGAGACCGGCGGCGCTGACGGGTATTTTCATGTTGCTGGCCGGCGTGTACGGCACATCGCTATCCCGCGCGTACAGTTCGCGCCGCCCCGGAAGCTCAACCACGCGTGCCGTCACCGTCGCCCCCGTATCAGCCAGTCGCTCCAGGATCTCATCCAGCCGCGCGGTGAGCTGACGCGTCAACCGCGCTCGAGGCTCGGCACACCCGGCCGCGACGATTGCCGCCAAAACCAGCGTCAACCCGCGCCAGCGTCGAATGCCCGTATTCATGGGATGCTGCAACTCCCTCTGCTTGAATGATGCTTACCCAAAGACCGCGCGGCAGACCCACACCGCCGTGAGTATGCCGGCCAAGTCCGCGATCAGCCCGACCACCATCGCGTGGCGCACCTTCCGAATACCCACCGAACCGAAGTACAGCGCGATGATATAGAACGTCGTGTCCGTGCTGCCGAACATCGTGGAGGCCACCTTGGCGTTGAACGAGTCCGGCGCGGCCTGGACAATCTGCGCCACCAGCCCCAGCGAACCCGATCCGGACAGAGGCTTCATCAGAGCCACCGGCAGCACATCGGCCGGCATGCCGACCATGAGCGTCAGCGGCGCCAGGCGTTCGGAAACGAAGCCCAGCGCGCCCGATACGCGAAACAGCCCGATCGCCGCGAAGATCGCCACGATGTACGGCAGGATTTTCAGGAAGATATCGAACCCTTCCTTGCCACCCTCGACGAAGGATTCGTACACCTTGACCCGCCTGATCATGCCGTAACCGACGATCAGGAAGAAGATCAGCGGAATCGCGAGCAGCGAGATCTGGTCGACGATCAGCTTGAAGATCGGCACATCCTGCATCACTCGCCCTCCCCGGGCGCTCCATCCGGCGCGGCAGCCTCCGCCCCCTGCCCGCCGGCTGCTTCCGCCGCGGCGGCCCTCACCGAAAAAACGGGCAGCCTGCCCAGCAGCTTGACCATCACAATGGCCGTAACCGTTGCCACGAATCCAGCCAGCACGCAGGTTCCGATGATCTCAAACGGATCGCTGCACCCGGCCGCCTTGCGTACCGCCAGGAGCGTCGTGGGTATCAGGGCCAGTCCGGCCGTGTTGTAGCCCAGCAGCATCACCTGTGAATCGCTGGCAACGTCCTTGTGCGGGTTGAGGCTCTGCAGCTCCTGCATGGCCTTGAGCCCAAACGGCGTGGCGGCGTTGCCGAGCCCCAACAGCGTGGTCGTCCAGTTCATCACGATCGCCCCGTTGGCCGGGTGGTCTTTCGGCACATCGGGAAAAAGGAAGCGGATGATCGGATAGAACAGCCTGGCCACCAGTTGCACGATGCCGGCGTCCTCCCCCACCTTCATGAGGCCGAGGAACAGCACCATGGTCGCCACTAGGCCCAGGGCAATCTCGAACCCGCTCTGCGCGTAGTCGATCGCCGCATCCGACAGTGATTGCAGTGTGACCAGGTCGCCCTGCGCGACAATCCGGTCAACCGCCAGTCTATCCGCGGCGGTGACTTCGCTGCTCCACGCCAGGAGATAGCCCGCCTCGGTTTGGTTAACCGACAATAGTCCGGGGCGGCCGCGGCGGACGATCCGTTCTTCGGGCGGAATCGCAGGCTCACCCGCCTCCACAACCAGCTTGTACTTGGTGACCCGCGGCTTTCCTTGCCCGTCGCGAGTGTGGAGCAGAACGACGTTTTCGCCTTCAGCCAGAATGCCCGCCGGGAGAGCCGCGCTGCTGGGCTGATACTGCCGCAGCGCGATTTGATACGGGCCGTGGCCGGCGTAATCCCAACGCAGCAGGAACGCCTCGCCCAAGCAGCCCGCCGAAATGAGCCACGGCCGGTCCGGGCTCTGGATTCGATCGGCGGCGGCGATGTGCAGCTCGCCGCCCTGCATGTTCAGCGTGTACTGAAAATCCTCGGGGCCATCGTTCTGACCGACGACGCGCAGCGTGAGCACGTTCTCTCCGTCCGCGAAACGCTCCGCCGGTATGACGGTCGTGCTCGGCAGGTAGTGCTGGAACACGCACAGCAAGAAGGCCGTCAGGATCATAAGCCCCCAGATGGTGTTGATGTTGAGGAAGTAGCGGGTCAGCCTGCCCAGCACGTTGGTTCTCCCAGAATGCCGCCAGTTTCCGCGCCGCGCGGCACAACAGCGATGGTCCGCTGCGCCACGCGAGCGCTGGAAGATAACGCAAACTCCCCGGAGATGGGGCGCAGCCGCACAGGTTTTTGCGCTGTCCCCTGCGCAGCGCGCCCGCCCCACCACCCCCGACAAAGTCGATAAAACGCGACAGGCCGGCGGAAGCCGCCGGCCTGTCGTAAGTTGCCCTGCTTGAATGCCCGCGATTACTCGTCGCGCGGGCACGTGCCCGTGTTCAACACCTGGATGAAGCCATCGATGTCGAACCCGTTGACCGCCGCATCACCGTTCGTGTCGGCCACGGTGACCCGGTCGCAATCCGGATAAGTGTTCGCCCACTGCTCGGGCGACATGTTCAAAGCATCGATGAAGTAGTCGATGTCGAAACCGTTGACCGCCTCGTCGCAGTTGCAGTCACCGCAGGCGTAGGTCGCCGGTGTCGTCAGGCTGAAGGCGTCCAGCGTCGGCGGACGGGCCGTCGTGTTGACCGAAACCGCCTCGCGATACGAGATGTACACGCCGCCGACACCCGGGCTGTCGTGGGTCCCGGTGATCTCGAAGCCATCCGTGCGCGACCCGTAGGTCCCGCCGAAGATGCCCAGGACCTGGTCGCCACTGACCTCCAGCAAGAGGCGCTGCCAGCCGGTCATGGTCGGCTCGACGCCGATGTCGATCGATCCGAGGATCGTGGCGCAAACCGCGTCACCCTCGTTGCCGTCGTCACCGTTGTTCTCGTCCAGCAGGTACAGCGTTTGCCAGGTCGACCCGTGCTGGAGCATCCAGCACACGCCCGTCGCGCCGCTGTACCAGTCGAAGTTGTGCACGCCGCAGGCACTGCCGCGTACGCCGACCTTGGTCTCCTCGTAGCCGTCGGGCGTAAACGCCGGCGGGACGTAGATCCACGTCTCCAGCGTGAAGTCCTCCTTGGCCAACTGCTCCATGTAAGTGCAGTTACCGCCACCGGAGTAGTCCCAGGCGATCATGGCCAGGCCACCATCGGGCGAGTACGGGATTGCCGACGGGTTGAAACCGGTGCCGTCGACGACGGTCGGATCGATCGCCGTCAGCGCCACGTAGCTGAAGACCCAGTTCGGCACGGGATCCAACTGGTTCAGCCCGCTACCATCCTGGACATACGGCATCAGGTCGGTCTTGTTGTTACTCGTACCCGGTGTGGCACCGTAGATGCCCCAATCACGCCCGTTCTCGTCGGTATCGAGACCGTCGAGGAAACGCGACTGCGACGTCAGCGGATTCTGGGCGTTCACGTGGTTACCCCAGATCCCCAATCCGATCTGCGTGTAGATCTCGGCGGGGACCAGCGGTCCGGTCGGTCCACCGGAAGAGCCGGTTTCCTTGTTGGTCTCCCAGGCCACGGCGTCGAGCAGGACGCCCTCGGCGTTACGCAGCGCCAGGTAATTGTGCCCGTCGTCCAACCGCAGACTGTCGTCGATCAGATCGACCACGGCACCGGGCAGATTGGCAACGGCGGTCATGCCAACGGTCCAGTAACCACCCGCCGCAATCGTGGTACTCGCCGGGATAGTGACCTGGTAGTACACGCTGACGTAGTCACCGACGTCGATGACGAAGCCGCTGATGTCGAGCGGCGCGCTGTCCGCGTTGTACAGCTCAACAAACGCATAGTCGTCGGTGCTCGGATCGTCGTAGTTGAACTCGTTGATGGTCATGTAGTTGGCAACGAGGATGATGTTGGAATCAGGGCTCTCGATGCCGTCGATCGTCTGCGTAGCCTTCACCGCGCTACCGGCTTGCAGTGCCGGGACGATCACCTCCACCGTGTCCGCACCACCCGGGACCTCGGTGTACGTGTCGTTGTTCACGTAGACGGTCACCAGGTCGGCCAGCTCATGGACGTTCGTGACGGTCACGAGCGTATCGCCCAGGTCGAGCGGACCCTGAACCACCGGCGCCGGCACGGCTACCACGACACCGGCCGAGTACGGGCCTTCCTCGCCACCAATTGTCTGCGTGGCAACGATCGTGTCGCCGTTCACCAGCGCCGTGGTCGTCACCGTAGCCGGATCGGTCATGGGCGTCGCCAGCGTGCCGAGCAACTCGTACTCACCCTGGCCCAGTTCCTTGTAAACCGAGACGGCGCCGGCGTGGTTCTCCTCGATGTCGCTGACGTCCACCAGGGTCTGACCGGGTACCAGCGTCGCATCCAGAGTCGGGGCCGGAACCGCCACCACGACCGGAGCCGAGTAGCAGCTCTCAACCACCAACACCGTCTGCGTCGCCGTCACCACGGCGTCGAGATCCAGCGCGGTGACAGTCACCGTGGCATCGCCGGTCGGGAACGGACCGGTGGCCGAACCCACGTTCGAACCGTCGGCGTACACCGTGACGTCCGTGGCCGTGGGGTCAACGTCGATCAGATCAACAAGCGTATCGGCCGGGAACAATGGGCCAACGATCGTCGGCGAATCGACCGGGTTCGGGTCGTCGAACGGCGGCGATGTGCCATCCATCGTGACCGAAACGTTGTCGTACATCATGGCCGGGCCGTTGTTCGAGTACCCCAAGCCAATGATGAGATACTGGAACGGAAGCTGATTCGCGCGCGGGATGCCGCTGGGGTAGTAGGACCCGTTGGCAAACACGTCGTCGATCCAGAAGTTGACGACGTCCGTGATCACGATCTCCATCTTGTGCCACACGCCCGGCACGCGGTCGATGTTCGTGAGGCTGTAGTCGTAGCCGAAGTAGTCGGTCTCATGGCCGCTGAACGTATCCGTGTCGGTCGGGTCCAGCGTCTTGACGTTGAAGGTCGTGTATTGGGCCGTGTAGTCGCCAGCCAGACCATTCGTGAACGCAAAGCCGACCGCACCCTCAGCCCGACTGAGCGACGGAGTCAGCTCGAAGCGCGCCCGGGCGTTGGTGTTGTTGGAATCGTGCTTGAAGTAGTACGTCACCACCAGCGGGTCGCCGACGGCGCCGTTCACCTGGCCCAGCGAGACGTACAAACGCGAGACCGGGGGGCCGGACGCGTAGTCCGAGACCACCATGTTCTCACAACTCGCAGCGCTGCCGGTGGCCAGCAGAATCTTTCGATCGGTTTCCGGATCGGTCTGCGTCCAGAAGATCTCGAGATCGTCCTGGGAAGCGTAGCCATCGAAGTTGTCTGCCAGTGCGGTCCCCGCGGCATATACCACCACCGGGTTGGAGAGGGGACTGACAGCGCCGTTTGCGGTCTGCGTCGCCGTCAGGACATCGCCTTCCTCGAGGCTCAGGGGGCTGAAGGTGGCCACGCCGTCAACCGGCGTCACGACGCCCGCCGAGTCGATGCCAATGAACAACTCAGCCTCGGTCGCCTCGTCGATGCACTCCACCTCGACCTCGGTGTCGGTGTCCACGACCGGAGCGCGGATCACCGGCGGCGGCGTCGGATCGGGGATCGTGGCCTCGAACTGGAGTTCATCGATCCCGAACTTCATCTCATCGGCGGGATCGCTCGCCACGTTCGTGATCGCGATATGCTCCAGTGTGCCGCGGAAATCCGGGCAGTCCGCGAGCGTACCGTTGCCTGTGAAACCAACCGTTCCACACGCAACAGGTGTGCCGCCGACCGAAACCGTGCCCGCGGTGAAATCCCATTCCAACTCGTAGGGGTCGGGGTTGGGCGGGAGCGTGATGGCCGGAATCGGGATGCGCGCGTTATCGTCGGGGCCACCGATGAAGAAGCCGTAGCGCTCCTCGTCATCCGGCACCGCAGCAGTGTCGATGGTGCCGTTGGTGCCGGGCGAGATTACCGCGATGTCCGGGTGGTGACCGTTGAGGATAACATCGTATCCGACCGGGTATTCCTGGACGTCGTCGCCCGTGGCAGTCGTGTTGACGATCCCGTCCGCGCCGGCCGTGATGGCGTTTACGGTCGTGTCGACGCCGAACCACTCGATCACGCCGGTCGTGCCGCCGTCACCAAGCTGCGGAATCCCCAGGCCACCCGTCTCGCGGATGCCCAGGCAGATCCCGATTTCACCCGTGAACAGCTCGGCCTGGTTGGTCAGCTTGAAACGCACTTTGCCGCGCGAATCGAGCACGGGATTCGGACGCTCATCACCGTTGAAGGTTGTCAGACGCATCCAGGCACTGGGATCAGCCGGGTTCAGCCAGTCGTAGAAGGCATACAGCCCCGCGTCACCCTCGGTGTGCAGACCCGCGGCACGATAGGCGTTGTTGTTCTCCAGCCCGGTTACGTTCAGCAGGATGTAACCGTTGGTCGTGCCGGAGAACTCGGGAATGCGGAACATCTCATGAGCGTTGATGTCGTCAAACGGCGGGCCATTGAAGCCTACCAAGTCCGATGGGTATTGCCCCCACACTGGGCTCGTGAGTGCCAACAAGGCACCCACCGCAAAGACTCGCATTGCTCGTGCCATCTTGTTCCTCCTGGCCGTCTGGGACCTATGCGAAACAGACATAAACCTCTTAAGTTTAGAGCACCGGCGAATTCCTCACAAGCTATTTCCCGCCCTCGCCGCCCCACGCGGGCTGCTCACACAATCCGGCAGCAGCGCATCTCTCGCCGGTGAGCGGCCGTTTGCCGTCTGTCACTGCCCCCGAGCATGCCGCCCCGGTCCGGGATTTGCAGTAAACTGCAAGCTGCGAAAACGCTGTGCGCCGGCGTGCGACGCTCGGCGGGTGGGCGAGCCGCAGCCCAACAGAAGCCGCGCCCGCTCATGTGGCGTGAGTCCGACAGGCAAGCGGGCGCCGCGACCACAGCGTTCCGATAACCTATGGACCCCATTGCCGACAGCGCACCAACACCAGCGGATCCCGAACCGATGCCGACTGAACCGTCGCCCAAGGTGAACGACTCGCACCGTCTTACCTGGCTTCTGCCGCTCCTGTTGGCCGCTACGGTCACCGCCTATCGCCCGGCTTTCACAGCGCCGTTCGTATTCGACGATCTCGGAGCCATCCCCGCCAATTCGCACATTCGGCAGCTTTGGCCGCTGTCGCAAGCCCTGACGGCCCCGGATCAGACGACGTTGTCAGGCCGGCCGCTGGCGAGCCTCTCCTTTGCGCTCAACTACGCCGTCGGGGGACTCGACGTGCGCGGTTATCACGCTGTCAACCTGTTCCTGCATCTGGCGTCATCAGTGGTGCTGTTCGCGCTGGTCCGCCGCACGCTGCAATGCCCGGCGTTGCGGGAGCGATACGGTCGCTCGGCTTCCTCGGTGGCGCTTGCTGTGACAGCTCTCTGGACGTTGCACCCGCTGCAAACGGAGAGCGTCATCTACATCGTTCAGCGCACCGAGTTGCTCATGGCCTTCTTCCTGCTCCTCACGCTGCACTGCTCGCTGCGCGGCGCCGGGTCGTCCCGCGCATGGCCGTGGCACCTGGCCGCTGTGCTTTGCTGTGCCTTGGGCATGGCCAGCAAGGAGGTGATGGCTGCGGCGCCCTTGATCGTGCTGCTGCACGATGGCGCGTTCATTTCGCCGTCGTTCCGCGCCGCCCTGACCCGGCGACCGGCGTTCTACTGCGGTCTGGCTTTGACCTGGGGGCTGCTGGCGGTGCTGTTGATCGGTATCCCGCGCGGCGATTCGGTCGGTTTTGGCCACGGGATCACAGCACTGGACTACTTGAAGACCCAGGCTGGCGTCATCCTCTGGTATCTGCGCCTCTCATTCTGGCCACATCCGCTCGTGATCTCATACGACGACTGGCCCATCGCGCGATCGTTCGGCGAGGCGATCCTCCCGGGTGCAATCGTCCTGGCCTTGCTGGCAGCCTCGCTCTGGGCGCTGCTGCGCCGCCCGCCGTTGGGGTTCCTGGGCGCCTCGTTCTTCCTGATTCTGGCACCGACATCCAGCTTCGTCCCCATCCTGACCGAGGTAGCCGCCGAACGCCGCATGTACCTGCCCCTGGCCGTGCCCATCGCGCTCTGTGTCATGGCCGGCGACCGCCTGCTTCGCCAACGAATGGTTTCTGGGATAGCCCGGCGGCTAGGTCCCATATGGCTCGCCCGCGCGGTGGTAATCATCCTGGCGGCGGCACTCGCGTGCTTCACGTACACGCGGGCCCAGGAATACCACAGCGACCTGACGATCTGGGAGGACGCCGTCGCCAAGCGTTCGCAAAACGCGCTGGCACACATCAACCTGGGCAACGTCCTCTTCAGGAGGGGGGACATCGACAAGGCGATTCCGAGCTACGAAACGGCATTGGCCCTCAAGCCGGACGATGCCCAAGCCCACTACAACTACGCCAACGCCCTCGCCGCCCGCGACTGGTTCCAGCCGGCCTTACGCCACTACGAAGAGGCTCTGCGGCTTGACCCGTGCCACGCCGACGCCCACCACAACCTGGGCATCGCGCTGTTCAAGCTCGGCCGTGTAGACGCGGGGCTCGACCACTGCCGTTCCGCTCTACGACTGTCGCCTAACCATGTCGGAGCCTGCAATAGCCTGGGCCTCGCCCTGGCGAAGCAACGCCGCTTCGATGAAGCGCTTCGGTACTACCGCAAAGCCCTGGCGATCGAGCCAAACGCAACGGCGATCCTCCGCAACCTCGGCGATGTGCTGTTGGACATGGGCCGGCTGGCGGAGGCCGAGGCGGCATACCGGCAGATTCTGGCCCAGGATTTCGACCTCGCCGGCGTGCACTGCAATCTCGGCATCACGCTGGCCATGCAGAACAGGAAAACCGAGGCGATCGCGGAACTGCGGGTGGCTTTGCGGCTGGAGCCCAACAACGCCGGCGCGCGGCGGGTTCTCGAGGATTTGCTTAGACCCTGACAGTGATGCTCCCGCGGATCGGCAGCACACCGGCCCTGGGCCCGCGGCGCGGCGCTTGTTTGCGCTCCGCGTTCGGATCACCTGCAGTGAATCCGCGCACGGTCATATACGCCTGGCCGCGGCCTCCGAATCCACCACCACCACTTGCCGCACAGTGCGGCCTGCGCGCCTATTGCATGGTGCCGCTGGCGGCTTGAAAAGGCCGCCAGCGGTGCTCATCTAGAAACCCACTCCTGGACTGCCTTGTCACTGTTCGCGTGGCCATAGCCACAGGTGGATGAGCTAGGCCACCAGCGGCACGCAGGCCAGCATGCTGCTCACGTCAATCGGCGTGATCGATCCATAGACCCGAATCACCACTGCGACACCCACCGCCGCAACGGCCAACGCTCCTGCGAAAGCCCTTACGAAGAGGGTTCGATCAAACTCAAGCCCGGAAAGTCTCATGATCGCTCATCCTCAGGCCGCAACGTGCGTTGTCATCAGGCGGCGACGCCGACGAACGATGACTGCCCCTGCTGTCAACAGGAGCAGCGCCATGACGATCAGGCCCCACTCGGAGACCGTCGGGACCGCGGGTTGCACTGCAATGAACTGGACGAAGTCGAGCGTCTCCGCCTGACTTCCGCCCGCCTCGACCTCGTACCTCAGCACAACCGCGGACCCCTCCGGAACTGCTCCCGGAATATCTTGCGTGGCACAGTCCCCGTACGCGACGTCGAACGAACTAACGCTGAACGGCTGAAGCGCCGCCGCGAGGGCGGTGTTTTGTGTATTGAGGTCCTCCAGTGGGATTGCCTCCGGGAAGACCGCATAGTGGGGGTGCAAGATCGTAATGGTCCTGGGCGAGCCTCCTCCCAAGTGGATATTACACCATTCCGCTTGGGCCAGCTGTGCGGCCGCCGAAAACGTCCAGTTACAGGTGATATTGAGTACCACGCTTCCGGCAATCCGATTGCCGGCTGAATCAGTCCACCACATATCCAGGATGTTGCTGAAGTGATCCTCAGTGCTCCACCCGATGTGGATGGTCTGGCCCGTGTTGATGACGTTATCACTGCCGTCATCGAAGCCGCGCCAATGCAGCAGCGTGTTCCCGCCGCTGTCCTCCACGGTAAAGGTGTCGAACTGCCCTTGGTATGGGCCACCGGGATATCCGTCGTAGTGGTCCGTCACAGTCTCCGAGCCCGCCAGCAGCACCGCCACGTCATAGGCTTTGGGGCCGAGATTCGTGAGGTCTTTGTTTACGTCATACGCCAAGGCAGAACTGGCTGTCATAACGATGGCCATTGCCACAGCAATACGCGATTGACTACTCATGTTACCTACCTCCTGTTTCTTGTGTCGTTCTGTCCGGTATACCGGCGGGCACCGCCCGCCACTACGCTCTTCCTGCGTCATGAGCCACAGGTACAGCAAGTAAGCCACGATGGCTTTCGTCTTCCGGCGAGACTCGGAATCGCGAGATGGGTGGCAGCGTCCGCCGCATTCCACTTCAGCGCAGCCAGCCCAAGCGAACATACCAGCATCAATGGCGCTGCGGCGCCTCGCATTCGTCGCGGCGCCGAACTGCTAGCCCCAGTTGTGTTTGTTCGCGCCATTTCTAGGCCGGGTCGCTGGAGTTTGCGAACGCAACAACACTGCCCTTGAAGGCGCACACCAATCACATCGCGCCGGTTCCTCCTTTGCCAGAGATCAGCGGCGAGTGCGCCTCACTCTCCGAACGACTGCTCATTCAAGTTGTTGGTTGCGCTGCCATTTCACAGGGAGTTGCCTCTTGTCTATCCATACACGGCATCCCTGCCCAGCGCAGACGTGTTCAATGCACATTGGCCCGGATATCTCCTCCTCCTCCGCCATTTCAAACGCACCCACCTGGGTGGCCCATTCCCAAATAGCACGTCAACAACAAAACGCCATCACGGCCCATCTGGCGGCAGACTAGAGATGCCTCCCAATCACATCTTGCGTTGGGCGGTATCCGATAAGCTACAGAACCCTACCCTACGTCCCTACCCCCGTCAAGGAAAAAATGCCTCGATTGTTCGACGGTAGTGTATCCCAATGTTGGCGTATTTGGTCTTTTTGGGCTCACGACGTGATTTGCGTTCGGAACCGTTGCGCGCAATCGAGACATGCGTTTATCGCCTTGTGGGCCACCGGCAAAGGGAGTAGGCGAAGCCGGGTTGGCACGGGCAGTTTGCAACTGGACCGGCTTCGGCGCGGCGGCCGGATTCCAATGTGGCACGCGGCGTTTGCCCGGTCGCCGGAGACTGGACGCTGCGAGACTCTTGCAACAGACTGCTACGGGAGGTAGCCCAGCGCGCGCAGGCGCTGCACTTCTTCCGGGCTGAGCTGCGCTTTGGGGCCCTGCTCCCACAAGGTCGACATGCTCCCCATCGCCTGCTGCCACGCGCCCAGGCTTTGCTCGAGCCTGACGCCGGCGTCCCGGCACTCCGCGCCCAGCGGGTTCTGCTCGCGCGGGTCGGCCAGCACGTCGTATATCTGCCAGAAGCGTGTGCCCAGAACGTGCAGCAACTTGTAGCGGCCCTGGCGCACCGCGACCCACTGATCGCGCTCGTGCTTCGTCTCACCCGTCTCGCGATTCGTGATGTCCCACGTCGTGGTCAACTCGTGGAAGACCGCCCGCTCATCGCCAGGATCGTCGCGCAGGAGTGACCGTCCGTTATGCGGCGTGCTCACTTCACAACGCGCCAGACCGAGCAACGTCGGGTAGAGATCAATCAGGTTGACGACGCGCCGCGCGCGCTGCGGTGCGCTCTGCCCCGCCCGCTTGACGAGCAACGGCACGTGCAGCGACTCCACGTACAGGTCGTGCTTGTGCCCCAGGTAGCTGTGCTCGAAGAACTGCTCGCCGTGGTCGGCCGTCAGGATGATCGCCGTATTGTCCCACAGGTCCAGCTCGCGCAGCAGCTTCCACAGCCGCCCCAGATATTCGTCCGTGCAGCGGATTTCGCCATCGTATTGCGCGACCAGATAGGCCAGCTGGGCCTGCGAAATGTCACGCCCCAGCGCGACCACGGGACCGAACCGAACGGATTCCACCGGCTCTGCCTCGGGCGGAACGAACAGCGTGTCGTAGGGCTGCGGGGGAATGAAGTCGTAGTGCGTATCCCAGTAGTAAGCGAACAGAAAGAAGGGCCGCTGCGGATCGCGTTCGTTGCGCAGGAACTGCTCCAGCGCCGCTGCCATCTGCGGGTTGGTGACGTCTTGGTGCGCCGCCTCGTTTGTGGCCGACGCCGCACTCTCATCGTAGTACTCAAAGCCCTGATTGAGATTGAACGTGCTGCGCAGGTACGGGCCGCTGATCACCCCGGCGCACTGATAGCCGGCCGCCGACAGGTGCTCCGCCGCCGTCGTGTACGCGTCGCCCAAGCGATCCTGTGGCAGGATCACCCTGTGGGCGGAAGGATACAGCCCGGTGAACATGCTCGCGTGCGAGGTCAGCGTCCAGCTCGTGGCGGCGTAGGCCTGCTCATAGCAGGTCGCCTGTTTTGCCAGCGCGTCGATCTGCGGCGACGTTTCACGTGTGTAGCCGTAGCAACCCACGTGATCCGCCCGCAGCGACTCGATCGAAAGCAGAATGATGTTCGGGCGCGTCTCGGCCGGCGGCGGCGTGGACGAAGGATCCCGGCGGCAAGCGCTCACAGCGAGCAGTCCCGCCAGCAGCGCAGACAACATCGCCGGCCCCAGTCGCACAAGACCGCGTGGTGTGGTACGCCGGCTCCTCAAGAATCACCCTGGCAACAGGTTCTGCCCGGCCGTGCTATTCTGCGTCCAGCGCGCCGCTCGGGCAAGGTGATGAGTGTTCGCTTCTGCGTCCACCGAGCTCGCGTGCCCAGATCCAGCCCCATCGGGTAGGAGGGGGTCTCGCGACCCCGTCTTCCCACACCACCGGACGTACTCAGCGCATCCGGCGGTTTCCTTTAGTGTTGCAACGCGGCATGTCGGGGGACGAGCGTCAGCAGCCCTTGACGCTGGAACCAGGCGTCCGACAGCGCTTCTTTGCTTCTTTCGCCGCCGGCAGGTTGGACAGGCGCCATCAGCCCTGGCCGCACGCCGCCGTTGCCCAAGCCCGCCGCGGCGGAACGCCGAGGTTGCCCAGGTAGTCGGCGATGGCCTTGACCCGCTTACGCTGCTTGAGGCGCACACAGCGCAGTTTCCGCCGCAGCCAGCCGTCGAGGTCACGCAAGTGACTGCGACACGCCGCGTTGCGGAAGTACGTCACCCAACCCGTCAAGAACGAGTTGAGTTCCGAGATCATCCGATCGAGGCTCACGCCCCGGTTGCGGCGCGTGATCCGCCGGATGCGCGCTTTGGCCCGTTGAAGACT